>JARLIT010000201.1 GCA_031291575.1 Ancalomicrobiaceae bacterium
CGCATCACGCGAGTGTAATTCCGCCTCATCGGCATGCGTTGCCTCAGCGCCCACCCAATAAGGGGTCACGTAGTCAACCAGATTTGGAGTAAGCATTTTCCCTCTCAGACAATCCCGGTCAGGCAGCCGCAGGGGATGCGGTTCGCGGCGCAATTTAACAGAAACCAAGCACCCGGCAACGTATCCACCCCGACACTATGATCGGGCAAGCCCGCTCGCGGTACGGGCAAGTCGGCGGTGCGGGACCTGCAAGCGCCCATCCGCGACCGAAATCGATCCCCGCGCAGAAGCCGCGGCTTGACTACGCCCCGCGTGGGCCTACTGAGGTTCTGTCCGAAAGACCCTTCTCGAGCGAGACACCCATGTTCGTGGTTTCGTTGACGACAACTCCGCCGAGATTTCAACATCTGCCGCGGTTTTTCGCGACGCTTCAACGACAGACAGCCAGGCCCGATCGCGTCGAACTCAACATTCCGCGGCGATACAAGCGTTTTCCTGGCGAGGTTCCCGCCCTTCCGCCGCTGCCAGACTGGATTACCATCTGCAATGTCGACGACGATCTCGGCCCGGCGACGAAGATATTGCCGACCGCGCGCCGTTGGGCCGACAAGGATGTGAAGATCGTCTATTGCGATGACGATCAGGCCTACGCCAGAGGCTGGCTCGCCCGATTTATCGAGGCGAGCCGGCAGCGCCCGGACGAGGCCATTTGCGAGCAGGGGGCGGATTTCGCCAACAGGGTTTCGTTCCGCCGTAAGCCCCGCGCCATCCCGAATGTCGGTCGCGGCAAGGATCTGACTTATCGACTGAAGCGAACGCTGTCGCTGGGATTGCTGAAGCCGGCCATTCGCAACTTCCGCACGGACGGCTACGTCGACGTCATGTCCGGCTTCGGCGGCGTTTGCGTCCGCCCCGCCTTCTTCCCGGCTTTGGCCTGGCAGATCCCGGACGTCCTGTGGACCGAGGACGACTTCTGGCTGTCCGGCATGATGGAAGTCAATGGCGTCGGCATCTGGCTCAATTCCAAAGGTCCGCGCCCGAGCAGCAACAAGGACGCCTCGAACCTGAGCCCGCTGGCGGACATCAACCGGACCAGCAATCGCCGCTGCCTGCCGTACATGCAGGAGACCTTCGGCATTTGGCCGCAGGCCGCGTGACTTCCGCCCGCTGCCGTCGGCGCCTTACGCCTTCTGCCGGGCGGACATGAGGCTGCGGACGCTGGCGCGCAGGCGCCGGCGCAGAACCGTCTTCAAATCACGGAACCAATCTGGTTGGCCCTTGTCGGGCACGTCCGGCAATTCCTCGTCGGGCGGCAGCGAACCGGCGCGGAACCGCTTGAAAATGAAGCGCCAGTCGAGGTCTGGATCGATGCGCCGGCGCCGCAGGATGAAGCTGTCCGGTTCGGCACGGTAGGCCATCAACAGCATGGTCTGGTCGTCGTCGATGAGCCCGCAAGCGATCAGAGCCCGAAAGGCCTCCGACATCAGCTCGTTGAAACGCTGCCAGGAGGTGACCGGACCGACGATATGGCAGCCCTGGATATAGACTTCGCTGCGCCGGACGATGTCGTAGATGTGCCGCTGGTCCAGCCGGAAGATGGCGAAAAGATTGATCTTGTCGCCAAAATCGCAGGTCCATTCGTGGTCCGTCTCGACGATGCCGTCGCGCGCGGCATAGCCGAAATCGATCCAGGCGAGCTGCGCCGCCCTGACCGCCCCTTTCTCGATCGCCGTCAGCGCGAACGTCGACTTCAGCGCGTTGACGACGACATAGTCGGCCTTGTTGTATTCAGGAGCGGATGGGCGCCAGACGAAATCCTTGAATTTCTCCGTCATCTGCGCGTCGGCGGCGGCGAGCGCAGCCCTGACCGTTGCGATGTCGAACAGCCGGTCGACAGCGAAGATCGTGGTGCGGTGCTCGAGCCCGTGGGCACGACGATGGGCAAGCACGCGTTCGGCCAGATCGGGCGAGGTGAACACGATCAGATCGTTGCGGACGCGGGCAAGATGATCGAAATTGGCGAAGTAGTCGTCGACCGAGCGTCGGTATTTGGATGACACGTCGGAGGTCAGCTGGCTCCAGTCGCCACGATTGATGTCGAAGAAGGCGGTGACGATGGCGATCGATCCCGGCACCGGCGCCTCCGCCGGCTGCTGCGGCTGCGATTGTGGCCAGAAGGTTGCGACATGGTCCGCAATCGTCGCCGGCAGTCCCGTCATGCTCGTCTATCCTTCCAACCCCGACTGCATCGCGTCGCCGACAGCAATCTTGCGAAGATGGCGCGTGCCGTCGAGGCGCCCGCGCCGTTTGTGCAGCGAGCGCAGAAGCTTGCGCCAAAATGGCGGCCGCGCCGGCAATTCTGGCGGAGCCGCGGCGTCCCAGGCAACCAGATAATCCGACTGCTGCACTGAGTCATGCGAAAAGGCGCTCTGCGCCTTGACCGTCCTGACCAGGATATAGACCGGCGCGGCGGAACTCACGGCGATCCGTTCGCCGGGCGGAGCGGGCTGCACGTGGTGCCAATGCGCGGTATCGCGCAAGTCGGCCAGCAGCAGTTCGGTGTCCCGGTAGCCGTTGCGTGTCGAATAGAGCGACAGGAACAATTCCGGTGAAAACTGCCAGAAGCCGTGACCGCAGAGGTTGTTCGCCGGCAACACATGCAGGATCTGACCGCCGGAACTTGCCAGAAGCGAGCAGTTCTTCAGCGCCTGCGGGATCTGGAAGACGTGTTCGAGCGTGCCGAAGTCGATCACCGTATCGAACCGGCCGTGCAGTGCATCCGGCACCGGCTGATTGAAATCGTGGATGATCGACGCCCTCTCGTAGTCGGAGAAGTCGATCGACTGGACATCGGTCGCGCCGAAATAGGCGGTGAGCAGCGGCTCGGCGTATTGCCCAGCGAGCGCTCGCGCTTCCGGGCCAAGGCAGACCTCGATCACCTTCGGCTTCAGGTGCACACCCTGCCGGCCGATCATGACTGTTGCACCGAACGGCCCCGAGCGCCGCGCGAGGCGCAGGAAGTTCAACCCGTGAAGATCGATTCCCATTGTCGCCCCCCAACGTCCCAAGGCGCCCTCTGCCGGGGCGACCAACCAGGGACTGCTGCCCGACCTCGTCCTGACTGGCGGTCGGCATCGCCCGGCCCGGCATGTCGGCCGTCCGGCGGTCGGCTCGCGAGGCTGGGCAATGTGGGTCGAATGACGCTTCCAATCAAGTCTGAGTGTTTCTGACGACCGGGACGCCGGCCGATCGCAAAGGAATGCGCAACGGCACGCGCCTCGCCCCCTTTAGGGGATCATCACGATTGCGCGTAACGGCGCAGCGCAGGATAGGCTAAGGACTGGTTGCGATCGGCACATGATCGCCGCGCCTGCCACATCAGTTGGGTCGGACGGCGAGCGACGGAGCTGGCAACAGACCAGCCCGGCCGGCAGCAACAGATCTCGCGGAGGAAGACGAGGCATGGAACGGTTCACATACGGCACGCTCCCCGACCATTTGAAGCGCCCCCCGGCGACGGTCCAGCCGATTCTGGCCCGTCCGGGAAAGCCGACGGTCGACATTTCCCACCTGACGCAGGAAGTTGCCGGCATTGCCCACGTACTGCCGATGATCGAGGTGAAATCGCCCGAACATTGGATCGAGATCGTGCGTGGGCTCGGGCCGGAAGTCGACGCCATTTTGCCCGTCAGCGTTCCCGCCTATCCGACCGAAGTGTGGAACTCGCACCCCGAGGTGCTGGTCGAGCGCGGCCTGCCCGTCGTCTTCTGGCCACTGATGGAGTTCGACGAGCCGGACTTCTGGCGCTGGTCGGCGCGCGACATGCTCTCTGCCCTCGGCGTCACCGTGCATCTGGTCCCGTCAATTGCGGCTGGCAAATCGCTGTTGCGCGCCCTGGGCACGCGCCGTTTCCTTAGCCACTCCCGTCTGGTGGTGTTCGGCGAACAGAATTTCCCCTGGAACGCCCGCTCCGCCGGCCACCTCGTGACGCAAGGGCTCGGCACCGAGATCGACGTGCTGCCCTTGTCCGCTTTCCGTGACGGCCGCGACGCGATCCCGGCCGACCGCGTGGCGGCGATCTGGGCAGAGCGCTCGGCGCGTTTCGTCGTCGGCAACGTCCGCTCCGAGGCGCTCGACACGGCGATGCGCACCTATCTCGCCATCCGCGACATTCTCGCCGAGCGCCAGGCCTTCGGCTTCGGCGTCAACTGCTATGGAGATCTCATCATCAACGGCGGCCGCGATGTCCCCTGCCTCGCCCAGGCGCTCCTCAGGGAGGACGGCTACATCGCCTCCTGCGACGGCGATTTCATCGCCATGGAGGGCATGGTCGCTGCCTCGGTCTACCTCGACCAGCCCTGCATGATGTCGAACATGTACCCGGTGACTTACGTCGGGGCGCTGAGGGACCATTTCGGCGACTCGCTCTCCCCCGATCTCGCCCGTTTCCCGCGCGAACGCTGGAAGAACCTCGCCCGTCTCGGTCATTGCGCCTTCGTCGGCATCGTGCCGGCGGAAATGACGCCAACCGGCAAGGTGACGCTCCGCGATTTCGGCGGCACCTACGAAATCCCGCGCGACGGCTCGGGGTGCGGCGTCGACAGCGACCTCACCGGCAACGTCCGCGCCACCGCCATCGAGATGAAATTCGACGGCAAGACGCTGATCGCCGCCGGCGTCGACGTGGTCGAGACCAGCCGGCACGGTTTCAACCATTGCGAGACCACCGGGCTCCTCGAATTCGATAATCTGCCAAAGCTCATCGACAATATTTCGCGCGAGCATGTCGTCATCGTCTACGGCGATTACGTCGACGATCTGAAGATCCTGGCGGACGTGCTCGGCCTCGCCTTCGTGCGCTGCTGAGGGCGGAAACCTCAGAGCGCCAGAGGAGCCGGCACGCGGGCAGACAGGTCGGCTCCGGGCCTCGATTTGAGGCGTCGCCCCGGAGCCGGGTCAGGCGTCGAACAGGCGCACCAGGGCGTCGATCGCCGGCGTCGACGGCGCCTTCCAGACGAGATGGGTGCGGTTTGCCGCGATCTGCGGCGGGAGTGCCGATCGCGACACCTGGTCGCGCGCCGGCAGGCTGTCGAGCACCGACACGGGCAGGATCGCCGCGCCGATGCCAGCGGCGACGCAGGCCGCAATGGCGTGATAGGAGCCGACTTCCAGCATCCGTTCCGGCGTCGTGCCCGAGCCGGCGAGCCACTCCTCCAGCCGGCGGCGATACGAGCAGCCCTGCGCAAATCCGACGACCGTGCGCCGAGCCACGCTCTGCGCCTCGGCATCCGATAATCCAGGCGGCGCGATCAGGATCAGCTCCTCGTCAAAACAGGCCAAGCTTTCCAATCCGGCCGAGAGGAACGGTTCGGACACAAAAGCCGCGTCGACCTCGAATTTCAGCACCTTCTGGATCAGTGCCGCCGTCGGCGCGGTCGACAGTTCGATCGACACCCCCGGATGGCGCGCGTGGTACTCGGCCAGGATCGGCGGCAGCCGAACGCCAGCGGCACTTTCCAGCGAGCCGAGGCGCAGGCGCCCCAGCGGCCCGCCGCCGCCAACTGCCAGAGAGGCCTCGTCGGACAGACTGATCAGCCGCTCGGCATAGGACAACAGCTTTTCGCCCTCGGCCGACAATTTGAGCCCGCGTCCCTGGCGACGGAACAGGGCAACGCCGAGACGCTCCTCCAACTGCCGGATCCGCGTGGTGACATTGGAGGGAACGCGGTTGAGCCGCGTCGCGGCCCGCAATACGCCGCCCTCGGTGACGACAGCGCGAAAGATCTCCAGCGACTCCAGATCAAGCATTCTCATAAAATGAATGATAGTTCATAACTATTCATTTGTCAGCAATGATCATCTGCGGCTTAATCCGTGCATGTCGATGAAGCCGCCCTCTCCCTTCGCCGTCTGTGTCGCTGCCGCTACCGCGCTCGCCGTCGCCATGGGCGTCGGCCGTTTCGCCTTCACGCCGATGCTGCCGTTGATGGTGCGCGACGGCGGCCTCGACATGGCGGCCAGCCCCTACCTCGCGGCGGTCAACTATCTCGCCTATCTCGTCGGCGGACTGACTGCAGCTCGCGTGCCCTGGGCGCCGGCGACGCTGGCACGTGCCAGCCTCCTCGGCGTGGCCGCAGTCACCGCCGCGATGGGTGCCACCGCATCGCTGGGATTGTGGCTGATTCTGCGCGGCCTCGCCGGCCTGTTCAGCGGCTGGGCGCTGGTCGGCGTCAGCACTTGGGCGCTGAGCGAGTTGGCGTCGCTCGGCCGGCCGCGCCTGGCCGCCGTCGTCTATGCCGGGGTAGGCACCGGCCTCGCGCTCGCCGGCCTCTTCTGTCTGCTTGCGGCGCGACCCGGCATCCCGGCGGCCCGGCTTTGGCTGGAGCTCGGCGGTCTGACGCTCGCCGCACTCGTCGCGCCGCTCATTCTGCTGCGCGGCGGGCCCGGCTCGAGTCCTACTCGGCCGGTTCGGCCGGGCGGAGCCCGCGAAACACGGGACCTCCGGCTGCTGACCCTCGCCTACGGCATTTTCGGCTTCGGCTACATCCTGCCGGCGACTTTCCTGCCGGCACTCGCCCGGCAAATCGTCGACGACCCCGCCATTTTCGGACTCGTCTGGCCGTTGTTCGGCGCCGCCGCAGCGCTGTCGACGCTCGTTGCCGGCGCCGGCTGGATCCAGGCCAATCGCCTGCAGGCCTGGGCCATCTGCCACGGGCTGATGGCCTGCGGTGCGCTCCTGCCGGCCCTCCATCCGAGCGAGGCGGGCCTCGCCGTCTCGGCGCTCTTAGTCGGGGGAACCTTCGTCGTCGTCACCATGCTCGGCATGCAGGAGGCTCGGCTCAGGTCGCCGGATCACGCCGCCGCCGCGCTCAGCCGCATGACCGGGGCATTCGCGCTCGGCCAATTGGCCGGCCCCCTGGCGGTTTCGCTGCTGCCATCGGATGGCGCTGGGCTCGATCTCGGCCTCACGATCGCCGGCTTGGCGCTGCTGGCGACCGTTCCCTTGCTGTGGCGGCTCTCCCTCGCCCCCCGGATCCGGTCCTGACCGCGGCCAATGGCCGCCCTTGCCCGCACCGACGATTTGCGATTTCCCGTATGACTCCCTCGTCCCGTCACATCGCCAACCTACATAAGCCGTCACCTCATCATCCCCGACGAAAAGGATCGAGCCATGACGGGAACTACGGGACCAGCGGACATCGGACTCATCGGTCTTGGAACGATGGGAGCGATGCTGGCGCTCAACATCGCCGAAAAGGGTTTCCGCATCGCGGTCTGGAACCGGACGTCGGCAGTCACGACCAAGTTCGCCGCCGGGGCGGGGGAACTGGCCGCCAATATCGTGCCGACAGGAACGCTCGCCGAACTGGTTGCCGCCATTGCGAGGCCCCGCCGCATCATCCTGATGGTGCCGGCGGGCGCCGCCGTCGATGAGAGTATTGCGCATCTGAAGCCGCTGCTCGCTGCCGACGATCTCATCATCGACGCCGGCAATTCCGACTTCCACGACACCAACCGCCGCGCCAAGGCGGCCGTTGCCGGCGAGACCCCGCATTTCCTCGGCATCGGCGTTTCCGGTGGCGAGGAGGGCGCCCGCCACGGACCGTCGATCATGGCCGGCGGCGAGGCGGCCGACTGGACGCGAGCCGCCCCGGTCCTCGAAGCGATCGCCGCGCGCTACGACGGCAGCCCCTGCGCCACCTACATGGGCGCCGCCGGTGCCGGCCATTTCGTCAAGGCCGTGCACAACGGCATCGAATATGCCGACATGCAGATGATCGCCGAGGTCTACGGCGTGATGCGCGACGGCCTCGGCCTCAGGGCCGACGAAATCGCTGGCGTGTTCGAGCGCTGGAACGAGGGGCCGCTGAAATCCTATCTGATCGAGATCTCCGCCGCCGTGTCACGAGCCACCGACCCGAAAACCGGCAAGGCCATGCTCGACGTCATCCTCGATCGTGCAGGACAGAAGGGAACCGGAAAATGGACGGCGATCGAAGCGTTGCAATTGGGCGCGCCGATCCCGGTCATCGATGCCGCGGTGATGGCGCGCAACGTCTCTTCGCGGCTCGATGAGCGGCGCGAGGGCGAGGCGCTGTTTGGCCCAGCGCCGAAGCGGTTCGCCGACGGCGCAGTCTCGCTCGCCCAGCTGGAACAGGCGCTGATCGCCGGCAAGATCCTGTGTTACGCCCAGGGCTTTGGGCTGCTCGCCACCGCCTCGACGGCGTATGCGTGGGACCTGCCGATGCCGGCGATCGCCCGTGTCTGGCGCGCCGGCTGTATCATCCGCTCCGCCATGCTCAACGACATGGCGGCCGCTCTCGAGCGCGCACCGACGCGGAGCCTGATCCAGGATCCGGTGTTCATCGGGCTGATCCGGACGGCCGAGCCGGGGCTGAGGACCGTCGTCGGTCAGGGCGCCTTGCATGGTCACCCGATGCCGGCACTGAGTTCCGGCCTCTCCTGGTTCGACCTGATGCGCACGGCGCGCTCGACGGCCAACATGATCCAGGCACAGCGCGATTTCTTCGGCGCGCATGGCTTCGAGCGGGTCGATGACACCGCGACCGGCCTGCACGGTCCCTGGGGCAGCCACGCTCCCGCCTGAGGCCGTCCCGCCCGCAGCTCGCGTGGCTGCGTCGAGGTGCAAGCTCGGCGCAGCCATGCCAGTTTCTGGTCCGGTTGCGTCATCGGCGCCACGCGGTCCTTGTCGCAGGCCGCGACGGCGCAATTGGTCGGTATTCTGATGCAGCACAGAATCGGCTATACGGACTACTACGCATAGTAATTGTTATATGTGTTTCGGCAGCCGATTGACACCGCCCTGCGCCGGCTACAGGCGAATAAGTCTTTCATTTTCAATCACATAAAATCGCATACAAATATCAGCATCGTTGATGAAGGCATTTCGGATTAACCTATTCTTAATTTCGCACATTAACACTCGGTTGACTGTTCGAATCGACTCCTGCGCTGAGACACCCTCATAACGTGCAGCCTCGGGCCGATTTGGCCCATTCGAGCGGCCGCGGCACGGTCGGCCGTATCGACCCGAATATGGAGCCGTGCGATGTCGTTCAAGAATTGGCCGATGCTGTGGAAGGTGCTGAGCCTGCTGATCCTGTTGGCCTGCGCCGGGCTCATCGGCATCACCTACACCGCGCGGCAGATCACGGTCGTCGACGCGCTCGATTCTGCCATCATCGACGGGCCTGCCGCAGCGACAACCTTCATGTCGCGGGCGAACCGCTATGCCTTGGTCACCGAACTGTCGATCTACAAGAATATCCTCGCTGACAACGAAGCTGACGACGCGATGGCCACGCAGGCGCGCGCCGATGCCGTCCGGCTCTACCACGACCAAGCTGCCTTGGCGAAGAAGGCCTCCCCCCAATTCGCAGCCGAGATCAATGCCATCGAGCAACGGTTCGACAACGCTGTGGCGGGCGCCTGCGGCAATGCGGTGAAGCTCGCCATCGGCGACAACAGCAAGGAAGGCATGTCCAAGGCCAACGCTGAGATGTCCAAGGCCTGTGCCCCCGAGCTCGACGACCTGATCAAGACGAGCTCCGCGATGAATTCCAAATTCATCGCGGAAAAGGACCGGCAGAACGCCGAGGCAACCGCCGTGGCCGTATGGTCCGAGCGCTCTTCGCTGACCGGTTTCATCCTCGCCACCGCCGCTGTTCTGGCTATCGCCTTCTTCGCGGTGCGCATCGGCGTCGTCGCCCCACTCCGGTCGTCCATGACGGTGATGGCCGCCCTCGGCCGTGGCGAACTGTCGAATGCCGTTCCCGGCACGGACCGTGGCGATGAAATCGGCGCCATGTCGAAGACGCTGGAAACCCTGCGCGGCCAACTGCAGGAGGCTGAGCGGATGCGCCAGGTGCAGGCCGAGCGCGAAGAAGTCGAACGTCAGCTGCTCGCCCGCCGCGAGCGGCTCGCCAATGACTTTGTCGGGCACATGCAGCAGCTCGCCGGCAGTTTTGCGCAATCGTCGGGCGAAGTGGCCGACGCCGCGAAGAATCTCTCGGCCACGGCGGAAGAAACCTCGCGCCAGGCCCAGGCCGTTGCCGCCGCCGCGGAGGAAGCCGCCACCAACGTGCAGACGGTTGCGGCGTCGTCCGAGGAGATGGCCGCCTCCGTGCGCGAGATCACCAATCAGGTCGGACATTCAGCCAAGGTGGCCGACACCGCCTTCATCGAGGCCGAGGCCTCCAACACCCGCATCGGCGCACTCGCTTCCGCCGCCTCGGCGATCGGCGACGTCATCAATCTGATCAAGGGCATCGCCGACCAGACCAACCTTCTGGCGCTGAATGCCACCATCGAGGCGGCACGCGCCGGCGAAGCAGGACGAGGCTTTGCCGTTGTCGCCGCCGAAGTCAAACAGCTGGCCGATCAGACCGCCAAGGCGACCGGCGAGATCGGCACCAAGGTCGGCGAGATTCAACAGGCGACCGAAGGGTCGGTGAAGTCGATGACGGAGATCGTCCGCATCATCGCCAACATCAAGGAAATTGCCTCGGCCATCGCCTCGGCGGTCGAGCAGCAGGGCGCCGCCACGGCCGAGATCGCCCGCAACTGCCAGCAGGCGGCGACCGGCACGCATCAGGTCACCGAGAACATCTCCGGCGTCGGCCAGGCGGCCGAGATGACAGGCGCCGCCTCGACCCAACTGATGACCCTGTCGAACGGATTGTCGGGCCAGGCCGGCAATCTGCGCACGACCGTCGAAGCGTTCGTCAAGGAATTTGCCGCCGCCTGAGGTCGCGAGCACCGGCTTCCCCGAACACAGGAATAAAAACGCGTCTCCCTCCCTGACCTGAAGGGCTCTCGCCATCCGACGGGAGCCCGCTTTTTGTCAGCCCCAGGGTGGGGCTCCGCCGCCGGATGCCAGGGCCTCGGCGGCCAAGTGCGCGGTGAACGCTCAGCAGCATTTCTCAATCGGGCTTGAAGGTTGCGGCGGCGAGCCCTACGTCGCCCTATCCGACCTGACCGGCCGGGAGCACTGTCCGATCGGGCATGCGCCCGCGATCGATGGGAAGGGCTGCCGGCCGAAGACCGTGAACCTGGAGACGCACATGACCGAGGGCATATCAGGCAAATCCATCGTGATTACTGGCGCATCGAGCGGGCTTGGTGAAGCTGCGGCCCGCCACCTCGCCAGGGCCGGCGCCCATGTCGTGCTTGGGGCCCGCCGCATCGACCGGCTCGAAGCCTTGGCTGCGGAACTCGGGCTGCCCGATGGCGCCGTGCGCGCCACTGACGTGACGTCCGCCGATCAGGTCAAGGCGCTGGTCGATGCCGCCGTCGCACTCAACGGCCGCATCGACGTCATCGTCAACAATGCCGGATTGATGCCGCACTCGCCACTCGAGCGGGGAAAGATCGCCGATTGGGACCGGATGATCGACGTCAACATCAAGGGCGTGCTGTACGGCATCGCCGCCGCGCTTCCCTACATGACGGCGCAGAAATCGGGGCATATCATCAATGTGTCGTCGGTCGCCGGCCATAAGGTGCGCGCCGGCGCCGCCGTCTATTCAGCCACCAAGCACGCCGTGCGCATCATCTCGGAAGGTCTGCGCCAGGAGGTGAAGCCCTACAACATCCGCACCACCATTATCTCGCCCGGCATGGTGGCGACCGAACTTCCCGACAGCATCACCGAGCCGGACATCGCCGACCGCATGCACAAGGCCTACGAGGCAGCGATTTCGCCGGCGAGCTTCGCCCGTGCCGTTGCCTATGCCATCGCCGAGCCCGATGACGTCGACATCAACGAGATCCTGTTCCGCCCGACGTCGCAGGACTATTGATCAACACTGCCGTGCGACCGGCACGGGCACGCGGACCCGCAAACGCGGCCCGCAGAGAATGGCCAGAGCGGAGGACGCGCCTGCTTCCCGCTCCCCTCGCCGGCCGCCGACGATCTGCCCAGCCCTCGATTACCAGGACATTCCCGATGACTGCCTCCAGCCTGTTCACCCCCATCGAGGTTGCCGGTCTCCGGCTCGACAACCGCATCGTCATCGCGCCGATGTGCCAGTATTCGGCCGCTGACGGCTCGATGACCGACTGGCACCTGATCCATTACGGCCAGTTGGCACTCTCCGGCGCCGGTCTCCTCACCATCGAGGCGACCGCCGTCTCGCCGGAAGGGCGCATCACCTATGGCGACGTTGGCCTCTATTCCGATGCCAACGAAGCGGCCTTTGCCAAGACGCTGACGGGCATCCGGCAGTGGTCGTCGATGCCGATCGCGGTGCAACTGGCGCACGCCGGGCGAAAAGCGTCGACTGATCTGCCGTGGAGGGGCGGGGCGCAGATCCCGCCGGAGGCTCCCGAAGGCTGGCGCACCGTTTCCGCCTCGGCCCTGCCGATGGTCCCGACCGACGCGTTGCCGACAGTCCTTTCCCGCGACGGGATGATCCGCATCCGCAATGCCTTTGCCTCGGCCGCCCGCCGAGCGGCGCGGCTCGGCATCGATGCCGTGCAGCTGCATTCGGCGCACGGCTATCTGTTGCACCAGTTCCTGTCACCGCTCTCCAATCGCCGCGACGACGACTACGGCGGCAGCCTGGACAACCGCCTGCGGTTTCCCCTCGAGGTGTTCGACGCCGTGCGCGCCGCCTTCCCCGCCGACCGCCCGGTGACGGTGCGGGTGTCCGGCACAGACTGGATCGACGGCGGTTGGACGATCGAAGAGACCTGCGCCTATGCCGAAGAACTGGAAAAGCGCGGCGCCGCCGCCATCCATGTGTCGAGCGGCGGGCTCGCCGCGGCGCAGATCCCGCTCGGAGCGGGCTATCAGGTGCCGCTCGCGCGAACAGTGAAGGCGGCGGTGAAGATGCCGGTGGTGGCCGTTGGCCTCATCACCGACTTCGATCACGCCGAATCGATCGTCGCCTCGGGCGATGCTGATCTGATCGGCCTTGCCCGCGTCATGCTCTACAATCCGCGCTGGCCGTGGCATGCCGCCGCGCATCTGGGCGCACAGGTCGCGGCGCCGAGCCAGTACCTGCGCTCGCAGCCGCGCGAGTTGAAGGACCTGTTCAAGGCCTGAGCGGCCGGCAAGGTCTGGACATCATCCAAACCCGGCGGCGGTCGCACAACTCGGTGGACCACAGCCGGGCTCGAACGTCAGGGCAGGACGACGCGCCGTTACAGCGCGGGATCGATGGTTTCGTTGGGCTTGGACTTCTTGGCATTCAACAGCGCGTAGATGAGGATCGCGCCGAAGGTCGCGGTACCGATGCCGCCGAGCGCAAAGCCGCCGAACTGCAGGGTGAGGTCGCCGGCGCCGGCGATGACTGCCGCCGCAGTGGTGATGAGGTTCTTCGTCTCGGAGAAGTCGACCTTGTGCTCGACCCAGATGCGTCCGGCTGTTGCCGTGATGAGACCGAAGATGACGACCGCCAGGCCGCCGATCACCGGCACCGGAATCGACTGGATGAGCGCGCCGAACTTCGGCGAGAAGCCGAGAAGAATGGCGATCACAGCGGCCACGACGAAGACAATCGTCGAGTAGATCTTGGTCACCGCCATGACGCCCATGTTTTCGGCATAGGTCGTCACGCCGGTCCCGCCGAAACAGCCCGAGAGAATAGTCGCCAGCCCGTCGCCGACAAAGGCGCGCCCGATGTAGCGATCGAGATCGCGCCCGGTCATTGCAGCGATTGCCTTGATATGACCGAGGTTTTCCGCAACCAGGATGATCGCGACAGGCGCGATCAGCGCAATCGCCGTCATCGAGAACGTCGGGGCGGTGAAATGCGGCACGCCGATCCACGGCGCGGTGGCGAGCACTGAGAAGTCGACCGGCTTGCCGAGCGCGAGAAGGTTGGCGCCGATCCAATAGATGAGGTAGCCGAAGGCGCCGCCGATCAGCACCGGGATGCGCCGGAGCATGCCCGGCGCATAGACCGCGCCGATACCCACCGCAAGAATGGTAATGATGCCGATGAACCGGTCGAAATCGCCGCCGCTGATTTCCTTGATGGCGATCGGAGCGAGGTTGAGGCCGATGGCCGCGACGATGCCACCAGTCACGACGGGTGGCATCACCACCTCGATCCATTTGTAGCCGACTTTGACGACGATGAGGCCGATGATCAGATAGACGACGCCGGCCGCGATGATGCCGCCGAGCGCGACGGCGATGTTGCCGTTGAGGCCCGACCCGGCATAGGCCGATGCGGCGATGACCACAGCGATGAAGGAGAAGCTCGAGCCGAGGTAGGACGGCACGCGACCACCGACGATCACGAAGAAGATCAGCGTGCCGATGCCGGAGAACAGGACCGCGACATTGGGGTCGAAGCCCATGATGATCGGGGCGAGCACGGTCGAGCCGAACATCGCCACCACGTGCTGGAATCCGGCAATTCCCGTCTGCGGCCAAGCCAGGCGCTCGTCTGGAGCGACGCGGTCGGCGGTCGTCAGTTTCCATCGTGGAAACCAACCCTCTGATGGGTCCCTATCCATGGTGTCCTCGCCCTGTTTTCTGCGGAAATGCGCGCCGCCGACTCGTCCGGCCGGGCCAACGCGGTCGCCACTATTCCACCCGCGGGGCGAAAGGAAAGTCCGTCAAGTCGGGTATGTTCACAACCCGAAGCAGCACGCGCACGGCACGGAAAGTCTGTCCCGATCGCCGCCGCTTGCTATAGTGCAGGCGGACATCGCGCCCGCCGCACCAACCCGCACGGCAGTCCCATGAACGAATTCATCATCGTCGCCGGTGCCGGCCTCCTCGCCGGAGCCATGAACGCGATTGCCGGCGGCGGCTCGTTCATCAGCCTGCCCGCGCTCATTGCCGCTGGCGTGCCGTCGTTGAACGCCAATGCGACCTCGACCGTGGCGCTCGTCCCCTCCGCGCTCGCCTCCGCCTACGCCTATCGCCGCGATTTCCAGGGGTTCGAGGGCGTCCGGCTCACGACCATGGCGATCATCAGCGTCATCGGCGGCGCCCTCGGCGCCATTCTCCTCATCGTCACGCCGCAAAGCGTGTTCGACCACCTGTTCCCGTTCCTCCTTCTGTTCGGCGCGCTCATCTTCTCCTTCGGCCGCGGCCTCGGCGACGTCTTGCGCCGCCACATCACCGTGCGTGCGAGCGCGCTGCCGGTCATGCAATTCTTCTTGGGGGTCTACGGTGGCTATTTCGGCGGCGCCGTCGGCGTGATGATGTTGGCCACCTGGACCATCCTGACGCGGACCTCCATCAACAACATGCAGGCCACGCGCCACCTGCTGAATGCCGCGATGAACACCACGGCATCCATCCTGATGATCGCCAGCGGCCTGATCTACTGGAAGCACATGGCGGTGATGCTGGTGACAGCCATCATCGGCGGCTATGTCGCCGCTGTCTTCGGCCGCCGGCTCGACCAGCAAATGGCCCGGGTGGTCATCTCCGTTCTGAATTTCACCGTCGTTGCGCTGATCTTCTGGCGCCAGTTCGGCTGAGCTCGGCGCATCAAGTCCGGCATCTGCCACATCAACGGCCCGACGGTGCACGACGAGGCGCAGATGCCATTCGGCGGCACCAAGGGGTCGGGCTACGGCCGATTCGGCGGCAAGGCCGGAATCGACGCCTTCACCGAACTGAGGTGGATCACCATCGAGACCAAACCGGGTCGCTATCGTTCTGATCGAAGGCGGCAAAGCGGCCGGATCGATCGGAGTTTACCAATGTACTCAATA
>JARLIT010000202.1 GCA_031291575.1 Ancalomicrobiaceae bacterium
CGGCTGGATTGCCTCGTCATCGGCACCAATGATCTGGCCAAGGAAACGCGTTCGCGCCTGATCCGCGGTCGGCTGCCGATGCTGGCCTTCCTGTCGACCATCGTGCTCGCCGCCCGGGCGCACGGCCTCGACGTCATCGACGGCGTCTCGAACGATCTCGATGACCTGGATGCCTTCGCGGCCGAATGCCAGCAGGGCCTGGAACTCGGCATGGACGGCAAGACGCTGATCCACCCCAAGCAGATCGCCGCCGCCAACGAGGTGTTCCGCCCTACCTCGGACGAGATCGCCGCGGCCCGCAGGGTGCTTGCCGCCTTCGCCGAACCGGCAAATGCTGGCATCGGCGTCATCGCCCTTGACGGCCGCATGGTCGAGCGGTTGCATGCGGAGATGGCGGCGCGCACGGTGGCGATCGCCGAGGCGGTCGAGGCCCGCGTCGGTGTATCCTGAGGCGCGCCAGCCCCCTCCGACAACGAATGCCAGCGACATGATCCTGTACCGCTACTTGACTGGGCCCGACGACAATGCCTTCTGCAAGCGCGTCTCAGCCGCGCTCAACCGGGGCTGGACGCTCGCCGGGCCGCCGACGTTGACCTTCGATCCCGTCAGGGGCCGCGCCATCTGTGGCCAGACCATCACCAAGACGGTCGAAGGCATCGACTACACCGACGAGACCGTGCTGTCGGATTATTGAGCCGGCCTCAACCCACTCTCTCGGATCCGCGCTACCGGCCCGCCACGCTTCGGGCCTCGACTTCGCCCCCTCTCCCGGGGTGACGGTCGCCGGAAGCCGCGGACCATCGAACGGTGCCTCTATGCTGGAGTATCGCGGCACTTACGACGATGTGATGCGCGGCTTCCGCTGGCAGCTGCCGCGGACGTACAACATCGCCACCGCGGTAGCGGAAGATTGGGCACGGCGCGAGCCGGACCGGCTGGCGCTTGTTCATCGCGATGCGGCGGGGCGCGAGGAGCGCTGGAGCTACGGTCGCATCGACGCGACGGCCAACCGGCTGGCCAATGGGCTGAGATCGCTGGGGCTGGGGCGGGGCGACCGCATCGCGATCCTGTTGCCGCAGGGTCCGGAAACGCTGATCTGCCATCTCGCCATCTACAAGCTCGCGGCCATCGCGCTGCCGTTGTCGACCCTGTTCGGCGTCGAGGCGCTGTCCTATCGGTTGGAACACGCTGGCGCGCGCGCCGTCGTCGCCAACCGGGCCGGGCTCGCCGCAGTGGCCGAAATCCGCGATGTACTGCCGGATCTTCGCCACGTCGTCGTGGTGGACGCCGGGCCCGCTGGGGCCGAGCCGGTTCCGGGGCTCTCTGTTGTCGATCTCGATCGACTGCTGGCGGCCGCGTCCGACCGGTTCGAGACCGAGCCGACGGGGCCGGACACTCCGGCGATGATGATTTACACGTCCGGCACTTCGGGGCCGCCGAAGGGCGCGTTGCACGGTCATCGCGTCCTCCTCGGCCATCTGCCGGGGATCGAGTTCGTGCACGAAGGGTTTCCGCGGGAAGGGGACGTGGCCTGGACGCCGGCCGACTGGGCCTGGGCCGGCGGGCTGCTGAACCTCCTTCTGCCGTCGCTGGCTTTCGGCGTGCCGGTGATCGCCGGCCGGCAGGAGAAGTTCGATCCCGACTTCGCCTATTGGTTGATCGAGCGCTATCGTGTCCGCACTGCCTTCATCCCGCCGACGGCGCTGAGACTGATGCGTCGGGTCGACAACCCGCGCGGCCGCTACGATCTGCAGCTGAGGACCATCGGTTCGGCCGGCGAATCGCTGGGCTCGGAGACCTTCGAATGGGCACGGGCCGACCTCGGCCTCACCGTCAACGAGTTCTACGGCCAGACCGAATGCAACATCGTCATCGGTTCGTCGGCTAAGCTCGGCGTGGCGCGGGCCGGGCTGATCGGGCGTTGCGTGCCCGGCCACAAGGTGGCGATCGTCGACGAGACGGGCGACGAATTGCCGGCGGGAGAACTCGGCCAGATCGCGATTCGAGCGCCCGATCCGGTGATGTTCCTGGAATACTGGCGCAAACCCGAGGCAACGGTGGAGAAATTCCTCGGCGACTGGATGATTACCGGCGATGTCGGCGTGATGGACGAGGAGGGCTACGTGCGGTTCGTCGGCCGCGACGACGACGTCATCACCTCGTCCGGCTACCGCATCGGCCCAGCTGAGATCGAGGACTGCCTTGCCGGCCATCCTGCGGTGGCGCTCGCTGCCGTCGTCGGTCGGCCGGATCGGCTCCGAACCGAGACCGTCGCCGCCTTCGTCAAGCTGGCGCCGGGCGCCGTGCCGTCGCCAGACCTCGCCGCGACGCTGCGTGACTATGTGCGCAAGCGCCTGTCGGCGCATGAATATCCGCGCGAGGTGACATTCGTCGACGAGATCCCCTTGACGACCTCGGGCAAGGTCATCCGCCGTCTGTTCCGTGAACGGGCGCATGCGGAGGCTGCCGCCGAGGAGGCGTCGAAACACTGGGAATGAGCGCGCGGACGGTGGACGGCTGGCCCCGGGCGAACGCCGGTGCCGTCATGTGCGGTGTTGCGCCGGCTTAGTCGGGTCCAGGGCGCTATTGCTGGATGACGATACGGGTATTGGTTTTGCCGTGCTGCGTCACCAGCGAGTAGAGCGCCTCGGCGTTCTTCGGATCGAGGCGGATGCAGCCATGCGACGCCGGTTTGCCGAGATTGCGGGTTTCCACCGTGCCATGCACGGCATAGCCGCCGGCGAAGAAGATCGAATGCGGCATCGGCGAGTTGTGGTACTTGTGCGAATAGTACTTCTTGTACATTTCCTGCGGCCTGTAGACGCCCTTCGGCGTAACGTAGCCGCGACGTGCCGACGAAATCTGCCAGTCGTACTGCTGGACTCCGTCGACGAAGACCTGCATGTGCTGGGTTGAAATATTGATGCGGGCTTCGATGGCGGCTTCGGCCCCTTTCGCCCCGCAAAACACGCACGCAAAGAATACGAACAACATCGCAACGATACGCATGACTCGGCCCTGTGTATAGTTCTGTCGATGAAACCGCTGTGTGGAAGGAATGCGACAACGCCCCGGCGGGGTAGTCTCTGAATGAGAGACATCATGGATGCTATTCCAATATCTGGAATGTGACAACCACACGAATGCCGCGCCGTTCCGCACGCTCGATCCCCCGCGGCGAACTTGACGAATGTTCATAGATGAAACATCTTAAATTTTAGTAGATACAACGATTTACAATGTATGAAATATGGTTCGTTTACGGAAAATTCACCCTATTCAGATCATGAAGACGCGAGTCCAATCAGCATCTTAGAGGCGATACATGACTCTGCGGCTGGCACCATTTCTCGCACTGCTCGTAATTTCGGCATCGCCGGCCAAAGCCGACGACTTTCCGCAGCAATTGATGCCGGAATTGCTTCAGGTCGAACACGAGGTGTGCAAGACATCGACGGCCTACGGCAAGCATTTCATCGTCAAGGCCGACCTCGACGGCGACCGCAAGCCCGACCTCATCCTCGACTATCGCGATGCCATGTGCGGCTGGAACGGAACGTTCTTCTGCGCTGTCGACGGCTGCCTGCTGCGGATCTACACGACGCGCGGCGGTTGGCACCGGGTGTTCGACGGGCGGGTGCGGCAATGGCAGTTGGGCGGGGACCGCGGCCAGCCGATCGTTCTCATCGACGGCCGCCCGCTGCCGTTGCGCTGAGGGGCGCCGCCAGTATCGGCGAGGGCTTGCGGCATGGCCGCCCGGCGCCTGCCATGTCGGGAAACCCGGATTTCGCTTTCGCCGGCCAGACACTATAGCTCTCGCCGGCGCACCGATGCCTTCCGCCGGCGCCGCTTTCCCCCAACCCGCCAGGGGCTCCGCGATGACTTTTGCCGAGATCGGTCCCATCGTCACTCCGGTCTTCGGGCTGATGGCGCTCGGTTACGGCGCGGCGATGATCCGGCTGTTCGGCAACGAGGTCGGCGAGGCGCTCGGTGAATTCGTGTTTTCGCTGCCGTTGCCGGTGCTGATCTTTCGCACCATCGCGGTGGCGCATTTTCCGGACGTGTCGCCCTGGCCGTTGTGGGGCGCCTATTTCTGCGGCGTGATCATCGCCTGGGGTGCGGGCTCGGTGATTGCCCGGCGCGTGCTAGGCCTGTCGGCGGCGGAAGGGGTGATCGCCGGCGTTTCCTCGTCGTTTTCCAACACCGTCATGATCGGCGTGCCGCTCGTCTACACCGCCTTCGGCGACGCCGGGACCATCCCGCTGTTCCTCATCATCTCGGTGCACATGCCCGTCATGATGACGGCCGGCACCATCATGAGCGAGCGGGCGGCGCGCATCCAGGATCCCGACCATCAGAAGGGGTCAATCCTTGGTGCACTGGCCGCGGTGGCGCGCAATCTCGCCACCAACCCGATCGTCATCGGCGTCATTGCCGGCGGGCTCTGGCGGATGGCCGGGCTGCCGCTCGAGGGCTCGCCGCGCACCATCATCGACCAGATGGCCAATGCCGCCGTGCCCTGTGCGCTGTTCTCACTCGGCATGGGGTTGAAACGCTACGGGCTGTTCGGCCAGTTCCCGCTGGCCATCATGGCGACGACCCTGAAACTCCTCGTCATGCCGCTGATCGTGTTTCTCATCGCCTCCAGGCTGACCAACTTGCCGCCCCTGTGGGTGACGGTCTGCACCATCTGCGCCGGCCTGCCGTCGGGGGTGAATTCCTACCTGTTCGCGGTGCGCTTCAACGTTGGCCAGGCCGGTGCCTCGAGTGCCATCACGTTGACCTCGACCCTCGGCGTCATCACATTGATCGTCTGGCTCAATCTGTTGGCCGGGTGAGCCGGAAGGCGTGCTCGGCGTTTGTGTTTCAAAGCGGGCAGTCGTGCCGGCGAAAGCCGGCATCCATTGACCGCTTCCACGCGCTTGAGACCGGCGGCGGGATCAATTGGTTGCTGCGTGAATGCAACCCTTTGAGCGAATAGTGGATCCCGGCTTTCGCCGAGATGACGCCCAAGTTTGGTCCCGTGCCCCAGAAAGCCTCTCGGCATCATAATCCGCACATCGTTCGGATCTCCTCCGGGCTCGCGCCCCGATCGAGCAATGCCGTGAGACCGGAATCGCCCTCGCTCTTCGACAGCTTGCGGCCCTCGGCATCGTTCAGCAGCGCGTGGTGGTGATAGCGCGGCTCCGGCAGCCCGAGCAGGACCTGTAACAGCCGGTGGACGGAGGTCGCGGCATAGAGATCGCGGCCGCGCACCACGTCGGTCACCTCCTGCAACGCGTCATCGACCACGACGGAGAGGTGATAAGAGGTTGGGATCTCCTTGCGCGCCAGGACGACGTCGCCCCATTCCGCCGGATCGGCGGCAATGCTGCGGGTGGAGATCCGGCCGGCGGCGCGGGCCGCAACCGTCGCAACATCGCCGGCGAGGTCGTCGGAGCGCTCCGGGCCGCTCTCGGCCCATGTGAGCGGCGCGCCGCGAAGCCTTTCCGCAACAGCGCCCAAGGCCCTGTCCATGTCGAGTCGCCAGGCGAACGGGATGCCGCCGGCGATCAGGCCGCGGGCTTTCGGCTCGGACATATGGCGCTCTTCCGCCGGATAGAGCGGTGCTCCATCGGGATCGCGCGGCCACGGTTGTCCCGTGTTTTCCGCCGCCGCGACGCGTGCCTTCACCTGCGCGCGGGTGAGGAACGCCGGATAGAGCAGGCCGTTCGCCTTCAGCCGGTCGAGAGCCGTCTGGAACACGTCGAAATGCTCGGACTGCCGCCTGATCGCGCCATCGGGATGAAGCGCGAGCCGGTCGAGATCGGACCTGATCGAGGCCTCGAACTCCGGCCGGCAGCGGGTGACGTCAATATCCTCGATGCGCAGGAGGAACCGGCCGCCCGCCGCGCGCGCAAAGTCGTGGCAGAGGAAGGCCGAACGGGCGTGGCCGAGATGGAGGGGGCCATTCGGGCTGGGGGCGAAGCGGAAGGTGGGCGTCAGCATGGCCTGCGATCGGGCGGAGGGCTGGAGTGCGGCAATGAAACCAGATGGCCGGCGCCGCCGAATCGATCATAATCGATTTCTCTGCCCGGTCGCCCGTTTCCAGCCGATCGCCGGGCCGCGTCAGCCCCCGTCCAGGAGTGCGATCCCATGCGCCGCATCGAAACCGACGAGGATGTCTTGGAAGGCCTTGATGCGCTCGTCCGGCTCGACCCACGGCTCATGGCCGTCAGGCGAACCGCTGGCGAGATCCCGCTCAGACGACGCGCGCCGGGCTTCGAGGGGCTCGCCCGTATCATCGTCTCGCAGCAGGTCTCGGTCGCAGCCGCCAATGCGATCTGGGACCGCTTCGCCCTGCGCGTCTTGCCGCTCGAACCGGAGATCTTCCTGACGACGCGGCCGGAGGAGTTGAAGGCCGCCGGCCTGTCGGCGCCGAAGATCCGGACGTTGACCGCGATTTCGGAGGCGATCGTCGACGATCGCATCGATCTCGAAGCCGTTGCCGACCTCGAGCCGGAGGCCGCGCATCAGGCGATGACGGTCTTAAAGGGCGTCGGACCGTGGACGGCGGATATCTATCTTCTGTTCTGCGCCGGCCATCCCGACATCTGGCCGGGCGGCGATCTGGCGTTGCAGAATGCCGTCGGCGACGCATTCGGGCTGGCGGAACGTCCGGGCGAAAAGCCCTGCAGGCTGCTCGCCGAAGCCTGGCATCCCTGGCGCAGCGTCGCGGCGCGGCTGTTCTGGGCCTACTATAAGGCGCGGCGGGAGGGTCGCGAGGGCATCGCGGTGTGATTCGGCCAAAGTCGCCGCGAAGAGATCGTAATCGTCTGCCAAGCTGGTGAGCGAAATCGATGATTTCGACGGGCTTCACAAGGACGACATACGCCATATAGAATATCCGCAGCGTTCGTCGGCAGCGGTTATCCATCGCTTGCAGCGATTCGGGTGGTCGTTCCGACGGCTGGTCCCCCCAGCGGAGACCGAGCACGAGGAGCGTTGCATTGACTGTCCACGTCTCGCCGGAAGCACATCCTGCCCTGGTCCTGAACGCGGATTACCGCCCGCTCAGTTATTATCCCCTGTCGATCTGGTCCTGGCAGGACGCGATCAAGGCCGTGTTCCTCGATCGGGTGAACATCGTCTCTTCCTACGAAGTCTCGGTTCGTTCCTCCCGTTTCGCCATGCGGCTGCCCTCGGTCGTGTCGCTGAAGACCTACGTCAAGCCAGCGCGTAATCCGGCTTTCACGCGGTTCAACGTGTTCCTGCGCGACCGCTTTTGTTGCCAATATTGCGGCGATCGCGAGGATTTGACGTTCGACCACCTGGTTCCGCGCTGCAAGGGCGGCACGACCACCTGGGAGAACGTGCTGACCGCCTGCTCGCCGTGCAATCTGCGGAAGGGTTCCAAAACGCCGCGCGAAGCCGGCATGGCTCCCATGCAATTGCCGTATCGCCCGTCGGTGCAGGACCTGCACAACAACGGCCGACTGTTCCCGCCGAACTATCTGCACCGGTCCTGGCTCGACTATCTCTACTGGGACACCGAACTGGAGCCGTAAGGCAAGGTCGTGCCTGCTCCTGGGACGGACTGGGGTCTTGGCACATTGTCCTGGCGAAAGCCAGGATCCACTCTGCCATCCAGCCGCCAAGTCGTTACGGCTTTGAATATTCGCCGCCCCGCTGTCCGCTGTTGAGCGGCGAGTGGATCCCGGCTTGCGCCGGGATGACACCGTGGTCGCGTCATCGGCCCCGAACGAGGCGCCATCTGCCTTATCATTTCGGCGGCGATCGGCTATGGAGAGCCGGCTGCTTGGCTGCCGAGCCATAGCCGAGGACCCGTTCCGTGACCGACACCGCCTCCCGTCTTGCCGACATCCGCCATCGCATCGTCCGTGCCGAGAGGACCGCCGGCCGGCCGACGGGCTCGACGCATTTGGTGGCGGTGTCGAAGACGTTTTTCGCCCCCGATATCCGGCCGGCGATTGTGGCCGGCCAGCGGCTGTTCGGCGAGAACCGGGTGCAGGAGGCGAAGGCGAAGTGGCCGGAGCTGCGCGCCGAGACTGATGACATCGAACTGCATCTGATCGGGCCGTTGCAGTCGAACAAGGCGCGCGAGGCGGTCGAACTGTTCGACGTCATCCATACCGTCGACCGCGAGAAGATCGCCGCCGCGCTGGCGGAGGAGATGGCGAGGCTGGCCAAGCACCCGAAACTCTTCGTGCAGGTCAACACCGGGCTCGAGCCGCAGAAGGCCGGCATCGATCCGCGCGAGGCGGCGGCCTTCGTCGGCTTGTGCCGGGACAAATACGGGCTGGCGATCTGCGGGCTGATGTGCATCCCGCCGGCGGAAGAGGCGCCCGGACCGCATTTTGCGCTTCTTGCCCAGACCGCCAGGGATCTGGGGCTTGCAGAGCTTTCCATGGGCATGTCGGCCGATTTCGAGACGGCGGTTGGCTTCGGCGCCACGCACGTTCGGGTCGGCAGCGCGATTTTCGGGCATCGCGATGCTCCGGTGTGACGCGCAGGCGGGCCGGAATCGGCCATGACCATAGACCACGGATCGCCTCGGTCGCGTACAAGGGGGCTTCAGACGACCTCGAACACGGCGCCGGGTTTCAGTCGGGGCAACAACCGGCGCATATCGGCGGCGGACAGCGCGATGCAACCGGCCGTGGGCGTGCCGTCGTCTTTGGCGATGTGCAGAAAGATGGCGCTGCCGCGGCCGAGAACGCGACGGGTGACGTTCCAGTCGAGAATGCCGACGACGTCGTAGAGGCCGTCGTCGCGGCGCATCCGTTCGTGCGACGGGGTGAACGGCAGGTCGACGGGTCGGTTGTAGCGGCCGTCGGCCGGATCGTCGCACCAGCCGAGAGTGTCGGTGATCGGCCGCGCGGCGAGGCGGCTTCCCGGCGGCAGACGGCGGTCGGCGCGGTAGTAGAGACCGATCAGGCCGAGGCGCCCGGCGGGTGTCGCGCCGTCGCCTTCGCGCTTCATCCGGCTGATGCCGGTGCGTCCGAGCCGGCAGAGCAATACGGTAGAGCCGAAACTGAGGATGCCCTCGGAGCGCGTGCCCGGACGCCGCGCGACGCGAATCAGCTGCGGCTTCTTGCGCTTTCGTTGCATGGTTCCAATGCCCACCCCATATTCCCCACGGCGGACAATCGCGCAGCACCCGTCGCGAGACAAGCCTGGTCAGGACGGGTGGGCGCCGGGCTTCTTTGCGGCGCCGCGCGGGGCGAGGCAAACCGTTGATCACATGGGCCAATCGATGAATGGGCGTGACGGACTGCGGTGCTTGTCGTCGATGCCCGTTGGGGCGACTTGAACCATCCGGGGCAAGATCTTGCAATCACAGTCAACAAATGGTCTTTTGGGCCCGCTTGGCGCCTGTTCTCGCCGTCCGCGATTGTCGGCCGGAGGGTGCGGGCAGCGAGGGCAGCCTCTCCTGCCGGCGCAGTCGCGACGATCGGCCGCGCGCGAGATGGTGGCCGCGCTGGAATCGCGAGGGCTCGACCAGCCGCGTACCCCGCGATCGACCACCGAGCCTCGGCACTCTAAGGGAGCGCGATAGATGACGGCGCGAAAGATCCTCATTTGCGATGACGACACCGATCTGCGCGAGGCGCTGGTGGAGCAACTGTCGCTCTACGAGGAGTTCGAAACAATTGGGGCCGACACGGCGACGCGGGGCGTGCAGCAGGCGCGCGGCGATCAGATCGATCTGTTGATCATGGATGTCGGCCTGCCTGACATGGACGGCCGCGAGGCGGTGAAGATCTTGCGTAAGGGCGGGTTCAAGTCGCCGATCATCCTGTTGACCGGGCACGACACCGATTCCGACACGGTGTTGGGGCTTGAGGCGGGCGCCAACGACTACGTCGTCAAGCCGTTCAAGTTCGCCGTGCTGCTCGCCCGCGTCAGGGCACACCTGCGCCAGCACGAGCAGACCGAAGATGCCACCTTTGCCATCGGCCGCTACACGTTCCGCCCATCGGCGAAGATTCTCGTCGATGAACGTGGCGCCAAGGTCAGGCTGACGGAAAAGGAAACAGCGATCCTGAAATTCCTCTATCGTGCCGGCGAACGGTCGATCTCGCGCGACGTGCTCTTGCACGAGGTGTGGGGCTACAATTCCGGCGTCACCACCCATACGCTGGAAACCCACATCTACCGTCTCCGGCAGAAGATCGAGAAGGATCCGTCATCGGCGGAACTTCTCGTGACCGAGGCCGGCGGCTACAAGCTTGTGCCGTAAGGCAACCGATCGGGGCGTCGCACGCGTCGCTTCCCGTGTCTCCGCCCATGAAAGGGGCGTATTTCCGCGCACATGACGCTCGAAAGCGACATAGAGACCTTGAAGAAGGTCGCCTTCTTCGCGGAGTTCGGCGCCGATCCGCTGCGCCTCATCGCGTTTTCGGCGGAAGCGCGCGAATTCGCCGATCGCGCCGTGCTTTTCGATGAGGGCGAACCGGCCGATTCCGGTTTCGTCGTGGTGCAGGGCCGCATCGACCTGATGCGGCAGGAGGGGCGGGGGCAGCGGCTGTTGGCGAGCCTGGGACCTTGCAATCTCATTGGTGAATTGGCGCTCATCGTCGATACCGTTCGGCCGGCCAAAGCCCTCTCCATCGGCCGGTCGCGCGTCCTGACGATCCGCCGCTCAGTCTTCCGGCGCGTGCTCGACGAATATCCGGCGATCGCCGAAGATCTGACGGCTAGGATCACCGCCAGGCTGACTGGGCTGGTTCCTGAGATTGATCGGATCGAGGCGGATCTGGCGACCGACAGCTGACGGCCGTCGCGGGCGGCCCGGCGTTGCGCTGCCGCCCACGTGCGATCGCGCCCGGCAGGATGATGGAGAACAGACCGACATGCGCGCCTTCATCACCGGTACTGCTGGGTTCATCGGCTTCCATCTCGCCCGGCGGCTGATCGCGGCGGGTCACACGGTCGTCGGCTACGACGCGATGACCGACTACTACGATCGCCGGCTGAAGGACGCGCGGCACGCCATCCTGGCCCGCTCCAACCGGTTCTCGGCCGTGGTCGCCCGGCTGGAGGACGCCGATCGGCTCGGCGA
>JARLIT010000203.1 GCA_031291575.1 Ancalomicrobiaceae bacterium
CGGCGTGAATCGGGCAGCAGGCAATAGACGACCAGCGAGATGATGATGCAGTCGGAGGCGTAGAGGTAGAAACCCTGCTCCCAGCCGACCACCGTCTTGAACCATTGCGCCACGCTGTCGACCGTACCGCCGAACAGGGCGACGGTGAGCGCATAGGGCGTGCCGACGCCCATCGCCCGAACCGATGTCGGGAACATCTCGGTCTTCACCACGCCGGTGATCGAGGTGTAGCCGCTGACGATCGCCCAGCCGCCGCAGATGAGCAGGAAGGCGATGAACGGGTCCTTGGTGGTCGCCAGTGTCGACAACAGCGGATAGGTCAACACCGCGCCGCCCAGGCCGAAGCCGATCAACAGCGGCTTGCGGCCGATGACGTCGGAAATGGCGCCGTAGAGCGGCTGCAACAGGATGGCGACGAGCAGCGTGCCGGTGGTCACCATCGTCGTCTGGTCGTCAGTGAGCTTGACCGTCAGCTTCAGGAACTTCTGCATGTAGGTCGTATAGGTATAGAAGGCGCTGGTGCCGCCGATGGTGAAGCCGACGACGATCAGCAGCGTCCGCCAATGGCGGAAGAAGTCGACGAGGCTGCCGGTGCGGTGCGAGGTCGCCTTGTTCGCCGCCTTGTAGTGATCGGTTTCGGGCATGTCGCGGCGCATGAAGTAGACATAGATCGACAGAGCCGCGCCGATGAAGAACGGGATGCGCCAGCCCCAAGCCTTGATCTCGTCGATCGACAGGAACAGCTTCTGCAGGATCAGGAGCGTCAGCACGGCGAGAAGCTGGCCGCCGATGAGCGTCAGGTACCAGATGCCGGAATAGAAGCCGCGCCGGTTGGGATGCGACATCTCGCTCAAGTAGGTGGCGCTGGCGCCGTATTCACCGCCCTGGCTGAGGCCCTGCAGCAGGCGGGCAATCAGCAGCAGGATCGGCGCGGCGATGCCGATCGTCTGCGCCGACGGCGTCGCGGCGATGATCAGCGAGCCGAAGCACATCAGCAGCACGGTGGCGGCGAGCGAAATGCGCCGGCCGAAGCGGTCGGCGACCGCGCCGAACAGCAAGCTGCCGAAGGGCCGGGCGATGAAGCCGAGAGCGAAGACAATGGATGTATTGAGCTGCTGGTAGGCTTCGCTGACGCCGGTGAAGAACGAAGAGGCGAAGTACAGCTGGAAGGCGGCAAAGACGTAGACGTCGTACCATTCGATCAGATTGCCGGCCGAGCCGACCAGAATGGCCTTTACCCGCCGCCGCATGTCGGCGAGTTCATAGCCGGTGCCGATGGCGCCGGTCGGATCCACGGTATCGATTGGTGCCATGTTGCGTCCCCTCATTGCCGCAGATAGCGGCCGCGGACGGCTTGTTCGCCGTCTCACGTGGCCCATTCATGCCGCAGCACATTGCGAATGCAAGGCGGCCGCTGCTGAATTTGGCGGCGGTCGCCGTCGGTCCTCGGGGGAGGAGGATGGTTTCTGCCGTGCCGGTTCAGGCGGTCGTGGCCCGGTGCAGTTGATCGATCTCGTGGAACAGCGTCGCGATGGCGGCTGCGGCAAAATCGATGGCCGCGCGATCGGTCAAACGGCCGCCGGCCACCTTGCTCTGCACGGTCCCGATGACGATTTCGGGCGTCGGCACGGGCCGAGCCAGGGCCGAGGCAAAGGCCTCGCGCAGCTGATATTGCGCCCTGACGCCGCCGGTGAAGGCGGGCGACTCGGTGATGATGAGTACCGGCTTGTCTCGCAGCGGCGATTTGAACACCGGACGCGAGGCCCAATCGATGGCGTTCTTCAACACGCCGGGAATGCCGTGGTTGAATTCGGCCGAGACGACGATCAGTCCGTCGGCGCGCGCGATCTGATCCTTCAAGCGCCGGACCTCATCAGGCGGGGCGTCGGTGTCGAGATCGGCATTGTAGTGGGGCAGGGAACCGATGTCGGCGATGGCGGTGGTGGCGCGGTCGGCGACGGCTTCGACCAAGGTCAGGAGAATGGCGGTCGAGTAGGAGTCCCGGCGCAGGCTGCCGGAGATGCCGACGAGGTTGTATTTTTCGGCCATTGGATCGCTCCCGTAAGGACATGTCGGCGCCAGTCTGCCGGTAAGATGGATCGATCCCAATGCGCAAGATCAACGCGGCCGCGCCGAAACGGCAGGGCGGGGCGTCGAAGACGGCCGATCAAGGAAACGTGAGCGCGGGGCCAGCGGATGCAGCGGTTGAAGCGGATGCATCGAGTGGCTGCGAGGCGCTCGGCACGGGGAGCCGCTGACGGGGGACTGCGAGGCAAGTCCCCGATGGATCAGTGCGTAACGGCCTTGATCGTTTCGTCGGCGCTGAAGCTCAAGATGCCGTCCGTCTCGATGGCGCTCATCGCCTCGTCCTTGGCGTCCTCGTCGGAGGCAAACAGATCATCCCAAACAGTCGACGTGCCGTCTTCCGCGACGATCTCCAGCGACCATTCCGTGTCTTCTAGGCGGTAGATGAGAATCTGCACGGACATGCCGTCCTGCTCGATGCGGCAGGAGAATGGGGAATCGATGATTTTGGGGTCTTCCATGACGCGCTCCCTGTGGTCCCGGCGAAGTCTAGCAAATCGAGGCGGGTGACGCGACCAACTGCTGGGGGCGTCGAGCAATGAGGTGTCGCCGGGTGGGGAGATGTCGCACCCGCGTGTGGGTGCATTCGACAACCTCGCTCCATCGTCCAGGTGTCTGACCTGTCAGCAAGGCACGTCCGAGATGGTCGCAAATGCGGCGTCAAATGTTTGAAGCCGCTCAGCGGTGCGGATGACGGGAAACTGAGCTGAGTGTGTTTTGTTGTTGATATTATTCATTAATTTCGCGTGAATGCAGGAGGTGTTGTAGAGGAGCCTTGAGGGCGAATTCTGACCGGAAAAAAGAGGGCTCACGTCTGATGACGCGAGCCCATCAGTCCTGGGGGAGGGAGACGCGTTTCTATTCGTGTGTTCGGGACTTCACGCGGCGGCAAAGTCCTTGACGAAGGATTCCACCGTCTTGCGCAGATCGCCGGCTTGGCCCGACAGGCCGTTCGACAGGGTCATCAGCTGGGTCGACGCGGCTCCTGTCATCTCCGCGGCCTGACCGACGCCGGAGATGTTTTGGGTGACCTGATGCGTGCCGGTCGCCGCCTGCTGGCAGTTGCGGGCGATCTCGGCGGTGGCGGCGCCCTGCTCCTCGACGGCACCGGCGATGGCCGAAGCGATCTGCTTGATGTTGGCGATGATGCGGACGATTTCCGTCATCGACTTCACCGACCCGTCGGTCGCCTGCTGGATCTCGCCGACCTTTATGCCGATTTCTTCCGTTGCCTTGGCGGTCTGGTTGGCCAATTGCTTGACCTCGGCCGCGACAACGGCAAACCCCCTGCCGGCCTCACCGGCGCGCGCCGCCTCAATCGTGGCATTCAGCGCCAGAAGATTGGTCTGGTCGGCGATGCCCTTGATCAGGTTGATCACGTCGCCGATGGCGGCGGCCGCCGAAGCGAGTGCCCCGATACGGGCGTTTGACGCTTCGGCCTCGGTGAAGGCGGTATCCGCGACTTTGGCCGAATGCCCGACTTGGCCGGTAATTTCTCGCACGGATGCTGCCATTTCTTCCGACGAGGCGGCGACCGTCTGC
>JARLIT010000204.1 GCA_031291575.1 Ancalomicrobiaceae bacterium
CACATTCCTATCGCTTTCATCTGACCGGCGGAATGCGACCGTTTCTGAATTGCTAGTGGTCCTGGGGCTCCGACATTTGCGCAAGAGCATGTGGCAAGTGGGATGCAAATGTCGGAGCCGGACCACTAGCGCCGAAGGCGGCCCGGCAGCGTAACCGCGCCTGGCGACGGCCGAGTTGTGTGCGGCGCTTGAAGCGCCGATGCGGCCGTCTCAAGGTCGAAAGCCGACGCCGCGGGCATTATGGCAGGTTGTCACGAAAGTAGACGTCGAGATGGACAGGCCCAGGCAGCGCCATGACATCGCTGTCGACATAGGCTTTCAAGGCCTGGATGGCGTAGTCGACCTCGATCTTGAAATTCTGGTTGATCACCGCGTCGAAGATGCCCGAGATGAGCGCGCGACGGGCATGCTGGGTCAGTTCATGCGCGACGACGTTGATATCTGCCTTGCGGCCGCTCTCCTCGAGCGCCTGGATGATGCCTCGGTTGCCGGCGCCGATGTTGTAGAGGCCGATCAGATCGGGATGCGAGCGCAACAGTTCGCGCAGGACATCGACGGTAACGGTGCTGTCGTCGCGGCCTTCCAGCACCTGCAGCACCTGCAGGTCGTTGTAGTCCCGCGCCATGACCTGCTCGAAACCGAGGCGTCGGTCGGCCTGGTCGCGCAGTGTCATGGAGCCGATCAATCCGACGCTGCCGGGCCGACGACCAGCGAACTTGCCGATCAGCGAGGCGGCAAGGCGGCCGGCCGCGACATTGTTCGGACCGACGCTATGGAAACGACGCGACAGGTTGACGTCGGAGACGAGTGTCACCACGCCGACGCCCTTGTGCACGAGGGCGTCGATGGCTTCGCGCACCGGCACGGAATCGATCGCAACCACGGCGATCCCCATGCAGCTCTTCGAGTTGACTGCCGAAAGCGCGTCGATCAGTTCCTGCTCGCTGAGTTCGGCATAGTCCGACACCGACAGAAACACGTGCTGCGATGCCAGTTGCCGGCCGAGCACTTCGACATAGTTGCGCATATCCACCATGAAGGTGTTCTTCGGCCCGCGCGGAATGATGAATTCGAAGCGGTATTCGCGCGCGACTTCGGCGCTGGGCTCGATCGTGCGGCTCTTGAAGCGCAGCACTTCCATCGCCTGCCGCACGCGCGCCTCCGCTTCCTCGCTCACCCCTGCTCTGCCGTTCAGCACCCGATCGACGGTCGCCAACGATACTTCGGCCTCAGCAGCGATGCTCCGTAACGTAACCCGCTTCACCCTCGATCACTCCCCAATTCTCTGCGTGCCGCCCGGGTGAACGGGCCGTTGACGGGCGCCAGCGCGCCGCCTCATCCCAACCGAGCGCCGGCGACTCGTTCCCCCACGGGCTGGCTGCCAACACACAACCTTCCCGAGCCTACCACCGAACGCCTGGATAACCATCGGCAGACTAAGCCAAACCTCAGCGTAGCGCATCTCTTTGGCTCAACGCGACGGCGAGGATGATGATGACTCCACGCGCGATCAGCTGCTGGCTGTAGTCGAGGCCGAGCAGAACCAGCCCGTTGTTGATGAGCCCGATCATCAGTGCGCCGACGATCGAGCCGATGATGGTTCCGGAGCCGCCCATCAGGCTGGTGCCGCCGAGCACGGCGGCGGCAATGACCGACAATTCGTCGCCTTCACCGAACTGAAAGCGTCCGGACTGAAGACGCCCAGCGTAGAGCATGCCCGCCAGCGCCGCCATCGTCGAGGAGATGATCAGCACACGAGCCTTGATGGCTTTGGTGTCGACACCACTGTAGTGGGCTGCCGTATCATTGCCGCCGGTCGCCAGCACGCGCCGGCCGAACGAACTCTTGCGCAAGGCGATATGTCCGACAACGCCGATCACCAGCACCCACAGGAACAGCACCGGGATGGGACCGAGATTGCCGCCGCCGAACACGAAGGAATAGCTGCGGTTGAGAATCGGAATGGCGGCCGTGTGACTGACCCACATTGACGTGCCGGTGGCGATCCCCATGGTGGCGAGCGTGGTCAGGAACGACGGTATGCCGACACGGGTGGTCAACAGGCCGTTGACGATGCCGACGATAACGCCGGAGGCGATGCCGGCGATAACGCCGCCGACAAAACCGTAGTCGTGGATGGCGAGCGCGGTGATCACCGAGGCAAGCCCGGCGACCGAGCCGACCGACAGGTCGATTTCCCCTGCCGCCAGGACGAAGGTCATGGCCACCGCCATGACCGATATCATCGCCGTCTGGCGGACGATGTTGAGCAGGTTGTCAGGATCGAGGAAACCCTGATCCATCAGCGTGACGGAAAAGAAGGCGAAGATGCCGACGAAGCCGATGTACAGCACACCGCGCCGCCACGAGCGCAGCAGGTAGCTCAGCATCGGCGACGCCGCAGCCTTGCGCGAAAGGGAGTCAGTCATTTGCGTTGACCTTCTGGATCAGCAGCTGCAGCCGTTGCTGGGCGTTCTGCAGGCGCTCTGCGGGATCGCCTTCGTCGGAGACGATGTCGGAGATCGCGACTTCGGCGGCCAGACGTCCGTCGGCCATGACCACGATGCGATCGGAAGCGGCGATCAACTCGGACGGCTCGGACGAAATGAGCAGCACCGCCTTGTTGGCATGGGCCATGTCGCGAATGAGGGTGACGATCTCGGTCTTGCTGCCAATGTCGATGCCTGCCGTCGGCTCGTCGAGCACCAGGATGTCCGGCAGCGTCGCCAGCCCCTTTGCCAGCACCACCTTCTGCTGATTGCCGCCCGACAGCGACAGCATCGAAGCCTCGGGCGAATCCGTCTTCACCTTGAGCGAGACGATATGCTCGTTGACCAGCTTGCCGGCACGCTCGGTCGAGACCAGCAACCAACGGCTCAATCGGTCGAGCACCGGCAGGCAGATGTTGCTGGCCACCGAATGGCGGGCGACCAGACCCTCGCGCAGCCGATTTTCCGGAATGAGCGCAATACCTGCGGCGATAGCCTCGGCCGGACTATTGAGATGCACCGCTTCGCCCTTCACCCGCATGCTGCCGGACGCGAGCGGCGTGATGCCGTAGACGAGCCGGGCAAGCGAAGACCGGCCGCTACCGAGCAGACCGGCGACGCCGACCACTTCGCCGCGGTGGACTGTGAGATCGACGCCAATCGGTTTCACCGGACCGGAAGCAGCATGAAGCTCCAGGATCGCCTCGCCGGTCTGACTGACGCCGCGCTGCGGCATGGCGAGGTTGCGGCCTTCCTGGCCGACGATGTGGGTGATGATCTTGTCGAGGCTCAACTCGGCCATCGTCGCGGTCAAGACATAACGACCGTCGCGCAAGATGGTGGCGCGATCGGCGATGCGCATGATTTCTTCCATGCGATGCGACACATAGATGATGGCGACGCCGTCGTTCTTGAGTTGGCGAAGGATCCCGAACAGCAGTTCGACCTCGGTTTCGGTCAATGCCGACGACGGCTCGTCGAGAACCAGAATCTTGCTGCGCTGGGAGATCGCCTTGACGATCTCGGTCAGCTGGCGCTGCCCGGAACTCATGTTGCCGACAAGTTCGTCCGGGTCGATGGCGACGTGGAATTCCTCGAACAGCGCGCGCGCCTGCCGCCGGCACTCGCCGTCGTCGATAAGCCCGGTCGCCGTCTTCGGCTCTCGGTTGAGGAAGATATTCTGCGCCGCGCTCAACGTTGGAATGAGGCTCATTTCCTGGAAGATCATGGCAATGCCGGCCCGCCTCGAGGCTTCGGTCGAGTGCTCGGCCAAGACCTCACCGCCGACGCGGATGACGCCGGCGTCCGGGCTCTGCACGCCGCGCAAGATCTTCAACAGTGTCGACTTGCCGGCACCGTTGCCGCCGAGGAGAGCGTGGATCTCGCCGCGCTCGACCTCGAGGTCGACATTCAACAGCGCTTTCACGCCGCCGAACGTCTTGGTGATGCCCTTCATCGAAATAGCGAAATCGGCTGACGTTCCGGCGGGTTGCCGGGCCTGGACGGCGCCTTGGTGGATGGTCGACGACATGGGCGGAACCCTGCGCTATTGGCATCCGCCTCGTCTCAACGGGCGGCAACCGGATATTCTATTCGGACGACGACACACACTGAGCCCGATACCACTCGCAGGCCGGACCCCAATTCCGCGCGCGGCCCCGCGACGCGACGCGCTGACCGGCAGCCCGGCCAACATCGCTTGCCGGAAGCGCGGCCAGTCGGCGACCAGCACCTATACCCGAACAGGCGCCCGCTCACCCTGCGTCGACCCCATGCAAAGAAGGGGAGCACCTCTGCATCCCAACGGACGCAGAGATGCTCCAAGTCTCAGGAGGGACTACTGCATGCTGTTCTTGACGTCGTCGGGCAACGGCTTGTGGTAGACCTGCTGCCAAGCATCGGCCAGGTTGTCGCGCGACACCGGTAGTGCTGACCAGGCGACATAGGCGGGAGCCGGCTTGCCGAGGAGGCCGTAGCCGGCGAGCAAGGCCTCCGTCACGCCCTGATCGTAAGGCCGCTGCGCGCCAAGACCCTTGGTGTAGGATCCCTGCGCAATGTTGATGGCGACATTTGCGCCGAGGTCGCAGGTGGTGATGACCAGCTTGTCGGCACCGACCGAGCGGGCGGCCGAAATGACGCCTTCAGCCGGGACATCCCATACCGCCCAGATACCGTTGAGCTTGCGATTGGCGGTGATCATGGCGCCGGCCGCGCGCTCGGCGTCGCCGGAGAAGTTCGGTCCGCCGATGCCCTGCTCAGCTACAATCTTAATGTCGGGGAAGTTGTCGATGATCGTCTTCTTGAACGCGGTGTAACGCTGTTGCGTCACGAAGAAATCGGCGGCGTGATAGACGACGCCGATATTGCCCTTGCCGCCGAGCGCCTTGGCCATTAGCAGCGCCGAGGCAACGCCGTTGCCATAGTTGTCGGCGGAGACGATCGAGACATAGTCCTTGCCGGCTTCGAGCCCCTTCGGCACGTTGTCCATGAAGACAAGCTTGACGCCCAAAGAGACGGCTTTCTTGTAGGCGACGGCCGTCGCGACCGGATCGGTCGGGATCGAGACGATGATGCTCGGCTTCTTGGCCAGCATTGTCTCGATGTCGGCCACCTGCTTCTCCGGCTTGAAGCCGGCGTCGGTGACGCCGAGCACCTCGATGCCCATGGCGGCAAACTGCGTCTTCAGTCCGTCGATCTGCGCCGCCGACCAGTCGTTGCCGGCGTAGTGCATGATGATGGCGGCGGTGGCGTGCTTGGCCTTGATCTGCGCCAGTTCGTCGCTTGTCAGGCTGATGCTGGCGGCCGGCTGCGGCTGTTCGCCGTTGGGCCCGAGGCTCAGCACCTTGCCGGCCAACTGCGCCAGCATGGCGTCGGCGTCTGCCGCGAGCGCCGGAAGGGCTGCGGTCGACGACAGCAGCGCGCCAAGCGTCGCTGCCAACACGGTTCTACGAGACAGTTCCATTGTTCGTTCCTCCTTCGACAAGTCTCTGATTTTCCGCCCGGGGCCGACAGGTCCCGGACGTTGTGTGTGATACAGTGATGCCCGTCAGACGGATCAGGCGGCGGCCAGAATTGCCGCGAGCGGCGCCGGCAACGGCTTGGCAATCAGCGCGTTGCTCCGGCTGAGATTTGCCAGCGCAGCCGATTTGTCGGATGCGTCGAGGAAGCGTCGGGCACCGGCGAGATCCGTGAACAGGCCGAGCGAGACGGCGCCGTAGCGGGCGCTGACCCAATTGCACGCGGCGGCGGCGACCTCGTCACGCTTGCCCGAGACCGTGATCTCGGTTGGATCGAGCGTCGTCACCACATCGATGCGGCGATCGCCGGCGAAGTGCAGCACGAGGCTGGCCCACAGGGTGTTGCCGTCGAAAACACCGAACACGGCGCTGGTCTGAGGCCGGGCGAAGGCGGCCACCGCCGCCTCGACTTGCGCATAGCTGGCGCCGAGCCGCCACTGAAGGCCGAGCCGGTCGCTGGCCGGGCCGGGATAGGTGACGATGCCGTCGGCATAGTCGTCCATCAACTGGTAGGCCCGGTGCACATAGGCATCGATGTCGTCGGCAGGCGTCCAGGCCTGCTGCACGGCGCGGAAATACGCATCGGACGCCTTGCGCTCGATGACCTGGACGAAATCGGTCGTAGCGCTGTTGGCCTGGTAGATCGCCTCGGCGTCAGCCTTGGCGTTCGTCACCCGCTCGATCGGCCGAAGAATGGCCGCCTTGGCCGAATGGGCGAACTTCTGGATCTCGCCGCCCTCGTGGATGACGATGATGCGGCGCTTGCCCTTGGCCGAGTCGAGCAACAGGGCCTGGAGATTGCGCCAATGGTCGACGTCGATATCGGCCATCAGGGGATTTTCGTGCAGCATGATGTCGTCCTCCCGCTCACGCTTCGACCAGATAGGTTTTAATGGTGTAGGGCGCGAAAGCGTCCTTCCAGCCGATGGCGGTGATCGTCACCGGCTTGCCCTCCCAGACTTCCGTCACGTGGACGACAGTCTGGCCGATGCCGACCTCGGCATCGATGGCGGTGGCGGTCGGATTGGCGACGAAGACCACTGCCTTGCCGGCGATCGCTGGGTCGCGGTGGATGGTGACGTCGAGCTTGGGATGGTTCTTCGACACCGGCACGATGCCGGCGCTGCCGAGCACGACAGAAAGAACCGCATCGACATCGGCCAGACTGTCGATCACCACCAGCGTACCGGCGCCGACCGAGTAGCGGGTCGCCGCACGGCGGTCGACCAAGGTGATGGGCGTCGCCCTGGCCGCCTTGGCGGCGTCGGCAAGCGTCGTATCCGCAGCGAAGCGCTCGTTGAGCGTCGGCAGCTGCGGGCCGACGACCAATGTACCGCCCGCCTTGACGTAGGCGAGGAGCTTCGCTTGCACCACCGACCCCAGAAATTCGAAGGACGACAGCAGGACGGCTTTATAGAGCGGCAGCCGTTCGGCCGGCAGCGCGGTATCGGACAGAAGGAACGTCTGGCCGTTTGTCGACAGCGAGCTGTAGTAGGCGGCGAACCAGTCGTTCTTGGCGATCTGCACCGGTTCGGCGAAGTCGAAGGTCTTCTCCGATACGGTCATGAAGTTCGGATATTCGGACAGGCTCAGCTGGGATTCCAGGAAATCGCCCGGGAACGACAGGAGTTCGGTCGCAGCCTCCAGCCGGTCGTAGTCGCGGTTGGCGAGCAGCAGCACGTCGGCCTGACGCCGGAGCGACTTGAAGTCGTAGCGGCGCAGAATGTCGTTCGTCGTCGCGAATACCGCAGCATTCTCCGGGCGCACCCGGCCGTCGCGGCGGATCGGCGAAGCAAGCCAGCGGTCGCGTTCGACCAGCATGTAGCGGCTGAAGCCCTTGATGCCGTGCATCAGCGCGGCACGGGTGACAAAGGCTTCGTCCTTCTCGTCGCCGGGATTGAGATACCACGGCCAGACGCCGGCGATGAATTCGGGGATGTAGGGGAAGCGGCTCGAGCCGACCACGTAGGAGGCGACCGTCTTGACGTGCTCGTAGAGTTCCTTGCGCGAATAGATGTCGAAACCGACGAAATCGAGGACCTCTTCGAGCCCCATGAGATTGTAGGGGGCGGTGATGCCGCTTGCCGCGCCACCCGGTCCGAGCGGATGCGGATAGTTGTGAAACAGCGGGATCCGATCGAGGCCGCGCTCGCGCATCATGCCGGCGAGTCGCCCGAGGCAGTCGATGAGATAGCGCTCGCGGTATTCGATCCAGTCGACCTGCGCCGGCAGATCCTTCCGTGTCTCGGCAGTGAACCGACGCGGCGCGTCGATTGCGGCGAAGCTGGCGTGGTTGGTGCCATACACGTGGTTGAGTTCGGCGAGCGTGCCATACTTGCTCTCAAGGAACATCCGGAAGCGCCGGATCGAGGCCGGGCTGAAATCACAGGCGTAGGGATTGATGTGGAAGAAGAAGGCCATCTCGTTGTCGACCTGGGCCGAGATGAGACCGCCGTTCGGATATTGGTGCTTGGCGAGGATCGGCATAATGGCGTCGAACCACAGCGCCGTTTCGTCGAAGAACTTGTCGACAGCATAGCTGACGGCGGGGATTGGTCTGGGAACCTGGGTCAGGACGGCCCGGCCGCCCTGCGCATTCTGCGCCTGCATCTCCGGGTCGGCCAGGATCCGCAGCGGATAACCGAACCACGTCAGCTCTGAGTTGATCTGAGGTCCTGGTCGAGCGATTGTTTTCAGATTTTTCGACTCTGCCAATGTCAGAAACGCATCAAGGTCCTTGCGGGGATCGATGCTGCCGAAATCGAACTTGCCGCGTTCGATTTCGTGGACTTCCCAGGGCATATAGATGGAGATCGCGGAAAAGCCGAGACCGCAAACTTTGTCAAGGATTTCCGACCACTTGTCGCGCTCAATGCGCCAGTAGTGTACGGCGCCGGCATAAAGGCCTTCGACGTTCGGGCCGATCCGGAATTGGTGATCACGTGCGACAATTCGCTCATCGCCCAGTGGTTTGGTACTAGTCACTGTTTCCTCCTGCGACCGAAATGGTGTGATCAGATCGCTTCTGCGAGCGGCACTGCGACCGTCTCATTGCGGTCTAGTTATCATCAGCGAATTATCGCCGCAATGACAATTTCATTTTTGGCATCAATTTACGTCACAAAACACCTCATATGAACCCGGAGTTTGCGCTGGCATCTCATCACCGTTCGCACGGCGGCACTGGCAAGGGCATGCCTTGTCCAGGCAGGATGGCGTCAACTCATTGAACATATACGCATTTTCTTTCGCATTAGCCCGGCGCCCGGCAGGATCGGCCTCGTTTGGACGGCCTTGTGGACCGGATTGCGACAGACGGGCGGACTCACGAACTGCCTCAGCAGATAACGTCAACAGCACTCATCTCATCGGACGTGCGCCCGCCACCGTGCGCAGCCGGCGGGACGCGCTGGCGGCGAACGCGACCACCCAAGCCAACGACGTGCGGCAACTCGCCCCGATGCTCGATCAGGCGCAGGCCAACGTCGCAGTGATGATCGGCGAGGAGGCCGAGTTGGGGCAGGAGGCCGCCGACACCGGCTACTGGTCGGAGGCCAACGTGAGTGGCAGACAGGGGAATGCGAACTGTTCATCGCCACGCGCAAGGACGCGCGAACCGCTCCAGCGCCGCACGGTCGGATCCCACGCGGCAGGACCGGTCATTGTCCTGTCGCCGCCGTCACCGGTTGGCTTGCGCGTTCAAGCATAACGACCGGCCCCTTGTGTTGATTTCCGCTTGAGATTGACCCGTTCTTCCATCTTGCCGTGACCCTGGCAGGTCCGCGAAACTCGATACCGTGGCCGAATCTGGCGGTAGCGGGTATGATCAGAGCACGATTGAAAAAAGGGTCAATCTGACGCGGCAATCAACAGTCGTATCGTCGCCACTGGCGGCGTTCGCAGATGTGTACCGATGTGGCGTACCGTTCGGGATAAAACCGCGAACACGTATACGATTGATATTCCGGTATAACTCTTGAACTCTGATCTGCATTGCCGGGAATTGCAGCCGGATGCACGGGTATCTCGCCGACAAAATCGCTTTTCTTCGATTATCGCTGCCCGTCTCCGAGGCGCCAAGTTTCTCGTCGCTTAGCGCGCTCGGTCCACCCTGACGGGTGAATGGGGGCGTCACGCACACGTCCCGGCTGGTCCGTTGCCCTGCCATGCAGTGACGCTTCGACGTCAAATCAACGCGGGCGCGGCCGCCCGGCCGGCAACGATCACCGCGTGGAGCGTCAACGTGTTCGGGTCGAGCAGATTGAGATCGGCCGGGTAGTTAGCGGCGATCCGCCCCAGCCGGTCGGCAAGGCCCATCAGGCGGCTCGGTGCGGCGACGGCGGCATCGAGCGCATCGGCAACCGACATCACCTCTGAGCGCCTTAAGAACACCAGTGACGACGCCATGGTGGCGTGAACGCCGGCGAGCGAGCCCTCGGCATTGACCAGCTTGCCGTCGCGGACCGTGATCATCTGGCCCTGCAACGTGAAGGACGACGGCCCGTTGACCGTCGGCATGGCATCGGAGATCAGCATCATCCGACCGGGCCGCGGTCGCGCCCGGGCGACGATCTTCAGCATGTCGGGGTGGACGTGGTGACCGTCAGCGACGAAGCCAGCATAGAGTTCGGATAGCACCACGGTGCCGACCAACCCCGGCACGCGCGACGTCGGTGGGTCCATACCGTTGAACAGATGTGTCGCGGCACGGGCGCCCTCGGCAATGGCGCGCAAGGCGATCTCCTGCGGCGCGGCGCTGTGGCCGAGTGAGACGACCGCTCCGAGGGCCGTCAGGCGGGCGATGACGCCTTCCGGCACGACTTCCGGCGCCAGCGTCAGCAGCACTGGGACCCCGGCCCGACGCAGCCGCTCAACCCTGGTGAAGGTGGACTCCTGCCACGGCCGCAACAGATCGGCGCGGTGAGTGCCACGCCGCTTGGGCGAGAGGTGCGGCCCCTCGATGTGGATGCCGATCACACCGTCGCGCCCGGACGCTGCGATCGCCGCGTCGACCGCACGTTCGAAGATGTCGTCGGTATCGGTGATGAGCGTGATCAGGCAGTTGGCCGTGCCGCAGCGGCGGTGGGCGGCGGCAATGGCGCGCATCGCATCGGCCGTCGGCTCGGCATTGAACAGCACGCCACCGCCGCCATTGACCTGCACATCGAAAAAGCCGGGCGCAGCCAGGTCCGTACTCCGCCAGATCGGCAGCCCGGCGGGCGCCTCGGCGGCCGGGTGGACCGCGACGATCCGTCCGGCATCGATCTCGATCGCCAGTTCCGGGCGAATCGCATCGCCGTCATAGGTGAAGGCGGGTTTGAGCAGCCAACGGCCGGCACCATCCGCGGCAAAAGAGGGGACTTCGGACATCAGTTTTGCGATCCTCCCGCTCAAGCCGCCTGGCAGGCCATGTACGGAGCGTAGGCTTCCTGAACTTGTGCCAGCACGAGGGCTTTCGGCAGCGAGCGACCGGGGGCCACCAGCGCCTCGGCCCGTGCCAACACCGCCGGGGCGAAGAACTGCAACAGCAGCGGCTCGGGCAAATCGGCCCCTTCAACGATGGCAAACAGGCGGCGCACCGCTGCCTGGGCCGCCGGTTCCGGCCAGTAGTAGCGGATACGGTCGGCATAACCGAAATGACGCAGCAGGTGCAGCCGCTCCGCCGGGCCGTCATAGTGCTTGGCCCATTGGCGCGGCTCGGCGACCATGACGGCCTCCATGGTGTCGGCGAGCGATGGGCCGCTGCGGCCGAGCCAGTCGGCGATTCCGTCCAGGGCGTAGAGGGCCTGCCGGGCAGCGAAGGTCAGCGCCGGGCCGACTTTCAGCACGGCGAAATGCCGCCGCGCCAACGCAGGGAAGACGTCGGCGGCCTGATAGTCGGTGGAATGAGCCTCGAACGCCATGTTGGGATGGTCGGCGAGGATGGGCGACAGGTGATCCGGGCTCAGCGGGTCGAAGGCCATGACGTGGTCGGGGGCGAATTCCAGCCCCGGCTGAACGACGAGGCCGACGGCCCGTTCAAAAGCCGCGCTCAGTCCTTGCGCAGCGAAGGCATCGCGATGGGCGACGATCGTCGCCTTGGCCGCTTGCGGGTCGGTCGGGAGAACCGTCGTCGCCTCCTCGCCGGCACGCGCGCCGCCCGGCGGCGGCACTTCGGTGCCGAACATGTAGCTGATCGGCGCCCGTCCCTCGCCGGCGGCTTCGCAAACCTTGGCGAGACGCGCGGCCCGGCTTGCGACCACGGCGTCGCTCAGTTGGGCGGGCTCGCCGGAGCAGCCTTCCGAGCAGTCGAGATGGATCTTGCTGAACCCCGCCCGCACGTAAGTGGCGACGAGGGTCTCGGCCTCGGCCATTGCCGCCTCGGCCGGACGATCGCGCCAGGCCTGAGGACCGAGATGATCGCCGCCGAACAGGACGCGCCGGCGCGCCACACCATTGGCGTCGCACAGACCATGGACAAATTCGACGAATCCCTGCGGCGTCAGTCCGGTGTAGCCACCGTGCTGGTTGACCTGGTTGCTGGTCGCCTCGAGCAGCACCGGCAGATCCGCAGCTTCGGCCGCCAGCAGCGTGGCGGTCAGCACATCGGGATGGGCCGAGCATACGGACGGCAGGGCAACGGCTTCATCCTGGCGGTTGCGGGCGATGAGATCACGAAGTTCGCGCAATGGACTATTCCTTTCCAAAAGCATCGACGGCGACCAGCGCCGCACCGCGCGCGCCGCTGGCGTCGCCGAAGCGGGCGACGCGGATGGCCGCGACACGCGTATTATTCATCGCCCGTCGGGCATAGGCGGCTTCCAGCCGTGCAGCGATCCCCTCGATCCGCGACAGTCCGCCGCCCAGCACGATCACTTCGGGATCGCAGGTGAGCTGCAACGTGTAGAGGAGCTCTGCAACGATGGTCAGCCAGGCCTCGAAGGCGGCGGCAGCTTCATCGTCACTCGCCGCAACGATGTCCTGCGGCGACAGAATGCGTCCGGTCCGAGCTGCCAGTATGCGCGTGAGGCCAGGCCCCGAAGCGAGCGTTTCGTAGCAGCCGAGGCGACCGCAGCCGCAGCTGGGGGTCGGAAGTTTGAGCGCGGCGAGAAGCGCGGCGGGGATGCCGATATGGCCGACCTCTCCTGGCAGGCCATTGAGTCCGGTGGCAAGTTTGCCATCGACCACCAGACCGCCGCCAACACCGGTCCCGATGATGAGCCCAAAAACGGTGCGAAAGCCTTCGCCGGCGCCCCCTCTCGCCTCGGAGAGCGCGAAGGCTTTGCAATCGTTGACAAGCGCTACCACGCGACCGAGCCGGGCAGCGAGGTCGCGCGACAACGGCTGACCCATGGCCGGCAGGTTGGCGGTGAAGGCCAGTCCGCGGCGATCCACTGCGATTCCGGGCATTCCGATGCCAAGCGGTATCGGGCCTCCGGCCCGGTCGGCGAGCCATCGGGATTCGGTTTCAAGCTGGTCGAGGAAGGTAGCGTAGTCGTCGCGACAGACGGCGATGCGGCGTTCGGCGAGCCGTTGGAAATCCGATCCGAACAGAACGCTTTCGATCTTCGTCCCGCCCACGTCGATGCCGGCGACCAGTTGCGGCGCAGCATTCGGCGGGCTCGGAGGATCGTAAAGCCGGACGCCGGAGACGACGCGCGACAGGTTGCGGCCGGCGAAGGGATCGTCGACGCTGATACCGAGCCGCGCCGACCAGATCAGCGCGCATAGTTGCGCGGTCAGGATGTAGAGCACGCTGTCCCAGCAATCCGACCCGGTCAGCACCAGCCCTTTGGCGCGGGTGATGCGGTCGGGGCCGTACTCGCGGGCGATTTCGCTCGCGATATCCTCGTCGTAAGCGCGGGTATGGGGATCGGAGGACGGGAACAGGCACACCAGCGTTGACGGCGTCATCACCGCCTTCGGTCCGTGACGGAACCCCAGGGACGAATCCCAGGCGGTCACGATGCGCCCGGCGGTCAATTCGAGCACCTTGAGGGCGGCCTCGCGGGCGACGGCGGTCAACGCGCCCGATCCCAGGAAGACGACGCGGTCGGGCGTATCGAGCGCGGCGATCCTGTCCGGGGCCGTCGTGAGATAGCCGTCGGCGGCGTCCGCCAGACGGTTGACGCGCTCTGACGGCGGCGTGCCGTCCGGGTCGAAGCAGGCCAACGCCGTCAACAGCATCGTGGTGTAGCTCGAGGTCATGGCAAAGCCGCTGTCCTCGCTTTCCGGCGGCAGGGTAATGACGCGCAATTCACCGGGGCCGGGATGCGGCGCGGTGGCCAGTTCGCTCGCGGCGTTGCAGGTGATGTGCAGCCGGTCGGCTTCAGGACACAGCGCGTTGAGAAGGGTGACGGTCCCGTGGCTTTCGGGGCTGTTGCCGGAGCGGCCGAAAGAGACGACGAGCGGCCGGACGTTCGGGCGCAAGAACTGCAACGGCGTCGACACCAGGTCGGTCGAAGCCACGGCGCGAAAGCGGGCCGGGCCGGGGGCGGCGTTGAGGTGCCGGGCCACAGCCTCGCCGATGAACGCCGACGTGCCGGCGCCACAGAACCAGATCTCGTCCGGCTGGCGCTGCTCAACCCAACTCATAATCTCCTGCCGCCAGCCATCGAGCGAGGCGGCATGGCGTCGCCAGATGGCTGTTTGCCCGAAGATTTCGCGCGCAGTGGCGAAGCGCTCGGTCAGGGTGGAGAGGGTGCCGTTGGTCATGATGGATCCCTGTCTTTGGTCTGACGGCGGCGCGCGGTCTGGATCGCGGTCGGCTCTGCGCAAATGACGCGCACGCCCGCCGCGGCCAGACGCTCGGCGGTGGCCCCGGGCAAACCGTTGTCGGTAACGATGATGTCGATGTCGCCCACGCCGGCGATCCGATGCAGAGCGGGCGTACGGAACTTGGAGCTGTCGGCCAGAACGACGACCCGGCCGACAAGCCGGATCATGGCAGCGTTCTGGTGTGCTTCGGCTTCGTTGAAGGTGGAAAGCCCGAAGTCGGGATCGATGGCGTCAGCGCCGAGGTACAGCGTGTCGAAGCGCATGCTGGAAATCGTCTCTCCGACCAGCGCGCCAATGAGCGAGGAGGAGGAGTAGCGGACGGTACCGCCCGGCAGCATGACCCGATGCTGGGAGGCGTCGCGCAGCGCCTCGACAATGTTGAGGCCGCTCGTCATGACGACCAGCGGTGCGGCGTCGGCGAGGGTGCGGGCGAATAGGCCCGCGGTCGAACCGGAATCGACGATCATCGACCGGTCCGCGTCGGCGAGTGCCCGGGCAGCGCTGGCAATGGCCATCTTCTGCGGCAGGTTGACCACCGCCTTGTCCGTCATGTTCGGCTCAAGGAAGCCGGCCGTTGCCACCGCCTGCGCCTGGCCGTTGATCGCCAGGTCGATGGCGAGAGCGATACGGAACTCGGCCATGCCGGCGTAGCCGAAAAAGCGGCAGAAGCGGATGACCGTCGGCTCGCTGACGTCGGCGTGTGTCGCAATATCGGACAGCCCCAACTGCATGAACGATTGCGGCCTGTCGAGGATAAAGCGCGCAACCGTCCGCAGCGCCCGCGGCAGCGAGGGCGTTTCCGCCGCGATGCGATTGATCAGCGTTCCTTCGGCCATTCCTTAAGCTTTCCGTAATGGTCTGCCGCGCGCTTACGCGACCTTCAGCGCACCGCTTTGCCGTCCGCGCCGAAGAAATGAAGATTGGCCGGATCGAAGGCAACCGAAATTCGCTCGCCTCGGCCGAGGGCGAGCTGTCCGCCAAGGCGCAGCACAATCGGCTGACCGTCGTTCAAGAGGGCATGAACGATGGTCTCGCCGCCGAACTGTTCGATAACGTCGATAGACACCTCGAATTGCGCCACCTCGCTACCGGTCGCGATCCAGACATGCTCCGGGCGAAGGCCGACTTCCGTGGCCTCTGCCAGTGCGGCAAGCGAATCGACTATCGGCACGGGCGGCACAGGGTGGCCGGCATCGCCGGTGCCGATGCGCAGAAAATTCATCGGCGGCTGGCCGAGGAAACCGGCAACGAAGCGGCACGCCGGATGGTTGTAGAGATCGAGCGGGCTGCCAACTTGTTCGATATGGCCGGCATTGAGGATGACGATGCGGTCGGCGAGCGTCATCGCCTCGACCTGATCGTGCGTCACGTAGATCATGGTGTTGCCGAGCTCGCCGTGTAGGCGCGCCAGTTCAACGCGCATTTCGGCGCGCAAGCCAGCGTCGAGGTTGGACAGCGGCTCGTCGAACAGGAAGATCGGCGGTTTGCGGGCGAGCGCCCGACCGATGGCAACGCGCTGGCGCTGGCCGCCGGACAGCGCCTTCGGCTTGCGGTCGAGCAGATGGCCGAGCTGCAGCAGTGCCGCGACCTCGCGGACGCGTGCCACGATCTCGGCCTTGGGCCGCTTGGCGATGCGCAGGCCGAAGCCGATGTTCTCGGCCACCGTCATGTGCGGATAGAGCGCGTAGGATTGGAACACCATGGCGATGCCGCGTTCGACCGGTTCGGCGTGGGTGACATCGCGGCCGCCGATGCGGATCTCTCCGCCCGAGGCAGGTTCCAGCCCGGCGATGCAGCGCAAGAGCGTCGACTTGCCGCAGCCGGATGGCCCGACCAGAACGACGAACTCGCCCTCCTCGACAACGAGGTCGATCGGCGACAGGACCTCCTGCGCCCCGAAGGCCTTGCGCAGCCCGTTCAGTTCGACGCGTGCCATATCAGGACTCCTCATCATCGGTAGGCTTCATCGCGTAGTTGAGATGGGAGGGGAGCGGACGCGCCTTGTCCCCTCGGGCCGTTTCCATCCGCCGCCAGAGGTCGGCGGCGGCATTGTTGCCTTCGCGGACGGACGTCAGCG
>JARLIT010000205.1 GCA_031291575.1 Ancalomicrobiaceae bacterium
GGCAAAGATGCCGATGCCGGCTTGAGCGATGGGGGCGAGGACACTCGCCAGGATGCCTGGGGCCGAGAAGTCGAAGACCTCAGAGATCCTCAGGCAGCGCCATCCCTCGGTGCGCTCGCCAGGCTGGTCCGCCGGAACGGCTGAGGCATCTACGACCACCGTCATTTCCTCAAGCGTTCGGGACACTTGCCACACGCGGCCCGATGCGGCCCAGGCGGGCAACACCGCCTCTGCCGGAAGCTTCAGGATCGTGAAAGCCACCGGCATCAGCGTCAACGTCAGGGCGGGCCGCGGCGTGTCGCCGCTCACACCCGACACGCCTCGAAGCCCTGGCGGATGGCGGCGAAGTCGAGATCGCGGCCGATGAACACCAGCCGGCTCTCGCGCGCCTCATCAGGCTTCCACGGGCGCTGGTGATCGCCCTCGACGATCATGTGCACCCCTTGCACGACATAGCGGTCGGGATCGTCGGCAAACGCAAGAATGCCCTTCAGCCTGAGGATGTTCGGCCCCTGCTCCTGCGTCACCGCGCCGACCCAGGCCATGAATTTCTGCGTGTCGAGGTCGCCGGCTTTGAGCGACACCGACGTCACATCCTCGTCGTGGTGATGATGGTCGCTGCTGAGAAAGTCCGGCTCGACCGACAGGATGCGGTTGAGGTCGAAGGCGCCGCGATCGAGCACTTCGCCGAGATCGACGCCGCAGCGCGTGGTTTCGATCACCCGGGCATACGGATTGATGGCGCGGATGTCGCGGCGGACCGCGGCGAGTTCGTCCGCGCTCACCAAATCGACCTTGTTCAAGAGGATGACGTCGGCAAAGGCGATCTGGTCCTCCGCTTCCGGCGCATCGTCGAGTCTCAGCGTCAGATGCTTGGCATCGACCACCGTGACGATGGCATCGAGCCGGGTCAGCGCCCGGACGTCGTCGTCCATGAAGAACGTCTGCGCCACCGGCGCCGGATCCGCCAAGCCCGTCGTTTCGATCAGGATGGCGTCGAACTTGCCCTTGCGCTTCATCAGCCCTTCGATGATGCGGATGAGGTCGCCGCGCACGGTGCAGCAGATGCAGCCGTTGTTCATCTCGAAGATCTCTTCGTCGGTGTCGACGACGAGGTCATTGTCGATGCCGGTCTCGCCGAACTCATTGACGATCACCGCGTAACGCTTGCCGTGGTCCTCCGTGAGGATGCGGTTGAGAAGTGTCGTCTTGCCGGCACCGAGATAGCCGGTCAGTACGGTCACGGGGAGTGGCGCGGTCGCAGTCATGTTCGTCTCTTCTCAGATCAGGCGCTAAAGCACGAGGATTGAACGTGGCAGGGCTCACCCGGACAGCTAGCGGCAGTGACTACCGCGCCGGGCCCCTGTCGAGGCCGAGCGCGGCCCGGACGAACCGCACTGCGCTTGACCAAAACTCAGATCCCGCAAGCCCTTATGAACCGGCCATGGCGGCGGTCAAGAGCTTCGTATTGTGTTCGATCATCGAGATATAGGTCGCCGCCGGCCCATTTGCAGGGGAGAGCGCGTCGGAAAACAGCTCGCCACCGAGCTTCACGCCCGTCTCCTTGGCAATGCGGTTGATGAGGCGGCCATCGGTCATGTTCTCGATAAACACGGCGCGGATCTTCTCTGACCGGATCTGTTTGATCAGTTGGCCGACCCGCTTGGCTGTCGCCTCAGAATCCGTCGAGATGCCCTGTGGCGCAATGAAGTCGATGCCGTAGGCGGCACCGTAGTAGCCGAAGGCGTCGTGCGTGGTGATGACGCGCCGCTGGCTTTCCGGCAAGGCCACGAAGGCAGCCTTCACGCGTCCCTCCAGATCGGTCAATTTGGCGAGGTAGGCGTCCGTGTTGGCATCATAGCTGGCCTTGCCGTCCGGGTCGGCAGCGACGAAGGCGTCATGGATGTTCGAGACATAGAGCTTGGCGTTGGCGATCGACTGCCAGGCATGCGGATCCGTTATCAGCTTCGGCGCTTCGGGCTTCGCCGGCTTCGGCGCCCCTGCCTCCTCCTCGGCTTCCATCTGCCTGGGCGCGACGCCCTTGGTGGCGACGAGGATCGGTGCCTTGGTGCCGGAGGCCTTGATCAGCTTGTCCATCCAGCCCTCGAGGCCGAGGCCGTTCACCAACACCAGCTTGGCTCCAGCAAGCGATTTGGCATCGGCCGGGGTCGGATCGTAGACATGGGCGTCGCCGTTCGGCCCGACCAGCGAGGTAACCGCTACCCGATCGCCACCGACGACCGCTGCAAAATCGGCGATAATCGAGATTGTCGCCACCACGGGGAGCTTCTGATCGGCGGCCTCAGCGGGCGGCGCGGCAAACGCCACGGCGGCCGCCAATCCGAGCAACAATCCACGAGAGATGAACTTTCGCATATTTCTTCTCCTGATTGTATCGACGGGTGAATAAATCCGGCAGCCCCAAGCGACGGACCGGTCAGGCCTCGAGATGTCGTCGTGGGATCAGCCGCCAGACGAAGCCCCCCACCCGGCCGAAGGCGAGCGAGATGGCATAGGCAATGCCCGCTGACAGGATGATCGCCGGTCCGGACGGCAGCCCGAACTGGTAGGAGCCGATGAGGCCGAAATACCCTGACAGGATGGCGATGATCACAGCGACCGCTATCAGGCCGCTGAGATCCCTGGCCCACAGCCGTGCGCTCGCCGCCGGCAGCATCATCAGCCCGACGGCGAGAAGTGTGCCGAGCGCGTGAAAGCCCGCCACCAGATTGAGCACGACGAGCCCCATGAAAGCGAAATGCACCGGCGCGCCGGCCCGGCTGATCGACCGGAGAAAGGCCGGATCGACACACTCGATGACCAGAGGCCGGAAGATCAGCGCCAGCGTGATGAGCGATATCGAGGTGATACCGGCCAACAGCGTCAGCGCATCGTTGTCGAGCGCCAGCACGGTGCCGAACAGCACGTGCAACAGATCGACGTTGGAGCCGTGCAGCGACACGATGGTGACGCCGAGGGCCAGCGACAGGAGATAGAA
>JARLIT010000206.1 GCA_031291575.1 Ancalomicrobiaceae bacterium
GACTTGTGGCCGGTCGTATAGGCGCTCATCGAATTGGCGCTGTCGGTGACCACCGAATCGGTGCCGGAGGTGGAGACGAGCGCCATGTACGGCATGTCGTCGATCGCCAGTTCGCCGCCGTAACGGCCCTCGACGAGGCCTTTCGACAGGATTCGGGCGGCGGTGCGGTCGGTGACCGACATGCCGTCGCCGATGAACAGGATGACGTTCTTGGCGATGCGGCCCTTCGGCGTATCGAAGATTTCCCATTTGACGGTCGCAGTCTTGTCGCCCGCCTTGGCTTCGACGACGACGGTTCCCGCCTTCGGCAGAGAGACGTTGCGCAGGTAATAGGCCGAGTAGTCCTGTCCGTCTTCCTTCTCGACGAAGGTCGGTGTGCCGCCGAAAACCTTGGCGGCATCTTCGCCATTGATCGTCACCTTGACATCGCTCGCGGCCGGGCTTGCCGGAAACTCGACCTTGAAGTCGAATTTGGCACCCGCCAGGATCTCGGCGCGGTTCAAGGGATAGATGGTCTGCGCTGCAGCGGGCAGCGAGACGAAGGTCATGGCGAGGAGTGCGGCAGTCGCAGTGCGTATCATGTCATCGGCCCCTAAGTCGGCATCACGCCCGATGGCTCCCATGTGGCTGGGTCGGCAGGCGCGGAACGATCGCGGCACCATCGCGCAGGAATATAACAGTCAGGTAACATGCGGGCTTTCTCGTAGAGACGGCCGGCGACTTCCCATTCTGGGCGACCGCGGCGCCTGCCTCACGTCGTGTCGCGGACGATCAACCGCGGCTCGATGAGGATGCGGCGGATCGGCGCCTCGGGTTCCGCGATGCGGCGCCGGACCAGGTCGCGCAGATGCGCGATCCGCTGGTCGATCGGGTTCGACAGCGTGGTCAGCCCGATCGTCGACCAGCCGGCAAGGCTGATGTCGTCGAAGCCGACGACCGCCACTTGAGCCGGAACCGCGAGGCCCGCTTCGCCGCGCAAGACGTCGATGACGCCGAGGGCGATCATGTCGTTGCCGCAGACAATGGCGCCGGGCAGCAGGTCGTCGGCGAGAAGTTGCCGCGTCGCTTCGGCTGCCCCGGCAACCGTATAGCCGCAGTGCCGGACGAAGGCGGGGGCGAGACCGTGGCCGGCGAGCGTGGCCACGAAGGCGGCTGCGCGCTGTGCCCCGGACGGATTGTCCGCCGGACCGGCGAGACAGCCGATGCTGCGGCGGCCGCGCGCCACCAGATGGTCGACGGCAAGCCGGATGCCGATGCGCGAATCGGTGCCGACGGAATCGACGTCGTCGAACCCCTCCGCCGGGCCGGAGACGACGATCGGGCCATAGCGCTGCCGGTCGTCGAGGTCGAACCGTTCGAGGCTGCCGGTCGCCACCACCGTGCAGGCGACAGGATATTCCGCCACCTCCTCGAGCGCATCGGCGAGCGCGGCCCGATCGCCGACATGAACATAGAGCGTCTTCAGCCCGTCCTGCTGCAAGGCCGGCAACAGCCGGTCGATGAGCTCGGCGTAATAGATATTGTGGTTCGAGCCGCCGACGAAGGCGACGATTTCCGAGGCTCGGCGGTTCAGTTGGCGGGCAAGCGCATTCGGGCGGTAGCCGAGCGTCGCGGCTGCGGTGAGTACCTTGCCACGGGTCGCCTCGGCGATGCTGGCCCCTGGCGTGAAGGCGCGCGATACGGCGACGCGCGACACGCCAGCGCGGCGTGCGACATCCGCTGCCGTCGCCCGATAGGTGAGGGCCGGCGCCATCCCGTCCTTGGTACTCGCGTCAGCGTCCTCCGTCACACCAGCCTCCACGTTGCGCCCTACCGACCGGCCTCCGGTTTCCAGGTCCTTCCCGACAGCGTAGCGGTCGACAACGACACGACTGTGAACACGTGTTCATTCGATCGTCATCAGGCTCGGCTATCAGGCTTTTCGTCAGATGGGGACAGCGATGGCGGGAACCGGAGCACGGGTGGAGATCGAAGGCCTTAGCGTCGGCTATGGCAGTTCGCTGATCATTGACGGTCTCGATCTCGACATCGGGGCCGGCTCGTTCGTGGCGCTGCTCGGTGCCTCGGGCTGCGGCAAGACGACGCTTCTGAAGGCGCTGAGCGGCCTGTTGCCGGCGGCGAACGGCCGCATCCACATCGGCGGGACCGATGTCACCCATGCGCCCCCCGAACGCCGGCCGTCGACCATGGTGTTCCAATCCTACGCGCTGTGGCCGCACATGAGCGTTGCCGCCAACATCGGCTACGGGCTGAAGCTCAGGCGCCAGTCAAAGCCGGCGATCGATGCCCGCGTTGACGAGATCCTCGCGCTCCTCGGCCTTCAGGGCTACGGCGACCGGCGACCGACGGCTCTCTCCGGCGGACAGCGCCAGCGCGTCGCGCTCGGCCGGGCCATCGCCATCGACCCGCCGTTACTTCTCCTCGACGAGCCGCTCTCCAACCTCGACGCCTCCGTGCGCCAGACGATGCGCTCCGAAATCCGCGCCCTGCAGGAGCGGCTCGGGCTGACCACCGTGCTCGTCACCCACGACCAGGAGGAGGCGATGATCATGGCGGATCGCATCCTCGTCATGGATCGCGGCCGGATCTTGCGTGACGGAACGCCCGAAGACGTCTGGCGGCGTCCGATGTCCGCCTTCGTCGCCCGCTTCCTCGGCGCCGACAACGGCATCGCCGCCGACTTCGCCGATGTCGATGGCGGCACCGAACTGACGCTCATCGACGGCAGCCGCGTCGTATTGCCCGGCCGGCCCGCGTTCGAAGGCCCCGGCGAGGTGCGCTTCCGCTCGGCCGCCGTCGGCTTCGGCGGCGCGGGCAACGGCGGCGACGGGCTGCGGCTGTCCGGCCGCGTCGTCTCGGCGCTGTATCCCGGCGGGCGGCACCGCTACGTCGTCGACACCGCCGTCGGCTCGTTCACCGTGGAGGAAAGCCGCCGCGCCTCGGTCGGCGAGGCGGTCGTCCTCGCCGTGCCAGCCGACGAACTCCACCTCTTTCCGGCCGATTCTGCTGAAGGTTTGGCCCAACATCTCCCGGGCGGCGGACACCTGCGCGTCTCCCGCCCGGTCACCGATTGCCTTGCGTGAGGTCGTTCCCCCGGGGGTGGCCCCGGCGAGACAACCCAGGAGACCCCGACATGAGAAGCCTCTTCGCCTCAACCCTCACGGTCGCCGTCGCGGCTGCGGGCTTCGCCCAGCCGGCCAGCGCCGACACCGTTTTGAACGTCGTCACCGCCGGCGACGTCAACATGGTCGATTACGTCAAGGACTATCTCGGGCCGATGTTCGAGAAGACCCACCCCGGAGTGAAGGTCGTCTCGGTCGGCACCGGCCCGGGCGACGCCGGCTCGCAGACGATCTACGAAAAGCTGTCCGCTCAGAAGGCGGCCGGCTCGACCTCCTGGGACTTCGATGTGCTCGTCATCCACCAGAAGATGGCCGGCAAGATGGTCCAGGAGGGTTTTCTGGAGAAGTACCGCGACACCGTCGCCACGGCCAAGATGTTCACCCGCGACAGTGCCAGGAATTCGCTCGGCACCAATGTCGAGGGGTTCGTCCTGCCGATGTTCCATTCGCAGACGGCGATCGCCTACAATCCGGATCTGGTGAAGGACGTTCCCAACTCCTATTCGGAGCTCGCCGACTGGGTGAAGAAACACCCGAAGCAGTTCGGCTGGAACGGCATCAAGGGCGGCATGTCCGGCGTTGCCTTCGCTGTCGGCTGGGTCACCGCCTTCGGCGGCAAGGCCGAGCAGCTGGTCGCCGGTCCCTACGACAAGGGCGTAGAGACTGCCTGGGACGGCCCGCTGGCCAGCCTCAAGGACTTCAACAAGAACGTCGTCATCACCCCCGGCAACGCCGGCACGCTCGACCAGTTGAACCGCGGCGAGATCGCCATGGGGCCGGTGTGGGTCGACATGTTCTACAGCTGGATGGCCGACGGTAAGCTGCCGCCGAACCTGAAGGTCAAGCTGATCGATCCGGGCATGCCGGGCCAGCCGATGTACTATGCCGTGCCGGTCGGCTCGCCGCAGAAGCAGTTGGCGGAACAGTTCATCGCCCTGGCGACCAGCCCGGACGTGCAGGCCAAGGGCATCGTCGAGCGCTTCAACTGGTACCCGGGCATCGACGCCGACAATCTGAAAGGCAAGGTCGTCGACGCCGCCTGGGCGAAACTGTTCGGCGACATCCCGCCGGCGACCCTGGCGAAGAACGGCCAGTCCTTCCCGATCACCCCGTATTTCAACGACATCCTCGAAGCCTACGAGCGGAAGGTCGCCAACTGAGCGTCTTGGCCGCCTGAGCGACAGTGGTGCCCGGCTCGCTGTGCCCGCCGGGCACCTCACCATGAAGGGCCGGCCATTACCTACGTTCCGTCTCTCGGCGGCAATCTACCTGCGCCCAGTCAGAACCCCGGCTCGGTCGGTGGAGACGGACAGCCCTCTCGGATCCCTCGATGTCCCGATCATCGGCCCTCGCCCTTCTCTTCGTCGCCCCGGCCTTGGCGCTGGTGGCCGTATTCTTCTTTCACCCGCTGGCCCTGTCGGTGATCTCCGCCTTCATGGCCGAAGGGCATGGGCCGACGTTCGCCAATTTCGCTCGCGCTGCCGAGCTCTATTCGGGCGACATCATCCACACCATCTTCGTCGTCACCTCGGCGACCCTCCTTACCCTCGTCGTCGCCATCGCCATTTCCGGCGCGCTGACGCTGTCCGCCTCGCCCGGGTTCGTTGCCGCCCTGAAGTTCGTCTACCGTTGGCCGCTGTTCGTCCCGTTCATCGTCGCAGCCCAGTGCATGCGCACCTTCCTTGCCCGCAACGGCTTGATGAACAACGCCTTCGTCGCGCTTGGGGTGTTCGATCCGATGACCACCTCGAGCTACCTCGACTGGCGCGGCATGGTCATCACCTTCGCCTGGAAGCAGGTGCCGTTCGTCACGCTGCTCATTGCCGGCGCGATGGCGTCGCTCGACCGGGCGACGATCGAGGCCGGCCGCGATCTCGGCGCCTCGCGCCTCAGGGTGCTCGTCGAACTCGTCATCCCGCAGGTGATGCCGACGCTTCTCGTCGCGGCCACCTTGAGCTTTGTCTTGATGCTGTCGGTCCTCTCCGTGCCGATGATGGTCGCCGGCAGTCAGCCGACGCTGATCACCGTCGACATGGCCTTCCGCATCAACGCCTACGGCGACTACGGCACGGCCAACGCGCTCGGCGTCATCTCCTATCTGATCGCTTCCGGCGCGGCGATCTTCTATCTCAGGCACACGCTGAAGGACGACGGACGATGAGGGCGGCCGTGGTGCAGGTTGCCACCGGCGCGGCGCGGATCGGCGTCATCGCGGTGATGGCGTTTGCCGTGTTCGGCCCGCTCGCCAATCTGGCGTTGTGGGCCTTCGCCGAACGCTGGTACACGCCGCACGCACTCCCGATCAGCTGGAGCCTGCGCTGGTGGGAGATCGTGTTCCGCCCGACCGGCGATGCCATGGCGTCGCTGCTGACCAGCGTCTGGATTGCGCTGCTGACGGTCATCGTGGCGCTTCTCCTGTCGATCCCGGCCGGCTATGCGCTGGCGCGACTGAAACTGCCGTTTCGCACCCTGATCATGGTGCTGTTCCTGTTGCCGCAGGCCTTTCCATCGGTATCGATCTACATCAACGTGGCGCGCGTGTTCTATGCGCTCGGGCTGGCCGGCACGATCCCGGCGGTGGTGCTGGTGCATGCCACGCACGGCCTCGTCTATTCGGTGTGGATCGCCACGGCCGCGTTTGCCGCCGTCGATCGCGACACCGAACTGGCTGCCCGCGATCTCGGCGCCTCGCACTTTCACGCCTTTCTCACCATCACCCTGCCGCAGGCAGCCCCCGGGATCACCGCGAGCGCCATCTTCGTGTTCCTGGAATCGCTCGACGAATTCACTGGCACGTTCTTCGTCGGCGTGCCGCAGGTAACGACCCTGCCGCTCCTCCTCTACAATGCCGGCATGGGCGGCAACTACCAGATCGCCTCGATCACCGCGCTGATCCTCCTGGTGCCGTCGATCGCCTTCATGCTCCTCGTCGAACGCTTCCTCGGCGCCGACGTGCTGTCGCGCATCGGCCGCTGAGCGCAACCGGATTGTCGGAAGGTTTGAGCGTCCGCTCAGCCCTGCCGTGCCGGGGTGGCTGGGTGTCAGCGCCAGGGCAGGACGCCGGCGGGCAGCCGGCGGCCCAATCGGTCGACGATGGCGAGCAGTCCGATGACCACGATCAGCGAGACCACCGCGACGGCGGCCGCCTCGGTGCCGAGGCCGGCCTCCTCGAGATTCAACAGGATGACGCCGACGGTCTCGTGACCGCTCGACCACAACAGCGCCGACACCGTCAATTCATTGAATGCGCTCATGAACACAAGCAGTGCCCCGGCCGCGGCGGATGCCACCGCGAGCGGCGCCACGACGCTGACGAGCCGCCGTACCGGACCGGCACCGATATCCGCCGCCGCATCTTCGAGCTCGTGTGGGATGGCGGCGATTGCCGTGGCGACGGGCTTGGCGGCGAGCGCGAGAAACCGCATCAGATAGGCGGCGGCGAGGATCCAGATCGTACCGTAGAGGCTACCGACCAGGGGAAGCGGTTTCAGGAACAATAAGATGCAGGCGATCGACACGACGATGCCGGGCACCGCGTAGGGCAGGTCGACGAGTGCCCTGAGGCCCTGCCCGACGCGATGCGGCGCCCGTTCGGCGACCCAGCCGAGCGGCACGGCGATCGTCGCGGCCACGATCGCCGTCCCCGCGGACAGCAGGAAGGAATTGACGAATGCCCGCCCCGTCGTCGCCTGGCGAAAGAGGATCTCGACAAAATTGTCGAACGTGACCGTATCGAGGCGGAGCGGCACGCCGAAGGCCGGCACCAGGGAGGTCGCGACCAGCGCTAGCGCCGGCATCACGACCGTCAGCGCCACGACGACCGCCGCGAGACTGCCGGCCGGCAGGCGCGCCCAGCCGAGTGCGAATTCCACTCGCTGATCGCCGACGACTTTCGGCGCAGGCGATGGCAGCGCCAGCGCGCCTGCGGCCGAGCCGGCCAGCGCGACAAGCGCGATCGCCGCCGACAGGGCGGCCGCATCGGGCAGCGCCGTCGGGCCGAACGAGGCGATCTTCTGGTAGATGAGTGTCGTCATCGTCAGATAGTCGACCGGCATCCCGAGGAGCGCCGGGATGCCGAAGTTGCCGATGCCGGAGACGAAGGCGAGCGCGAAGCCGGCGACGACGTGCGGCCTGACGAGCGGCAGGACCATGTCGACGAAGGCGCGGAGCGGTGCGGCACCGGAGACGCGCGCCGCCTCGACCAGGTCGCGCGGGACACTGGCGAGCCCGGCCCGGACCGTCAGGAAGACGATCGGGGCATGCTGTACGCCGAACAGGAGGATGATGCCGCCACGCCCGAGCATCGGGTTGGGTGTGCCGGGCGGCGGCGCCAGATGCAACAAGGCGAGCAGGGGACTCGATGGCGCGAAAAGATGCGCCCAGGCGAGAGCGGTCACCTGAGGGGCGATCATCAGCGGCAGCACGACCAGGAAGCCGATGGCGCGCTTGCCCGGAAGGTCGGTCAGCGACGTCGCCGCGGCGAACGGGCCGCCGATGCAAAGCGCCAGCACCGCGCCGAAGAAGGATGTGTCGAGGCTATGGATTGCCGCGCGCAGGGTCGTGGCGCGCAGGAGGCGGTCGGCGAAGGCGGAGAGATCGAGCACGCCGGCCGGGGCCAGCGCCAGGATGGCGAGCCGCAGCATCGGCACGACCGATACCGCCACGACGATCGCCGCGACGGCGACGGTGATCGCCGTCCGTCCCGTCAGCATGGGACCGGACAGCCGCCGCTGGGGAGGTCCGGGCGATCCGGCCAGCCCAGCCGCGCCGCGCATGCCCGCCTCATCGCGCCATCGCTTCGGAGAACCTCTCCTTGTCCGCGACCTCGTCCCTGAGTGCCCGGGCGGCATCGAAATGCATCACCTTGATGTCGGAGCGGGGCGGATATCCCGCCGGCAGTGCCACGCCGTTGCGGGCCGGAATGTAGCCCTGTTTCACTTCCAGCGCCTGACCGTCGGGCGAGAGAAGGAAATCGACGAATGCGCGGGCGTCGTCGGGGTTCTTCGCCGACTTCAGGATGGCAACCGGCTCGGTGACCGCCGAGACACCCTCTTCGGGGAAAACGAAGTCGATCGGCGCACCCTTGGCCTTCTCGCGGATCGCCATGAAGTCGACGATCATGCCGTAGAGTTTGTCGCCGCCGGCAACCTGCTTCAGCACGTCGCCGTTGCCGCCTGTGGCGAGCGCCCCGTTGGCGCCGAGTGCCCGGAAGTAGTCCCAGCCCTCCGTCAGATTCTCGGTCAACGTCACACAGTGGATGAGCGCCGCGCCCGAGGCGAGCGGGCTCGGCATGGCGACGAGGTTCTTGGCTTCCGGTCGGGCGAGGTCGTGCCAGCTCTTCGGTTGGAACGGCGCCTGCCGGTTCCAGACGATGCCGGTCGTGATCAGCTTCGTGGAGAAATACGTGCGCTCCGGATCCACCATGTGCGGATCGAAGGCGGAGACGTCCGCCGCGGGATAGGCGAGGAGCCGGCCTTCCGTCTTCATCCCCTCCATGCTGACGATGTCGGCGATCAGGAGAACGTCGGGGCGGGGATCGCCGGCCTCGATCTCGGCGCGAAGCCTGGCGATGATTTTCGGCGTGCCGTCGCGCACCCATTCCACGGCGACACTGGGGTGTGCAGCCTTGAAGGCGTCGACCGTCTGCTGCGCGTCGGTATTAGGCTGGCTGGTGTAGATGACCAGCTTGCCGTCGGCGGCAAAGGCGGAAGTGCTGAGGAGGCCGGCGGTAAGGCCGGCAATGACGTGAGCGGCAAGGCTCAAGCGCATGGGATGCTCCGGACTGCAAGCTGGAATCAAATTCGACGCCGGCTGCGACGGATGTTTCTTTGCCGTCTGAGCGTGGCGTCATCCCTCCATAGATAGCCGAGATGTCGGGGCCATGACGCTGCCGGGCGCGCGATGCAGGATCGCGGCGCCACCATGCCAGCCAGTCCCGGCTGCCGTCAATTCGAGGTTTTGCCGCTGGGCTCGGCCCTTGCCCGGCAGAAGCCAGCGTTGCGGGCTCCTCTGTGATCGCACCTCGTTCCGACCCAGCCCCAGCGGAATGGGGCCTCAGCCCTCCGCGCTGCGATGGCTGCCGAATTGGGCGTATCGGCGCAACGTCCGTTCCAGGAAGCGCCGGCTGCGCTCCTCGGCGGGATCGCGGAAGAATGTCGCGGGCAGTGTGTCCTCGACGATCCTGCCCCCGTCCATGAAGATCACCCGCGTCGCCGCTTCCGAGGCAAAGGCGATCTCGTGCGTGACCACGACCATTGTTGTACGCCGTGCCGCGAGCAGTTCGATGACGTCGAGCACTTCGCCGACGAGTTCGGGATCGAGCGAGCTGGTCGGCTCGTCAAACAGCAAGAGTTCCGGCTGCATCGCCAGGGCGCGCGCGATGGCGACCCGTTGCTGCTGGCCGCCGGACAGCGTCGCCGGATAGGCGGATGCTTTGGCCGCAAGCCCGACCGTCTCCAGGATGGTCATAGCCCGCTCCCGGGCCTCGCCCGGCCTCAATCCCAGCACCTGCACCGGTCCCTCGGTGATATTGCCGAGGACAGTGAGATGCGGCCACAGATTGAACGACTGGAACACCATGCCGATGCGGGAGCGCTGTCGCGCTAGCTTGGCCGCCGAAAGGCGCGACTGCCGGCCGTCGGGCGCCACGGCGACGCCGAGCCGCTCGCCCTGCAGATAGACGGCGCCTTCGGTCGGCGGCGTCAGCCAGGAAAGACAGCGCAGCAGCGTCGACTTGCCCGAGCCCGACGGACCGAGCACGGCGACGACTTCGCCTTCCGAGACGTCGACGTTGATGCCATGGAGAACCCGGAGCGAGCCGAAATCCATCGAAACGCCTTCGGCGCGAATGGCGGAGACGGGCATCAATGGAACTCCACTTTCGGGCGGAACCGGCTCAACCGGCGCTCCAGCCCGCGCATCAGGGTTTCGAACAGCGCGAGCGTCACCCAATAGACAGCCGCCACCAGCGTCCAGGTCTCGAACGGCGCATAGGTGTGCGAGACGACCTGCTTGGTGACATAAGCGAATTCTTCGACCGAGATGACCGAGAGGATGGCGGTATCCTTGACCAGGCCGATCAGGATGCCGGTCGCCGAGGGGATCATCAGCGCCAGCGCCTGAGGGACCACGATCCGGGCAAGGATCGACAATTCGCCGAGCCCGATCATCCGTGCGGCCTCCACCTGACCGACGGGGACCGCGGCGACGGCGCCACGGATCGCCTCGGCCAGATAGGGGGAATAGTAGAGCGTCAGCGTCAGCACACCGGCGGTAGTCTCATCGAAGCGGACGCCGAATTTCGGCAGCACGAAGTAGATGACGTAGAGCAGGACGAGGATCGGCAGTCCGAGGATGATCTCGGTGTAGGCGGCGACAATGGCGCGCACGATCGCATTGCCGGTCGCCGAGGCGAGGGTGAGCAGCAGCGCCGTGACGAGCGCTGTCGCCGCGGACAGGAGGGCGATCTCGATCGACTTCAGAAAGCCGCGGGCGAGGTCCGGCAGATAGGGGATGATGTCGGACCAATCCATGCCGGCCTCAGAAGCGCAGCCGCCGGGTGCGGCGTTCGAGCGAGCGGGACAGGCGCATCAACACCTGCGCGATCAGGATGTAGCCGACGGCGATGGTGAGGAACACTTCGCTCGCCGAATAGGTCCGTGACTGGATGAGAACGCCGGTATAGGTCATCTCGGTCACCGCGATCACGCTGGCGAGCGGCGTCGACTTCAGCACGATGGTGAATTCGGCCGTCAGCATCGGCAGGCTGGTGACGAAGGCCTGCGGCAGCACGATGCGGCGCCAGATCTTGCCCCAGGTGAGGCCGATCGTCGTCGCCGCCTCCAACTGCCCCCTGGGCACCGCCAGGATCGCGGCGCGCAGGATCTCCGTGGTATAGGCGCCCGAATTCAGCCCGATGGCGAGTGCCGCGGCGAGAAACGCCTGGCCGCGGATGCCGATCGGCGGCAGGCCGTAGTAGACGACGAGAAGCTGCACGAACAGCGGCGTGCCGCGCATCAGGCTGACGTAGGTGCGGCTGAGGGCATATCCGATCGGGCCGCCGCCAAGTTGTACAGCCGCTGACAGTGCGCCGACGACGAGGCTGATCAGGGAGGCCGCGAGGGTCAGTGCCACCGTCACCACGGCGGCCGTGCCAATTGCGGGAAGCGCCTGGGATAGGATCGCCAGATCGACCATGTTCGCTTCCCTTATGTCGCGGAGAGCGTGTCGCCTGATGGACGACACGCTTTCGGCAATGGACGGGTCGCCTACTTCGGGATGAAATCCGTTTCCGGCAGCGCCATGGTGTAGCCGAAGTACTTCTTCTGCAATGCGGTCACGGTGCCGTCAACCTTGAGTTTCTTCAACTCAGCCGACAGGGCGGCGGTCAGCGCCGGAGTCGACTTGTTGGCGGCCCAGGCGATTGGCTGGGCGTCGCCGATCTCGCCGGCCAGCGCCAGCGGCAGGTCCTTGCGCTTGTCGATCGCCTCGAACAGCACCGACTTGTCGTCGACGACGCAGTCGACGCGCTTGTCGGCCAGCGCCGCGATGGTCTGCTCGATGGTTTCGAAGCCAAGAAGATCGACGACCGGCTTGCCGGCGGCCTTCAGCTTGTCGTTCAGCGCTTTCATCATCTGCTCGGGTTGCGTCGTCTGCTTCACCGCGCACTTCTTGCCCGACAGATCGGCTATGCCCGAGGATTTGACGCTGGTTTCCTTCAGCGTCAGCACCGCATTGACCGACAGCGCTGTCGGAATGACGTAGTCGATCTTCTTGGCGCGTTCCGCCGTAACGTTGATCGTCGGCGTGACGTCGAAGGCACCGGCGATCAGTCCGGGGATGATGCCGCTGAACGCCATCACCTGGTATTCGACCTTGAGGCCCAGCCCCTTGGCCGCGAGTTCCATGAGTTCCGGATCATAGCCGATGACCTTGCCGGCGCTGTCGGTGAACTCGAACGGTGAGAAGGTCGGGTCGATGCCGACGACGATCTTGCCTTTTGCCTTGATGTCGGCAAGCGCATCGGCCTTGGCAGGCTGACAGATCCCGATGACGAGCGCGACGGAAAGCGATGCAAGGGCGTATTTGGCGATGCGCTTGAACATGTTCACCTCCATGGATGGGTCCAGTCGTCGAGGTCGGCAACTTCGTTTCTCACCCGGACGGCAATCGCCCCCGGTTGGCGTCGGCTCCAGAGACGCGGATCGGCAGCCGGCGCACTGACGACGACGGCAAGGTCGGTCACCACCCGGAAGGCCGCGATGTCGCCAGCTTTCGATGATGCGCCGCACGGCGCAAGACCGCCATCGGCCCCGACCTCGACGTCGAGGAACAGATTGATCGGGTCGGCGAGTTTCAGCGGTTCGATGCCGACTTGGCGGAACGCGGCGGCAATCTTGGCGCGGTGCTGGTCGGCGCCGCCCGTCTCGCCATAGAGCGTGCTTTCGGTGATCGGCATCAACAGATCGTGCTTCAGGTGCGGCGCCGAAATGCCGAGCACCATCGCCGTGCCGCGCCGGTTGGTAACGAGGCGCATGCCGAGCCGCAGCTTGAAGGAATTGGAGAAGACACGGGTGTGGTGCGGCGACAAGACCAGCGCGGGATCGGCGAGCGAGATGCCGTAGAGCCCGGCTGGCTGGCCGCCGTCGACGTCGCGGATGGCCAGCATCTGGCCCTGCCGGACGATCAGCGCTGTCACAGCGCCGCCGGGCACGAGGACATCCTGTTCCGGCGGCAAAGCGGCGTCGGAGGGGGCGATCATCAGGAGTGGCACGGTCAGTCCCTCCCTGCGGCGATTTCGATGGCGAATTCAGTCGGCACCAGACCGTTGCCCGGAATGATGTCCTGCGGGCAGGACGAAACGGCGCAGGTGACGTCCATGCGGCAGGCGAGCACGACGTAGTCGCCGGGGCGCGACGGGGGATCAATGACGGCGGTGCGGCCATCCTCGACGACCGGGCTCGACTGAAAGAAGTTGAACGGCTCCGGCACTTTGAGCGGCGAGGCAACACCGAAGGCACCGAGCGGCTCGAACATGTTGTCGAGACAGTTGCGGTGGCCGGGCACCGAGAACTCGACCGCGAAGCGGCTCCAGTCGCATGCCGGGACGGCGTAGTCGTGCACGCCGATCGTATCCTCGACGATCTCGAACATCGGTCGGCCGCGGCTGGACAACAGCACGTCGCCGAGTTTGATGTAGAGCGACAGCAAGGCACGGCGGGTTTCGACCGACGACAGCGTTTCTGAGAGATCATCGGCGTTGAAGGCGACGAAATCCAACGCCTGCCGTCCCTTCACATCGATGAGCTTGATCAGGTCGCCGGCCTTGGCGGCAAAGGCCCGACCATGTCCGCCGGGAACGTGGACTGACCTAGCCATTGGCCGCCTCCATGATGTCGACCTCGATCTCGGTCGGGTACCAGCCGGCGGCATTGTTGAATTCTTGCGGGCAGGCGGAGATGGCGATGACGCAGTCGATCCAGGCTTTGAGGATCACGTAGTCGCCCGGCTTCGAGGGGTTGGGGCCGTTGATGACCGAAGTGTCCGGCCCGACCGGACAGCACATAAACATGTTGAACGGCTGCGGGACGTAGAACCGCGTGTCCTTGAAATAGGGGGTGAGCGCGAGCTTCATGTTGCTCGCGCAGCTCGGATGGTCGCCCTGCACGCCGTAGAGCCGGTAACGATCAGCATCGCAGGCTGGGGTGATCAGGTCATGCATGCCGCAGGTATCGGCGATCAGCTGCAGGATCGGCCGACGGCGGTTGGTGTGGAAGCTCTCGCCCGGGACCGGACACAGCCGGTTGACCCAGACGCGCGTATGCGAGGCGGAGAGATGTTCGTCGAAGTCGACCTCATTGAAGGCCCAGAAGTCGGCAGCCTGCTTGCCGCAGGGGTCTGTGACCTTGATGTATTGACCGGCTTTCAGTTGGCCGCTCCAGCGGCCCTTCGGTGCGATAACCGTATGGGTAATCGTCGAGAGTTGCAGTTTTTTCTTGCCGTTGAGGTCGACTTCGACAGTCATGATGCCTTCTGTATCGGCTCGGATACGACGGCTCGGGTCCCAGTTGACCCCGGGTTGGCCCGACAGTCGGATCGCAGGGGTGCAGGCCGTTGGCCGTCACACGGTTTGGTGGCGAGACGTTCAACGTGAAATGATAATTTCACAGATGCTGAACTGTGAAAAGAGGTATTTTATGGCCGCTGCTGGCTAAAGTTGTATCACGTCTGCCCTTGAATCGGGCACGCGTTCGTCTCAGAACTGTCCCGGATGGGACCGGAGAATGCCTTGTCGGGAAAACGCTCGAACGCCGCCGCACCGAAGCCAACATTGATGACGCGCATTCGCGAGCGATATTCCAGCCTGCGCCCGGCGGAGCGGCGCATCGCGGATTTGATCCTGAACTTTCCCGGCGAGATCACCGGCTACACCGCAAGCGAACTCGCCCGGATGGCCGAGACCTCCAACGCCGCGGTCAGCCGTTTCGTGCAGCGGGTCGGTTTCGAGAATTTCGAGGAGATGCGCATCCTCGCCCGCGAAACCAAATTGGCCGGCTCGCCCTTGTTCCAGATGAACCAAAAGGCGGACCATGTGGCGGGCGGCACCTTGGCCCGGCATCTGGAAACGACCATCGCCGCGATGCAGTACACCGCCGCCAGCCTGTCCGACGAACAGCTAGAGGAATTGGCTGCGGCCATCGTCGGCGCGCGCCGGCTATGGGTGGTCGGCTATCGCCACAGCCATTTCCTCGCCGCCTATTTCCATTGGCAGATGATGCACCTGCGCGCCGATGTACACCTCCTGCCGGAGCGCGGCATGACGCTGGGCGAGGCGCTGGCCGACATCGGACCCGGCGACCTGGTGGTCAGCTTCGCCATGCGACGCCGACCTCGCATGCTGGAACCGCTGCTGGCGACGGCGCAGGAACAGGGCGCGCGCCTGCTGATGATCGCCGATCTCGGTTTTGCCGAGGATTTCGGGGCGACCTGGACCGTCCGCTGCGACACGCGCCAGATCGGGCCGGTCGACAACCACGCCGCAGTGCTGTTCGTCTGCCAATTGCTCATCGACCGGACGATCGCCAAATCCGGCCAGAAAGGGCGCGACCGCTACGCCCGCATCGACGACCTGCACGAAAGACTCGAAGAGCTCTAGTCGCCCGACCGGCTGTTGCCACGTCGAAACGACCATGCCGGCTGCCCCCCGGCACGCGGCGGCTGTCCGTGGGCAGCGCCAGTCCCAGCCTTAGGCCCTGCCACTTATCCAATCTGGATAAACGTCGTATTGATACGTACGGGCGGCCTCGGCTAACTCCCCGACAAGGCAAGAGGACGGCGCGGAGCGTTCTGCGTGAAGTCGTACCGGGTTTTGCGCCGTCGTGGGGTCTTGGCAACCCGCCGAATGCCGCTTCACGGCGGCTATGCGGGTATTGAACCTCGCCGAAGGTCGGCCCTAACAATAAGCAAGAACCCAATAAACACTTAGAACGAGGGGGGAGTGGACATGAATTTCTATTCAGTGCAGACGCTGTACCATGCCGTGCGACTGGCTGGACTTGCGACATGTGTCGCCATGCCGATGACTGCAGCGGCGCTTGCTGGCGAAGCGACAGTTGACCTTGCCAAGGACAAGGTTGGCAAGCCCGCCGACATGCTCGACATCGCGCAATACTGCGGCAAGAAGGACATCAAGGTCGCCCTCGCCGACGGCTACGGCAGCAATTCCTGGCGCAAGATCACCCGCGCCGAGTTCGAAGCCGAAGCGAAGAAATGCCCCAATATCAAGGAAGTCCGCTACACCGACGCGCAGGGCAACGTGCAGAAGGCGATTTCGGACATCCAGGGTCTGGTGGCGCAGAAGTTCGACGTCATCCTGGTGTTCCCGGATGGCGGCGAAGCCGTGGTGCGCGCCATGCGGCAGGCGACGACCGCCGGCGCGGTCGTCATTCCGTACATGGTTGGCGCCCATTTCCCCGGCGTTCGTGGCAAAGACTTCGAAATGGTCGTCAGCGAAAGCGTCGAGCATAACGGTCGCGTCAAGGCCCAGTGGATCGCCGACCATCTGAACGGCAAGGGCAATGTGATCGTTCTCGGCGGCACGCCCGGCAATCCGACCTCGCAGGCGGAATCGCTCGGCTGGAAGGAAGTCTTCGCCAAGTATCCCGACATCAAGGTGCTGGAAGGTCCGGTGACGACCAATTGGGACCCGGCTGAGACCCAGCGCGTCATGTCCGGATTGTTGGCCAAGTACGCCAAGATCGACGCCGTCTATTCCGACTATGGTCTCGGCTCGATGGGAGCGCTCAGAGCCTTCGTTGCCGCCAGCCGGCCGATCCCGTTGTGGGCGGCGCAGGACGCCAACGAACTCGGCTGCTTCTGGAAGGACAATAAGGCCGCCAACCCGAACTTCCAGATGGGCAACGTCTCCGGGCGCAACTGGATCGTCCGGCTCGCCCTGCGCAAGGCGGTCTCGGCCGTCGAAGGCATCCCCAACGTCGAGCCCAGCATCATCGAACTGCCGCTGGTCGAAGACAGCTTCTCGGCCGATGCCAAGCTGCAGCCGGCTTGCGATGCCTCGCTGCCGCCGGATGCGCTGTTGTCGTCGAACCTGTCGATCGATGAGCTGAAGCAGCTGTTCAAGTAAGGCGTTCTGAGAAGCGCAGACCGCCAGCGCGGTCCCTGCCGATCCGCCCCAAGGGCGGGCGGCAGGACGCTGGCTCGGGGAGGGGCACTTGCGATGAGGGCACGACAGCCGGGTGGTTCGGCAGGCCGGGGCGGCCTGGCCGGGCGGATGACTGAGAGCCTCCTCAAGGGCGACTGGCTTGCCGTCGGCGCGGTCGCCCTGTTGGGCGCCGCGTCGGCGCTGATCGCGCCGAGTTCCTTGACCGGCGCCGCGATGCTGGCGATGCTGCCGTTCGCGGCCATCCTCGGCATCGCCGCAATCGGGCAGCAATTCGTCATCCAGCAGCGTGGGCTCGACCTCTCGGTTGGCGGCACGATTTCGCTCGTCTGTGTGATCGCGACCTACGAGCTGCCGAATGCGGCGCCCCTGTCCGGGCTGATCGGTCCGTTCGCCCTGGCCATCGTCGCGGCCATGCTCGCAGGCGCTGCCAAC
>JARLIT010000207.1 GCA_031291575.1 Ancalomicrobiaceae bacterium
ATGTCCCGCAAGAAGAAATTCGACGACGTCAACGGCTGGCTGGTCTTCGACAAGCCGGTCGGCATGACCTCGACCCAGGCCGTGGCGCGCGTCAAGCGCTTGATGAACGCCAACAAGGCGGGCCACGCCGGCACGCTCGATCCGCTGGCATCCGGCCTCCTTCCGATCGCGCTGGGCGAGGCGACGAAGACCGTCTCCTTCGTCATGGACGGCCGCAAGCTCTACCGCTTCGCCGTGCGCTGGGGGGCGCAGACGACGACCGACGACGTCGAGGGCGAAGTGATCGCCACGTCGGAGGTCCGGCCGAGCGCGGCGGAGATCGGTGCGATCCTGCCGGAGTACACCGGCACCATCAGTCAGGTGCCGCCGCAGTTCTCCGCCATCAAGATCGCCGGCGAACGGGCCTACGACATCGCCCGGTCCGGCGAGACGGTAGCCCTGGAGGCCCGCGAGATCTCGGTGCACCGGCTCGACCTCGTCGAGATCGAGGACGCCGATACCGCCATCTTCGACTGCGAATGTTCGAAGGGAACTTACGTGCGGGCGCTTGCCCGCGACATGGGACTGAGGCTTGGTACCCGTGGCCATGTGGTCGACCTGCGCCGGCTTCTCGTCGGGCCCTTCGGCGAGGACGACATGGTACCGATTGAGGAGTTGGACGAGTTGGCCGCCGACGGCGACGTCTCGGCGCCACGCTCGCGACTGATCCGGGTCGATGCGGCACTCGCCGAACTGCCGTCCACCGAAGTCAACCGCGATGCCGCGGCACGGCTCCGGCGTGGCCAGTCGGTGATCCTGCGCGGCCGCGATGCACCCATCTCCGGGGAAGCGATCGCGGTGTTTTCGGGCGGAGACCTGGTCGCCATCGCCGAAGTCGACAAGGGCGAACTGCTCCCCAAGCGCGTGTTCAACCTGGAAGGCTGAAGCGCGGCGACCGCGGCGGGCCTCGCCGTTACTCGCCGGCTGCCTGCAGCAACGGCAAGTTCAGGCGCTACTCGCCGGCCGCCTGCGGCAGCGGCAAGTTCAGGCGCTACTCGCCGGCTGCCTGCGGCAGCGGCTCGGGGCCCGGCTCCGCCTCGATCGGCCGGCGGGCGTAGTTCTGCGCCATGAAGGCGCAGACGAACAGCTGGATCTGGTGGAACAGCATGATCGGCAAGACGATCATGCCCAGGCCCTGGCCGGGGAACAGGATATTGGCCATCGGCACGCCGGAGGCCAGCGACTTCTTCGAGCCGCAGAAGACGATGGTGATCTCGTCCTCTTTGGAAAAGCCGAGGCGACGGCTGGCGTAGGTCGTCGACAGGATGACGATGGCAAGAAGCAGGCTGTCGAGCCCCAACACCAGCGCCAGACTTTCCACGCCCACTTTGGCCCAGATGCCAGCGACGACGCCCGCGGAAAAGGCAGCATAGACAACGAGCAGAATCGAGCCGCGATCGACGTAGCCGATGACGAAGCGATGGCGTTTGATGAAGGCGCCGATGAACGGGCGCAGCAGCTGGCCGGCGATGAACGGCACCAGGAGCTGCAGCACGATCTTCTCTACCGCGCCGAAATCGAAGGTGACGCCCTGCGAGGAGAGAAGCATCGCCGTCAGGATGGGCGTGATGAACATGCCGATCAGGTTCGACACCGAAGCGCTGCACAGGGCCGCCGGCACGTTGCCGCGTGCGATCGAGGTGAAGGCTATCGACGACTGCACCGTCGAGGGCAGGACGCACATGAACATCAGCCCGAGCGTCAGATCCGCCGGCAGAAACGGCTTCAACAGCGACGTGAAGATCAGGCCGAGCACCGGAAACAGCGCAAATGTCGCCAGAAACACGGTGAGCTGCAGTCGCCAATGCGTCAGTCCGGTGATCACAGACTCGGTCGACAGCCGGGCGCCGTAAAGGAAGAACAGCAGCGCCACGGCGGCGATGACGAGCTCGTCCATGACGTGGGCGCCAGCGCCGCGGACCGGCAGGATGGCGGCCGCCGCAACGGTGGCGATGAGAGCGATGAGATAGGGATCGATGCCGTAGCGGGCGAGCGTCTGACGAAAAGGCATGCAGCATGTTCCGGTCAGGTTGGCCGGACCCGAGCATTCGGAGAAGGCTCAAGCCCTTGTTACCCGGGCGGTTTGGCATCCCCCGGACAGAGCCCTCCGAGCGATGCCAAACCGTCCGCGCGCCCTCGTTAGCCGGTTCCGGTCCACAGCGCAAATGATCTCGATCATCGTCGATCACATTCGCGCGCGCCGGTATACAATTGCCGGCGGCGGCCTAAAGGAACCCGATGGAGATCCACGGCACCGCCGCAACGACCGCGAGGCCGACCGCCAGCGCTGCGAGATACCCCCAGATCGGCCGGATGCCCTCGGCCGGGTCGACCTTGCCGATCGCGGCGGCGGCGTAGAAGCCGACGCCAAACGGCGGCGCGAACAGTCCGAGGCCCATGGATAGGACGACCACCATGGCGTAGTGGATCTCGTTGACGCCGACCGAGTGGGCGATCGGGAACACCAGCGGGCCGAACAGCACGATCGCCGGGATGCCCTCCAGCACGCTGCCGAGAATGACGAAGGCGACGATCGACACCACCAGGAAGGTCGCCGCTCCACCGGGCAGTCCGGTCATGGCGGCGGCAAGCGTGCGCGAGAAGCCCGATTGCGTCAGACCCCAGGCCATGGCCGAGGCGGCGCCGATGATGATCAGGATGGCACCGGACAAGGATGCCGTCTCGACCAGGATCGCCCCCAGCCGCCGGATGTCGAGCCGACGGTAGAGAAAGGCGCCGGCGATGAGCGTGTAGACGATGCCGATCGTCGAGACCTCCGTCGCAGTAGCGATGCCGCGCACGACGGCGTAGCGGATGACGAACGGCAGCGCGAGCGCCGGCAGAGCCACGACGAAACTGGTGAGGATCTCGGCCGCGCCCGCCCGTTGGTCACGCGCCGGGGCTTGCCCGCGATGGCGCAGCCAGACGACGAAGATGAGCCCGACGGCGAGCACCAGGCCGGGCAGCATGCCGCCGGTGAACAGGCCGGCGATCGACACGCCTGTCACCGAGCCGATGGTGATGAGCACGATCGAGGGCGGAATGGTCTCGGTCTGGGCACCGGTGGCGGCCAGCAGCGCCACGAGATCGCCGGGCTTCGATCCGCGCGCCTTCATCTCCGGAAACAGCGCCGGTGCCACCGCGGCCATGTCGGCCGCCTTGGCGCCGGAAATGCCGGAGACCAGATACATCGCGCCGATCAGCACATAGGAGAGCCCGCCGCGGACATGGCCAAGAAGGCCAGCAAGGAAGCGCACCATCGCCGCCGCCATACCGGTCATTTCGATGAGGAGGCCCAGAAAGATGAACAGCGGCACGGCGAGGAGGATCAGGTGGCTCATGCCCTCGTCCATCCGTCCGACCAGCGTCTGGGTGGGGACGCGAGTGGTCAGCGCCAGATAGCCGAAGGTCGACAGGGCGAAGGAGAAGGCGATCGGCACGCCCGAGAACACCGCGCAACCGACGATGACGACGAAGAAGATCAACAGATTGAGATTGCCGAGCGGCTTCAGGGCCGGTCCGGCCAGCCAGAAGACGACGGTGATCGCGCCGACGAGGGCAACCGCGCCGAGTACCGTTCCGATGCCGTGCGCGCGCAGGAGCCGCACCCCGGAGAAGACGATCATCAGCCCGACGCCGATCGGAAAAGCCGCGGCGCGCCAGAGACTAGAGATTTCGAGCGACGAGGTGGTGATCGACGCCTCGCCCGAGGCCCAGCGGCAGGCGGGCGCGACGATGAGGAGGAGAAAGGCGAGGCCGGCGGTCGTGGCGAGCGCATCGGCAAAGCCACGCGCCGCAGGCGGCAGGCGCGAAATCAGCGCCGTCATGCGCATGTGCTCGCCGCGCTTCAGCGCGATCACCGCGCCGAACATGGCCAGCCACAGGAACAGGATGGAGGCGAGTTCGTCCGACCAGGTGAGCGGCACGCCGAGGCCGCGGGCCAGGATGCCAGCCAGCAGCACGACCACTTCGGCGGCGACCAGGATCGCCGCTGGGATTTCCACCATCGCGCCGAGCACGCGCTCAAACGCGGAAGGATGGGCCCAGTACAACGGACCCCTACCCGCTCCAGCCGAGGACGCCGCAAGCTCCGCCACGGCCGGCCTCAGCCGAGGCCGCCGACGGCGGCTTCGAGCTTGGCCCAGGCGCCCGCGCCGTACTTCGCCTTCCACTCGGCATAGAAGCCGGCCGCCTTCAGCTTCTGCCGGAAGGCCGACGTCTCGACCGTGTTGAATTGCAGCCCCTTCGAGGTGAGCTCGGACTGCAACCGGGCGACGGACGAGGCGATATCGGAGCGCTGGTTGAGGCTGGCGGCGTTGATGTGTTTGGCGACGACGGTCTGGATGTCCGCCGGCAAGCCATCCCAGTTGGCCTTGTTGGCGAGGAACCAGAAGCCATCCCACATGTGATTGGTGAGGGAGCAGTACTTCTGTACCTCGTAGAGCTTGGCGGCGGTGATGACGGCGAGCGGATTTTCTTCCGCGTCGACGACCTTCGACTGCAAGGCAGAGTACGTCTCGTTGAAATTGACCGTCGTCGGCGCGGCGCCGAAGGCCTTAAACATCGACGTCCACAGCGGCGAGGCCGGCACGCGGATCTTCAGGTTGACCAGATCGTCGGGCGTGACGATCGGCTTCGTCGACGTGGTGACGTGGCGGAAGCCGTTGTCCCAGATCTTGTCGAAGGCGAAGATGACGCCGGTCTTGGCGATCTCACCGCGGATGAAGGCGCCGAGGTCACCGTCCATCGCCTGCCAGACGGTCGGATAGTCCTTCCAGGCGAAACCGATGCCGTTGATCGAGGCGGCCGGCACGAAGGTCGACAGAATGAGGCCGGAGAGGGTGAAGAAATCGACGGCGCCAGACCGGATCTGGCCGAGCGTATCGGTGTCGGAGCCGAGCTGGCTCGACGGGAACACCTGAAGATCGAAGCGACCGCCGGTCTCGGTCTTGATCGCCTCGGACGCCTCGAGCGCCCGGACGTTCAAGGGATGCGTCAGGGGCAGGTTGTTGGCGAACTTGGCGGTGAACTCGGCGGCGCGGGCGGTTCTGATTGAAAAGGCCGTGGCGCCCAAGGCCAGCGTGCCGGCCGCAAAGCGCCGGCGGGACAATGCTGTCATCCTGCAATACCTCCCTCATTCCTACGTCGTGCCGCTTATGCGGTCTTCGCGCCTTCCTGTCGACGGATTCCCGCCTGGCGACCGGAGACTGCCTCGGATTCTGGTGCCGTCCGGGCTCACCCGTCGCACAGGCCCGCGACGGCCCGCGAGCGCCGTCCCGGCAGAAGCCGGCGGCGATGCCTGCAACCCAATTGTCATCGGCACGAGCAGGCTTGTCCGGATCAGCCGGGATTGTCAACGGCTGATGCGCCGCAGCGACTGCAACGGTCTTGCAACCGCAAGTCCGGACCCTCAACTCGCCTTCAGCGTCACGGCGGCGACGCCGGCACCGACAAGGAGCGAGCCGCCGACCTTGTTGACGATGCCGACGACGCGACGGCTGGAGATGGCACGCCGCGCCCGCGCCGCCATGGCGGCATAGAAGAAGACGTTCATGAACGCCAGCGCCAGGAAGGTCGCTTCCGCAATCGCCATCTG
>JARLIT010000208.1 GCA_031291575.1 Ancalomicrobiaceae bacterium
AATGGCCGGCACGTCCTATGATCCCCGAAAACGACATGTCCGGGGCGATGCAATCTCGGGCGGCACGGACGACCGTCGGCCGGCACATCCGGCGGCGACAGCCGAAGGGAGGCGCGCATGGGAAATGCCAGCGACTTGACCGACAGGGATGTGCTCGGCCTCGCCGAAGCCTGGCACTTGGCCGGGCGTGGCGTCGCTGTCGCCACCGTGATGGAGACCTGGGGTTCGGCGCCCCGCCCGGTGGGCAGTCACCTGGTCATCGACGAGGCCGGCCATTTCGAGGGATCGGTCTCCGGCGGCTGCGTCGAAGGCGCCGTGGTCGAAGAGGCGATCGAGGTGATCGCCACCGGCCGGCCGCGCGTGATGGAGTTCGGCGTCGCCGATGAGACGGCTTGGCGCGTCGGGCTCTCCTGCGGCGGTCGCATTTCCGTGCTGATCGAGCGGCTCGACTGAGCCGGCCGGCGGATTTCCCAAGCAAGACGAAAGGCGCAGGCCATGGACCGGGCTCTCCTCACGGACCTCAATCAAGCGCGACGCGCCCGGCAGGCGGTCATCCGCATCATCGATCCGACCTCGGGCGCCGAACGGCTGGTGCGGGAGGCTTCCCTCGCGCCTGAAGATCCGTTGCACGACGAGCTTCTCGCCCGCTTTCGCGCCGGCAAGTCCGGCCTTGTCGAAACCGCCGAGGGCAAGCGACTACTCACCGTCTATCTGCCGCCGCCCAGGATCGTCGTCATCGGCGCCGTCCACATCTCGCAGGCGCTGGCGCCGATCGCAGCGATCGCCGGCTTCGATGTCACCGTCATCGATCCGCGCACAGCGTTCGCTAGCGAAGAGCGGTTCGCCGGCGTCCATCTTCTCGCCAGTTGGCCTCAGGACGTCATTCCCGCAGATATCGCGCTCGACGCCTATACCGCGCTCGTTGCCGTCACCCACGATCCCAAGATCGACGATTTTCCGTTGAAGGCAGCGCTCGACGCCGGCTGCTTCTATGTCGGCGCGCTCGGCAGCCGCAAGACCCATGCGGCCCGTGTCGAGCGGCTGAAAGCGGCCGGTGCCGCGGCCGAAGCCATCGGGCAGATCGCCGCGCCGATCGGCCTCGCCATCGGGGCGCAGTCGCCGGCCGAAATCGCGATCTCGATCGTCGCCCAGGTCATCGAGGCGCTGAGGCTCCGTCCGACGCATCTGGCCCCGGTGCCGACGGACGTCTGGGCATGAGGTTCGGCCCGGTCGCGACCGCCGATAGTCTCGGAGCCATTCTCGCCCATTCGGTCGCTGCCGGCGGGTCGATGCTGCACAAGGGCCACCGCATCGGGGCGGCCGACGTGGATCTCATCAGCCGGGCCGGCCTCGCCGAGGTGATCGTCGCCCGACTGGAGCCGGACGATATCGACGAGGACGCGGCAGCGGGCACGATCGCCGCCGCGCTCGCCGGACCCGGCATCGACGTCGAGGCGGCAGCAACCGGCCGCGCCAATCTCTTCGCCGAGGACAGCGGCCTCATCGTCGTCGACAGGATCGCCATCGACGCGCTCAACGCCATCGATCCCGGCCTCACCTTTGCCACCCTGCCGGAATTCGCCGCCGTGTCCGTCGGCCGCATGGTGGCGACGGTGAAGATCATTCCATTTGCCCTGCCCCGCGCCGTCGTCGACAAGGCGCTCGCGCTGATCGCCTCTGCCGGCCCGCTGCTGCGCCTCGCCCGCTACCGGGCAAAGCGTGTTGCCGTCGTCTCGACGCTGCTGCCCAGCCTGAAGCCGGTGACCATCGACAAGACGCTGAAAGTGCTGGTCACGCGGCTGGTGCCGGCGGGCGCGCGGCTCGTCGCCGACCGGCGGGTGGCGCATACGCCGCAAGCCGTCGCCGAGGCGATCAAGGCCGCCGTTGCCGCGGACGGTGCCGACGTCGTCGTCGTGTTCGGCGCCTCGGCGGTAGTCGACCGGCACGACGTGGTGCCGGCCGGCGTCGAACTCGCTGGTGGCGAGGTGCTGCATTTCGGCATGCCGGTCGACCCGGGCAACCTCCTGCTGATCGGCCGGCTCGGCGCAGTCACGGTGATCGGGGCACCCGGCTGTGCCCGCAGCCCGCGCGAGAACGGCTTCGACTGGGTGCTCGGCCGCGTTCTCGCCGACATCGCGGTCGGCCCCCGCGAACTCGTCGGTCTGGGCGTTGGAGGACTGTTGATGGATATCGTCTCGCGGCCGCGACCGCGGCAAGCGCCGAAAGAGAGCGACGTGCGGGAGGGCCGCAGGATCGCGGGCATCATCATGGCGGCCGGACGCTCGTCGCGGATGGGCGGGCCGAACAAGCTGCTGGCTGAACTCGACGGCAAGCAGCTCGTCGCACATGCGGTCGATGCGGCACTGGACAGTTCCGCCAGCACGGTGATCGTGGTGACCGGCCACATGGAGGCAGCCATCCGCGCCGCGCTCGCCGGCCGTGCCGTCACCTTCGTCCACAATGCCGACTTCGCTGAGGGAATGTCGACGTCGCTGAAAGCCGGCATCGCCGCGGTGCCGGACGACGCCGAGGCGGCGCTCATCCTGCTTGCCGACATGCCGCGGGTGACTCCGGCGATGATAGACCGGCTCATCGCCGCCTACGATCCGCAGGCAGGACAGTTGATCGTGGTGCCGACGTGTGAAGGCCGCCGCGGCAATCCGGTCTTATGGTCGCGGCGCTTCTTCCCCGATCTGACGCAGGTCAGTGGCGACATAGGCGCCCGCAGCGTCATCGCCCAATATCCGGAAGCAACGGTCGAGGTCGAACTCGGCGCGGGCGTGGCGCTCGACCTCGACACGGCCGAAGCCATCCGGGCGGAAGGCGGCCGGGTGGTGGACTAGGCCGCAGTGCGGGACGGCCGCCAGCGGCGCTTCAGTCGCCGGCGAAGGCGGCTTCCGGCTCCGGTTCCGGCTCGATGCGGGCGCGGGCGAGCATGCGGGTCAGTTCCTTCACCGTCTCGGTCAGGTAGAGGACTTCGGTCTCGCGCAAATGGTCGAGCTTCTGGTGCAGCAGTTCGATTTCCAGTTCCGCCTTGATGTTGATGCGGTGATCCTCTTCGGCGGCGCGGCGGTCGATGTCCTGCTGCCGGTTCTGGCTCATCATGATCACCGGCGCGGCATAGGCCGCCTGGAACGACAGGACGAGGTTCAGCAGGATGAAGGGATAGGGATCCCAGCGTTCGGCGTAGGCGGTGAGGTTCAGCACGATCCAGACGAACAGGATCAGCGACTGGATGATGATGAACCGCCACGATCCCATGCCCGCGGCAACCGTATCGGCAATGCGCTGGCCGAATGTCAGCCTATACTGCGGCAGAATATCGCTGTCGCTGATGCGCACCTCTCCGCGCGTCTTGCGCAATTCGACCAGGAGCCGTTCCTCGGCTTCGTGGATCTCGGTACGGATCTCGGCGATCTTGTCCATCTTGTCCATGCGCATGCCCTAGCGGCGTCAATGCCGGACCCAAGCTGGCAGCGTGCTACGACGAACGCAAGCCATCGCAACCAAGCGGTCAGGCGGCCATCGTCTGCCCTCAGTCGCCGAGGTTGCCGAAGAAATCCTTCACCTTGGCGAAGAAGCCGGTCGAATCCGGGTGGGTCTCGCCGGAGGACGCCTTCTCGAACTCTTCCAGGAGTTCCCGCTGGCGACGAGTGAGGTTTCGCGGCGTCTCGACCACGACCTGGATGTACATGTCGCCGAAGGTCGACGAGCGCAACACCGGCATGCCCTTGCCGCGCAGCCGGAACTGCTTGGCCGTCTGGGTGCCGTCGGGCACTTTCACCTTGGTCTTCTCGCCCGACAGGGTCGGCACGTCGAACTGCCCCCCGAGCGCGGCGACCGTCATGGAGATCGGCACCTTGCAAAAGATGTCGGCGCCGTCGCGCTGGAAGAATTCGTGCGGCTTCAGACCGATGAAAATGTAGAGATCGCCCGGGGGACCGCCGCGCACCCCGGCCTCGCCCTCACCCGACAGGCGGATGCGGGTGCCATCCTCGATACCCGACGGAATGTTGACGGTGAGCATCTTCTCCTTGGTCGTGCGGCCGGAGCCGGCGCATTTCGAACAAGGTTCGGCGATCACCTGGCCGCGACCCTGGCAGGTCGGGCAGGTGCGCTCGATGGTGAAGAAGCCCTGCATGGCCCTGACCCGCCCCTGCCCGCCGCAGGTGCGGCAGCTGGTCGGCGTGGTGCCCGGCTTGGCGCCCGAGCCGTTGCAGGTGTCGCAGATGATCGAGGTCGGCACGCGGATCTCGACCTGCTTGCCCTCGAAGGCTTCCTCGAGGGTGATCTCCATGTTGTAGCGCAGGTCGGCGCCACGCTCGCGCCCGCCACGGCCGCGCTCGCGCCCAGGTCCGCCTTCGCCGCCGAAGAAGCTCTCGAAGATGTCGGACATGGTCTGGGCGAAATCGCCATTGAAGCCGGGCGAGCCCGGACCGCCAGGTCCACCCATGCCATTCTCGAAGGCGGCATGACCGAACCGGTCGTAGGCAGCGCGTTTCTGTCCATCTTTCAGGACATCGTAGGCCTCGTTGATCTCCTTGAAGGCCGCCTCGGCTGCCTTGTCACCCGGATTCTTGTCGGGATGCAGCTGCATGGCGAGCTTGCGGAAGGCGCCTTTCAGCTCCTTCTCGTCGGCGGTCTTGCCGACGCCGAGAACCTCGTAATAGTCGCGCTTGGCCATTCGTCCGCTCAAGCCTCGTCGATCAGCGGCGCCAGTGGCGCCAGGAGTGGTCAATCGGGATCGTCATTGCAAACACAGCGAAGCAATCCAGAAAGACCTGACGTCGGCCGCTGGATTGCTTCGCTGTGTCCGCGATGACGGTGCAATCACCGTCAGGTGTGGCATTGGGCGGCAGACCCTTGGTCCTGCTGCCCAATGCCGAAATCCAGAACTCAGTTCTTCTTGTGGTCTTTGACTTCTTCGAAGTCGGCGTCGACCACATCGTCGTCGTGCTTGGGCTCAGCCCCAGGGGCACCGGTCTGCTGGCCGGCGGCACCGGCTTGCGTATCCTTGTACATCGCCTCGCCGAGCTTCATCTGTGCTTCGGCCAGCGCATTGGTCTTGGTCTTGAGGACCTCGACATCGTCGCCGGTGAGCGCGGCCTTGGCATCGGCGAGCGCCGCTTCGATGATCGCCTTGTCCGAAGCCGAGACCTTGTCGCCGTAATCCTTCAGCGCCTTCTCGGCGGAGTGGACCAGACCCTCGGCGTGGTTCTTCGTCTCGACCAGTTCGCGACGCTTCTTATCTTCCGCCGCATGGGCTTCAGCGTCCTTGACGGCCTTCTCGATGTCGGCGTCCGACAGGCCGCCCGAGGCCTGGATGCGGATCTGCTGCTCCTTGCCGGTGCCCTTGTCCTTGGCCGAGACATTGACGATGCCGTTGGCGTCGATATCGAAGGTCACTTCGATCTGCGGCACGCCGCGCGGCGCCGGCGGGATGCCAACGAGGTCGAACTGGCCGAGCGACTTGTTGTCGGCCGCCATTTCGCGCTCGCCCTGGAAGACGCGGATGGTCACCGCGGTCTGCCCATCCTCGGCGGTGGAGAACACCTGACCCTTCTTGGTCGGAATCGTCGTATTGCGGTCGATCAGCCGGGTGAACACGCCGCCGAGCGTCTCGATGCCGAGCGACAGCGGGGTGACGTCGAGAAGGAGCACATCCTTCACGTCGCCCTGCAACACGCCACCCTGGATGGCGGCGCCGATGGCGACCACCTCGTCCGGGTTGACGCCCTTGTGCGGCTCGCGACCGAAGAAGGACTTCACGATCTCCTGGACCTTCGGCATGCGGGTCATGCCGCCGACGAGGACCACTTCATCGATCTGACCGGCGGTGAGGCCGGCATCCTTCAGGGCCGCCCTGCAGGGGCCGATGGTGCGCTGCACGAGATCGTCGACCAACGCCTCGAACTTGGCGCGGGTCAGCTTCATCGTCAGATGCTTCGGCCCCTTGGCGTCGGCGGTGATGAACGGCAGGTTGATCTCGGTCTGGGTCGCCGAGGACAGCTCAATCTTGGCCTTTTCGGCGGCTTCCTTCAGCCGCTGCAGGGCGAGCTTGTCGCCGCGCAGGTCGATGCCCTGCTCCTTCTTGAACTCGTCCGCCAGATAGCCGACGAGGCGCATGTCGAAATCCTCGCCGCCGAGGAAGGTGTCGCCATTGGTCGACTTCACCTCGAACACGCCGTCGCCGATTTCCAGGACCGAGATATCGAAGGTGCCGCCGCCGAGGTCATAGACCGCGATGGTGCCGGTGTTCTTCTTGTCGAGCCCGTAGGCGAGCGCCGCCGCCGTCGGCTCGTTGATGATGCGCAGGACCTCAAGGCCGGCGATCTTGCCGGCGTCCTTGGTCGCCTGACGCTGGGCGTCGTTGAAATAAGCCGGGACCGTGATGACCGCCTGAGTGACGGGAGTGCCGAGGAAGGCTTCCGCGGTCTCCTTCATCTTGGTCAGGACGAAGGCGGAGATCTGCGATGGGCTATAGGGCTTGCCGTCGGCATCGACCCAAGCGTCGCCATTGCCGCCGCGGATGATCTTGTAGGGGACGAGGCTCTTGTCCTTCTCCACCAACGGGTCATCGTAGCGCCGACCCATTAGGCGCTTGACCGCGAAGAAGGTGTGCTCGGGATTGGTCACCGCCTGGCGCTTGGCCGGCTGGCCGATCAACCGCTCGCCATCGTCGGAGAAAGCGACGATCGACGGCGTGGTGCGGGCACCCTCCGAATTCTCGATGACCCGGGTGTTCTTGCCTTCCATGACGGCAACGCAGGAATTGGTCGTGCCGAGGTCGATACCAATGACTTTGCCCATAGTGCCTCTCCTTCCGGCAGATCGCCCGAACCCGCATTCGGCATCCGGCGAGGCCTGTGGCCTCTTCACGATCCCCGTCTCTTCAGATTGTCCGGCTGACTAGCCGGCGACATGACGAATAGACCCCAAGCGCAGCCGCCCGACCTTTTCAGAAAGGGTCCGGGGATGCGGGGCCGTTTCGGTGGCTATATAAGTGCCGCATTCCCATGCCGCAAGCGTCACGGTCACGGTGGTGTGAAGGTTTTGGCCGGGAGATTCGCGGTTAACGGCGATTAACCATCCAAAATCTCATGTCGGACGCGCCGGCGGTTCCGGCAATACTCGGAGGCGAACCGACATGCCAGTCCGTATCGAGGCACATCGCGGCCTGACGATTCAGCCCGGTGCGACGCTTTTCGCTGCCCGCCTGTCGCGCTTCGAGCAGGAGGCGCTTCACGGCGAGATCCGCGCGGCACTGGCGGAGGCTCCGCTGTTTCGGCCGGAAATGCCCCGCACCGGCAAGCCGTTATCAGTCAGGATGTCCAATCTCGGGCCGCTCGGCTGGGTATCGGATAGGGCCGGCTACCGCTATCAGGCAACTCATCCGCTCTCCGGCCGGCCTTGGCCGGACATGCCGCAGCGTCTCCTCGATCTCTGGGCGGAGGTGGGCGGCTACCCGGCTGCGCCCGAGGCCTGCCTCGTCAATTCTTACGACGCTACCGCCAGGATGGGGCTGCATCAGGATCGCGACGAGGCGGATTTTTCTGCGCCAATCGTCTCGGTCTCGCTGGGCGATACCTGCCGGTTCCGGCTCGGAGGCACAAGCCGCACCGATCCGACGCGATCATTCGAGCTGGCGTCCGGCGATGTGCTGGTACTTGCCGGGCCGTCACGTCTCGCCTTTCACGGCGTCGACCGGATCCTTGCCGGCACCTCGACGCTCGTCGCCGACGGTGGACGGATCAACCTGACGCTGAGACGGGTGACGATCGCCGGATGAGGCGTCCGGCCTCAACGATGCTCGCCGTCGTCTGCGGCCTTCGCTCCCCCCGGCAGCCGCAAGTCCACCTGCAGGCCGCCGCCGGGACGCGCGCCCAAGGCGAGCGTGCCGCCATAGCTCGACACGAGATCGTCGACGATGGAGAGACCGAGGCCGGAGCCTTGCACCGACTCATCCAGCCGCAGGCCGCGCAGCAACACGGCCTCGCGACGCGATTCCGGCACGCCTGGGCCGTCGTCGGCGATGGTGATCAGTGTCGCGTCGCCTGCAGTGCGCGCCGAGACTGTCACTACGCTTCTGGCGAACTTGCGCGCGTTGTCGAAGAGATTGCCGAAAATCTCGTCTGCGTCCTCGCGGTGCAGTGCCAGGCCGACGTCGGCGGGAACGTCAATCTGCCAGTCGATGTCGTCGCCGCGCGGCAGCCGCCACATCGCCCGGACCAGCCGTCCGGCCAGTTCGGCGAAGCTGACGCTGCCGGCAAAGCGCTGGTAGGAGGCGATCCGGGCGCGCGCCAACTGCCGCTCAACGAAGCGCGACATGCCGATCACCTCGCTTTCGATCGTCTCGGCACTCGCCTCTTCGCCACGCTCGCGCAGGGCCCGCGCCTCAGACCCGATGACGGCGAGCGGCGTCTTCAGTCCATGCGCCAGATCGCCGGCACGCGCACGGGCACGCTCGATCGTGCGGCTCTGCGCGTCGATCAGCCCGTTCACCTCTTCGACCAAGGGAATGACCTCGTCGGGGAAGGCCCCCGTCAGCCGCTCGGCGCGACCGCGCCTGACCGCCTCGACCATCTCGCGCAAGCCCGCCAGCGGACGCAGGCCGACGGTCACCTGCAACCAGCCTGCAACGGCGAGGAAAAGCACGAGCGCGGCGAGAAAGGCGGCGGCTTCCAGCGCGAAATCCTCGGTCAATTGGTCGATATCGCCCCGGTCTGCGGCGACCATCAGACTGAACGAGCGTTCGCCGCCGTCCGCCGCGTGGCCGAGCGTCACCTGTCGCGACACCGCGATCAGCGTCTGCCGACGTGGCCCTTCGATCTCGAAGGCCTGATCGCCCGCCTCGTCGAGCGCCTTGCCGACCTCGGGAAGCGTCCGGTCCCACAGCGAGCGCGAACGCACCTTTGGCTCGCCCCGTTCCGCGATCTGCCAATAGAGGCCCGACAGCGGTCGGTCGAAGCGCGGATCGGCGAGGTCCGAGCGAACGTCCGGATCGTTGCCGTCGAGGGCAAAACGGGCTGTCAGCTGGTCGAGATGGCCGCGCAATTCGTAGACGACGCGGCGCTCGATGTGGCGGTTGACGAGGATCACCATCGCCGAGCCGGCGATCGCTACCGCGATGGCCGAAAACACCACGGCTGCGACGATCAGGCGCAACCTGAGAGAGCCCGCCCCCAACCCCATGGTCGCCAGCGGGCGCTTGATTCTCGGCCAGAGCGATGCCGCCGACATGGGCCGCCTCCGCTATTCGGTCGTCACCAGATAGCCATGGCCGCGGCGGGTCTCGATCAGATTGGCGCCGATCTTGCGCCTGACACGCCCGACCAGCACCTCGAGCGCGTTGGAATCCGGCTCGACGTCGTCGTGGTAGATATGCTCGACCAGTTCGACGCGGCTGACGACGCGGCCGCGGTGATGCAGGAGATAGGACAGCAGCCGATACTCCAGCGGGGAGAGAGCGATCGGCTCGCCGTCGACGACGGCGCGGGCGCGGCTGGTGTCGAGCGTCAGCGGGCCAGCCTGCAAGACCGGCGAGGCCCGGCCGGCGGAGCGGCGGATCAGTGCACGGACGCGGGCGATCAGTTCCTCCATGCGGAAGGGCTTGACCAGATAGTCGTCGGCACCGGCGTCGATGCCCTCGACGCGGTCGGTCCAGCTCGAGCGTGCAGTCAGCACCAGGATGGGGAAATTGCGCTCGGCGTCGCGCCAGCGTTTCAATACCGTCAGCCCGTCGAGCTTCGGCAGGCCGAGATCGAGCACGACGGCATCGAATTCCTCGGTATCGCCGAGGAACCAGGCTTCCTCGCCGTCGCCGGCTTCCTGCACAACATAGCCGGCCGCCTGCAGGTGCGACCTCAGATCGCGCCTGATCCGGTCTTCGTCTTCCACGACAAGGATGCGCATGGCACTTCGCCTTCCGTTATTTGACTTCGTCCTTGAGGACGGCAGCGTGCGCGGCATCGACCGTGAAAATACGATAGCGACCCGACTTCGTCAGCCAGGTTACTTCATAGATCCAGCGGCTGTCGCGCCTGTAGATCTGCACGTCGACGAGCCGGTCGTACTTATGCACCTTCAGCGTCTCAATGATTTCTTCGAGCGATTTGATTTCGCCGCTGGCGCGCGCCTTCAAGGCGTCTTCGTGATCGGGCGCTGTGTCGTCGGGCGCGGCGGCACCGCCGAGGCCAAAGGCGATCAGCCCGGCCATGACCAGCCGTATCGACAATTTCGCGCGGTCCGCCCGGATCATCGCCCCAACCAGTTCTTCCCGTTTCGCCGCCGAAACATCCGTCGCGCCGAGACTTGGGACTATAGTCTCCTCAACCTGACAACAATCCAACCGGAACGCTACCGCAATGGAGCACCGGACATGTCGCTGCCGGCGGACGGGCGACCGGAAGGCCGGCGTCGGGTCGGGTCAAATTCCGAGGGTCCCAACAGTGCTTGGAATGGCCACATCTTTCCGTCATGATGTGCGGATGACGTACGATCCAGAAAAACTCGAAATCTCGATTTCCGCCCGTGGCGGTTCAGGCCATTCACAACGCTGGCAATGGATGGTGGGTGAGCGGGGCAAGGGCCCGCTGAAGAGCGGCAGCCTCACTGGCGATCGAACAAAGGCTCTTGCCGAGGCCAACAAGGCGCTGCACGACCTTGTCAGCAAGGCGCAGCACGTGTGACTCTGACGTCGGTTTCGAACCGACCTAAGAGCCGGACGCTCCCATAGACAGGGCCTGCGTAGACAGGGACGGCATTTCGTGCCAACCAAGCGGGCTGTTGTGAGGACGGGTATCCGGGCGGACGGGACGATGGCGCTCGACATTAAGATCTGCGGATTGAAGACAGAGGCCACCGTGGAGGCAGCCCTTGAGGGCGGGGCCGATTTCATCGGTTTCGTGTTCTTCGCCAAGAGCCCGCGCAATGTCGACGTCGATCTCGCCCGCACGCTCGCCGGACCGGCGCGTGGCCGCACGCGGATCGTTGCCCTCACCGTCGACGCCTCCGACGAGTTGCTCAGCCGGATCGCCGGCGGCCTCGGACCCGATCTTCTGCAGGTGCATGGAGCCGAGACGCCGGCTCGCGTCGGCGATATCCGCGCACGCTTCGGCATCCCCGTGATGAAGGCGTTGAAGATCGCCGGGCCCGAAGATCTTGTCGCGATCTCCGCGTTCGAACCGGTCGCCGACCGGCTCTTATTCGATGCCAAGGCGCCGCCGGGCCTTGCCGGTGCGTTGCCGGGCGGCAACGGCATCTCGTTCGACTGGCGGCTGATCGCCGGCTTGGATGTGTCGAAGCCAGCGATGCTGTCGGGTGGGCTCACTGCCGACAATGTGGCCGAGGCCATCCGCCTCACCGGGGTCGCCGGCGTCGACGTGTCGTCGGGAGTCGAGAGCCGGCCGGGCGAGAAGGACCCGCGGCTCATCGCCCGGTTCATCACCGCGGCGCGGCAGGCGGAGCGGGCCGGTATGCCGGCCGGAACCAGCCTCGGTCGCGCCACTCTCTGAATTCCGCTCTTCAACGCCGGGAAAATTGCTCTACAACGGTCGTCTCGACGTCGTCCCCAGGGAAGGATCTTTACGTGTCATCGGTTAGCCCCCTCGAGAAGCAGTCTCAAGCCAACACGTTGCGGTCGGGGCCGGACGATCGCGGCTTCTTCGGTCTTTACGGCGGTCGCTTCGTCGCCGAGACGCTGATGCCGCTGATCCTCGAACTGGAAAAGGCTTACGAAGAGGCCAAGCACGATCCGGCCTTCGTGGCGGAGTTGAAGGACCTCGGCACGCATTACACCGGCCGGCCGAGCCCCTTGTATTTCGCCGAGCGGCTGACGCAGCACCTTGGCGGCGCCAAGATCTACCTGAAGCGCGAAGAGCTCAACCACACCGGCAGCCACAAGATCAACAATTGCCTCGGCCAGATGCTGCTCGCGCGGCGCATGGGCAAGACGCGCATCATCGCCGAGACCGGCGCCGGTCAGCACGGCGTCGCCTCGGCGACAGTCACCGCCCGCTTCGGCTATCCGTGCGTCGTCTACATGGGCGCCACGGACGTTGAGCGGCAGTCGCCCAACGTGTTTCGCATGAAGCTCCTCGGCGCGGAGGTCAGGCCGGTCACCGCCGGCCTCGGCACGCTGAAGGACGCGATGAACGAGGCCCTGCGCGATTGGGTCACCAATGTCGCGGACACCTATTACATGATCGGCACTGCCGCCGGCCCGCACCCCTATCCGACCATGGTGCGCGACTTCCAATCGGTCATCGGCCAGGAGACGCGCGAGCAGATCATGGCCCTCGAAGGCCGGCTGCCTGACGCGCTGGTCGCCTGCATCGGCGGCGGCTCGAATGCCATCGGCCTGTTCCATCCGTTCCTCGACGACCGCGACGTTGCCATTTACGGCGTCGAGGCGGCCGGCCACGGGCTCGAGGTACCGAACGGCCACGCCGCCTCGATGAACGGCGGGCGGCCGGGCGTTCTGCACGGCAACCGCACCTACCTGTTGCAGGACGATGACGGCCAGATCCTCGAAGGCCATTCGATTTCGGCAGGTTTGGACTATCCCGGCGTAGGACCCGAACACTCCTGGTTGCGGGATACGGGCCGCGTCAGCTATGTGCCGGCGACCGACGTTGAAGCCCTCGACGCGTTCCAGAAGCTGACCCAGCTCGAAGGTATCATCCCGGCACTCGAATCGGCGCATGCCCTTGCCTATGTTATGAAACTGGCGCCGACCATGGGCCGCGACGAGATCATCGTCGTGAACCTCTCCGGGCGCGGCGACAAAGACATTTTCACGGTTGGTCGCATTCTCGGCTTCGAACTGTAACGTCGCCGGGTTAGGATCGGGTACCGGCGGAATAACGGCACAATCATTGCGTGCTCCCGGAACATGTCCCGAGCAGATGGCTGCATCTGGTCGATCGGGAAATGCTCTGGACGCAACAGCTTAAGCGCTGACCGCGGGCAATCCCGAGGGCATTTGGGAGAGTCCTCCGGATTTTCGTAGCAGAGGGCGGTGTTCATGGTCGTTCAACGTCGGCAGATCATGCGGAAGGGGCACCGGCCTGGATCCGGCCGTCTCAACTTGCGCCTGCGCCGTTCGATCGTCCCGGCTCCCGCCCTGACCGCTCCCACCACCCGGCATAGCCCGTCAGAAGCCGTCAGCGAGCCGTTTTGGCTCATGGAGAGCGACATGTCCGACGACAACAACGACTTGAACCAGTATCAGCCCCAAGGCGACTACCAGCCGCAGCCCGAGCATCATCAGGCACCGGAAGCATCGGAGACGCATGGCTACGATCAGCCGTTCGCCGAACAACCGTCCGCCGAAACAGCGGCGGACGCCCAGACCGAGGCCGTGGTCGAAGAGGCCAAGCCCGATCCGATCCTCGCCCGGCTCGATGCCATCGATACCTCGCTCGCCGAACTGCGCGCCAGCATCGACGAACTGAAGGCTGAGCGGGCCGCCGCCGAAGTCGTGGTGGTCGAACCCGTCGTCGCCGCCGTGTCCGTCGCCGAAGCGCCGGTTGCCGATGAAACCCCGGCCGACGTGGCTGCCGCCGAACCGGTGGTCGTCGCTGAACCGGCGCCGGTCATCGACCATACGCCGCGGTTCGACACGCTCGAAGCCGCCGTTGCCGAACTCAGCACCCGCCTCGGCGAGGTCCATGCCGGTGTCGTGGCGCTCGCCGGCGATGTCGCCGACCACCGCAACCTGCATGCCTCCACCCAGGCGATGATCGACGAGCAGCACAATCTGATGCGCGGGCTCAACTACATCATCACCGCCGCCATCGGCACGCTGACCGCCGCTGCCAAGCCGACCAAGTAACCCGGGTGCCGGTCGGGCCGGCAGGCGGATTGTCGCCAGAATGGCCGGCCCGCCCATGCAGTTCGGCCTCTCCGGCCAGCGGCAGACGCGGACGCCGCCCGGCTTTCAGTCCGCCCTCGCCGGCGCCGGCTACGCGCCGACGAGGGAAGCGCGGCATTCGGCACCGGGCATCACCGGTCCGAAACCAGATGATCCCTCAATTGGTTATGCCGGCGGCCGCGCGTCATTGCCGCTCTGTCACAAAACCGTTTCGCGCTTGAAGGCCGCACGATATAGTGCCGGGCGCCGCCGTGGCCCCGTCCGGGGGTCCGGCACATGAGGACCGGTACCGGATCCGGCCGCCATCTAAGGAAGCCTTCTCCGCCATGACGGACACTCGCATCACCCGCCGCTTCGCCGCTCTCGCCGACGAAGGCCGTCCGGCGTTCGTCACCTTCGTCATGGCCGGCGATCCCGATCCCGCCACCTCGCTCGCCATCCTGAAGGCGCTGCCCGCGGCCGGCGCCGACGTCATCGAAGTCGGCATGCCGTTCTCCGATCCGATGGCGGACGGGCCGGCGATCCAGGCGGCCGGGCTCCGCGCGCTGAAAGCCGGACAGACGCTGAAGTCGACGCTCGAAATGGTCAAGGCCTTCCGCCAGGGCGACGACGTCACGCCGATCGTGCTGATGGGTTACTACAATCCGATCTATTCCTTCGGCCCCGAGGCCTTCGTTCAGGCGGCCCGCGAGGCCGGCGTCGATGGTCTCATCGTCGTCGACCTGCCGCCGGAAGCCGACGACGAACTGTGCCTGCCCGCGCTCGAAGGCGGCCTCAACTTCATCCGCTTGGCGACACCGACTACCGACGACAAGCGGTTGCCGGCCGTCCTCGCCAATACCTCCGGCTTCGTCTACTATGTGTCGGTCGCGGGCGTGACCGGCGCGGCCGCTCCGGATGCCGATCGCGTCGCGCAAGCGGTCGACCGGATCAAGCGGCATACGAGCCTGCCGGTGGTCGTCGGATTCGGGGTGAGGACCGCTGCGCAGGCGGAAATGATCGGCCGGAACGCTGACGGCGTGGTCGTCGGCTCGGCCTTGGTGGAGGCCATCAGGGCCTCCCTCGACGAAAACAATCGTGCCACCGGGGCGAGCGTCGCCGCGGTCGCGGCGCTTGCTGGCGATATCGCGGCCGGTGTGCGTCGCGCCAGAGTAGGAGTGATGGCGTGAACTGGCTGACCAACGTCGTTAGGCCGAAGATCAAGAGCCTTCTCTACACCACGAAGAAGGAAGTGCCGGAAAACCTCTGGATCAAATGTCCGGAGACCGGCGAGATGGTCTTCCACCGCGATCTCGAAGCCAACCAATTCGTGGTGCCTTCGTCGAATTTCCACATGCGCATGCCGGCTCGGCGCCGGCTGGAGACGCTGTTCGATCCGGGCGGCTATGACATGCTGCCGTCACCGCAGGTGGTGCTGGATCCACTGAAATTCCGCGACGAGCGGCGCTATGTCGATCGTCTCAGGGACGCCAAGGTGAAGACGGGCGCCGATGACGCCATCCTGGCCGCCAACGGACGCCTCGACGGACAGCCGGTGACGGCCGCCGTGCAGGACTTCGAGTTCATGGGCGGTTCGCTCGGAATGGCCGCCGGCGAGGCGATCATCGCGGCGATGATGACCGCTGCTGACCGCAAGACGCCCTTCATCCTGTTCGCCGCCTCGGGCGGCGCCCGCATGCAGGAGGGCATCCTGTCGCTGATGCAGATGCCACGGACCACCGCCGCGGTGCAGGCACTGCGGGCGGCACGGCTTCCCTACATCGTCGTGCTGACCAATCCGACCACCGGTGGTGTCACCGCTTCCTATGCCATGCTCGGCGACATCCACATCGCCGAACCCGGCGCGCTCGTCGGCTTCGCCGGCCCCCGCGTCATCGAGCAGACCATCCGGGAAAAGCTGCCGCCGGGCTTCCAGCGCGCCGAATATCTCCTCGAACACGGCATGATCGACATGGTGGTGCATCGCCATGAGATGCGGGCGACGCTCTCCCGCCTCTGCCGGCTGCTGAGCGCGGCGAACGAGAGCGACGCCGCCATCGCCGATGAGGCCTCGGCCGCCTGAGACGCACCGCCGGCATCGGCCGCCGGTCCCGTCGCCCTCGTCCTTCCGGCGCCCTCCCGGCGCCGGAAGTCGACACGACCCAATTTCCGGTCGGTCTATGGCCGACACCATTCGAACGCGCCCTGTTCTATTGCGCGTCCGTCCGATGGGCCGCCCGCCCATCCGTCGCTGGAGCCTTTCCCAACATGCCGCACGAGGCGCTCGACGCCCTCCTCGCCCGTCTGTCGATGACGATCCCCGATGGCTGGGACCTCGGGCTCGAACGC
>JARLIT010000209.1 GCA_031291575.1 Ancalomicrobiaceae bacterium
AGGCGATGCGGGCGGGCAGCGTCAAGGCCGTCTGGATCATGGCGACCAATCCGGTGGACAGCCTGCCAGAGGCCGACAGCGTCCGGCAAGCGCTCGAAGCCTGCCCGTTCGTCGTCGTCTCCGACGTGGTGCGCGCCACCGACAGGACGGTGCACGCGCATGTCCTGTTGCCGGCGGCGGCCTGGGGCGAGAAATCCGGCACGGTCACCAATTCCGAACGGCGCATCTCCCGCCAGCGCGCCTTTCTCGAGCCGCCCGGCGAAGCGCAACCGGATTGGTGGATCGTGGCCGAAGTCGCCCGCCGCATGGGCCACGCCGAGGGCTTCGATTTTGCCTCGCCCGCGGCCGTCTTTCGCGAGCATGCGGCGCTCTCCGGCTTCCGCAATGACGGTTCGGTGCGCGCCTTCGACATTGGCCTTCACGCGGACATCAGCGAGGCGGACTACGAGGCGCTCAGGCCGTTCCAATGGCCGGCGCGGCGGCATCGGCCGGGCGATGCGCTTCCCGCAAATCCCGGACCTAGCCGCTTCTTCTCGGCCGGCGGCTTCCACACGCCCGACCGGCGTGGCCGCTTCGTGGCGACGCCCTATACGCCGTCGCCGAAGGCCCCGAGCGCAGATTTCCCCTTCGTTCTGAATACCGGCCGCATCCGCGACCAGTGGCACACGATGTCGCGGACGGGGAAGACGCCGCGGCTGATGAGCCAATTCGCCGAGAGTTTCTGCGAGATCCATCCCGTCGACGCTGCCCGGCTCGGCATCGGTCCGGCCGATCTCGTCGAATTGACCAACCCGACAGGCCGTGCGGTGGTGCGCGCGCTCGTTTCCGATCGGGTGCGGCCGGGCGAAGTGTTCGTGCCGATGCATTGGACCGGGCAGTTTTCCAGTGCGGCCCGCATCGGCGCCGTCGTCGATGCCGCGGTCGATGCCGTCTCCGGCCAGCCCGGGCTGAAATATACCGCGGTCGCGGTCCGCCGCTTTGCCGCCGACTGGTATGGTTTCGGCGTATCGCTGGCGCCGCCGGAGCCTGCGGACGCCGCCTATTGGGCGCGGGCGAGGTCCGGGGCCGGCTATCGGCTGGAGTGCGCCGGGCACGGGGCGATCGACGACGTCGAGGCCTTCGCGCGGCAGCGGCTGCGTTTGCCGAAGAATGCCGAGGTGATGTGGATGCACGATCGCGACCGGCGCATCGACCGGCTTGCCGGTTTCGATGGCGGGCGGCTGGTTGCGGCGCTGTTCGTCGGGCCCGAGCCGGTCGAGGCGGCGCGCGACTGGTTGATCGGCCGGCTCGGAACCGAGCTTTCCCCCCGCGACCGGGCGCGGCTGCTCGCTGCCCGGGCGGCGGAAGACGACAGCGATCCCGGCGCCACCGTCTGCGCCTGCTTCTCGATCGGGGTGAACCAGATCAGCGAGGCCGTCGTCTGCGGCCGGGCGAGGACTGTCGCGGAAGTCGGCGAAGTGCTGAAGGCCGGCAGCAATTGCGGTTCCTGCCGGCCCGAGATCGCCAGCATCATCGCGCGGGAGATCGTGCGGGAGGCGGCGGAATAGGGCTAAACGCCTCCTGGCTGGAACGGGTTGTCGTCCCCGAGGCGAGGCGCAAATGCGCAACACTCGTCATTGCGAGGCGGAGCCGAAGCAATCCAGTAACTATTTGAAAAAGCAGGATTGCTTCTGCTCACGCTCGCAATGACGGAGTTGGAATGCGGGCCGAGCTTGCGAGCCTACTCCGCCGCGACGGTGCCGCCGAGCGCCGGATAGTCGATGTAGCCCTTGTCTGTACCTCCGAAGAAGGTCGACGGGTCGAATGCGGTCAGCTCGGCGCCTCTGGCGAAGCGCTCGGCGAGATCGGGATTGGAAATGAACGGCTTGCCGAAGGCAACCGCGTCGGCGAGGCCGGAAGCGACTGCCTCGCTGGCTTTGTCAAATGTGTAGTCGCCGTTGACGATCAGGGCCGAGCCGATCGCCGCCTTGATCTTGCCAGCCAGTTGCAGCTCGGTGCCAACCGGCTCGATGACGTGCACGAACGCGAGGCCGAAGCGCTTCAGGCTCGCCGCAGCATGGACAAACAGCGCCTCCGGGTTGGAGTCCGCCATGTCGTTGTAGGGATTGTGCGGCGAGAAGCGTACGCCGACGCCATCGCCCGACCCCCAGGCCGCCACGACCTGCTCCGTCACTTCGACGAGGAAGCGGACGCGGTTCTCGATCGAACCGCCGTAACGGTCGGTGCGCTTGTTGGAGCCGTCGCGCAGGAACTGGTCGATCAGGTAGCCGTTGGCGGCGTGGATCTCGACGCCGTCAAAGCCGGCCTCCTTGGCGTTTTTCGTCGCCTGGCCGTAGGCCTTGGCGATCCCGGGAAGTTCGTCCGCGTCGAGCGCGCGCGGCGTCTCGTACTCGGCTTTCGACCAGTCGGGCAGATAGACGTGGCCGGCCGGACGGACGGCCGAGGCCGACACCGTTGCCTTGCCGCCAGGCTGATAGGCCGAATGGGAAATGCGGCCGGTGAACCACAGCTGCAAGACGATCTTGCCGCCAGCGGCATGCACGGCGTCGGTCACCTTCTTCCAGCCGGCGATCTGCTCGGGCGAGTGGATGCCCGGCGTATTCGGATAGCCCTGGCCTTCGGGCACGATCTGGGTCGCCTCGGTAACGATGAGTCCAGCTGAAGCGCGTTGGGCGTAATAGGTTACGGTCTGATCGGTCGGCACGTTGCCGGCACCGGCGCGGTTGCGCGTCATCGGCGCCATGACGAGCCGGTTCTTTGCGGCGATCGAGCCGAATTTGGCAGGCGAGAACAGCGTCTCTGAAGTCATATCGGAATGATCCCTAGATCAAGGGGGCCAGGCAAACGCCCGGACCACGTCAGGCTTGACCGGGCAACGCGCCCGGCGGTGAATGGATTTGCCCCCGGCCGCACCAACGGTTGGCATCGGCGGGGGTATTTTGGCGCCCCTGTTCCAGGCTTGGAGGGCGCCGGATGGGCCACCACCCGACGACCGCAATCGGCAGCGTTGCCCAGAAGACAGGTGCCAACCGGATATAGTTCAGCAAACGCGAACCACAAGGCCCGTTTCACGCGTCAGCCCGGGCAAATTGGCGCACAGGCGTGGTGGAATCGCACCCGCCTCGATGGCCGTTAGCCGAGCGCGCAGACGCCGATGCGGTCTGGCGCGGCAACGCCAGTTTTGCCACGATCAGGGAGAAGAGTTAGCTAAATGAACTGACCGGCGAGTCGCGGATTTCACGTGAAAGGGTTGACGCAATGAATTGCCTGAAATGGATATTTGCAGCTGGACTGATGGTATTCGCGCCCCCAGCGCTTGCCGGCCCGGAATGCCACGGCGGCCAGTCTTTCGAGCAATTCCTGTCAGGCGTCCGCGCCGAAGCCGAGGCGGCTGGGATCTCCAAGGCGGCAATCGCCTCCGCGCTCGCCGGCGTCCACTTCGACGAGGCCATCGTCAGGCGCGATCACGGCCAGGGTGTCTTCCAGCAGACGTTCCTGCAGTTCTCCGACCGCATGGTGTCGGCAGACCGCATGTCGCGCGGCAAGAAGCTGCTCGCCGCCAACGCCGCGCTGTTTGCCCGCATCGAGAAACAGTACGGCGTGCCGGCGGAGGTCCTCGTCGCCTTCTGGGGGCTGGAGAGCGATTTCGGTGCCGACCATGGCAAGTATCCGGTGATCCAGTCGGTGGCGACGCTCGCCTACGACTGCAGACGTGCCGACGTCTTCCACATCGAACTCCTCGATTCCATCCGGCTGGTCGAGCGTGGCCTAAGCCCGGCGGACATGGTTGGCGACTGGGCCGGCGAACTCGGCCACATGCAAATCTCGCCCCCGCAATACGTCAAATACGGCGTCGATTTCGACGGCGACGGCAAGGCGGACGTCATTCATTCCATCCCGGATGCGATGGCGACGGCGGCGAACTTCCTCGCCGGTGCCGGGTGGAAGCGCGGCCAACCGTGGCTGCAGGAGGTCCGGGTGCCGGCCGATATGGCGTGGCAGGAGACGGGCCTGTCGATCCAGCATCCGCGCGCCTACTGGGTCGAACAGGGCGTGACCGCCGCCTCGGGCGACCTGCCGGCGGACAAATTTCCGGCCTCGCTGGTGCTGCCGATGGGCCGGCACGGCCCGGCCTTCCTCGCCTATCCCAATTTCGCGGCCTATCTCGAATGGAACAAGGCCTATGTCTATTCGCTAACGGCCGGCTATTTCGCCACGCGGCTCTCAGGCGCGCCAGTCGTCAGCCACGCCTCGACGGTGACGCCGCTGACCTCGGCGGAGATCAAGGAGTTGCAGCTGATCCTGAAGCGCATGGGATTGACCGATCAGCCGGCGGACGGACAGCTCGGCACCGATACGCGCGCAGCGGTCAAGCAGGCGCAATTGAAGCTGGGGCTTGCCGCCGATGGCTATCCCTCGGCCGAAGTGCTCGATCGCCTGCGCCGGCAGTAGGTTGACGGAATGCCGGGATCCGGCCGGATTCCCACTGTGGGCGCCAGCGGATTAACACCAATTCCAAAGGCGATATTGCCTTTCGCAGCGGGTGACGGCATGGTCTGGCTCTTAACATTTCGGAAACTCCCGAGGAGTCGAACTTCATGATGCGTTCCGTCATCGCCCCCGGCCTCGCCACGCTCGATCGCGTGTGGAGCGCACGCACCGAGGTCGAAAGGGTCACCCGGTTCGTGGTGCTCGCTGCCGTCGGCACGGTGCTGCTGTGGGCTGCTGCGAAAGTGCAGGTGCCGTTCTTCCCGGTACCGGCGACGCTGACCACCCTCGTCGTCGTGCTGATCGGCGCCTTCTACGGCTCGCGGCTGGGTGCGGCGACCATCCTCGCCTATCTGACCGAGGGCCTCGCCGGCCTGCCCGTCTTCGCCGGTACGCCGGAAAAGGGCATCGGCCTCGCCTATATGGTCGGACCGACCGGCGGCTATCTCATCGGCTATGTTGCCGCGGCCTTCCTGGTCGGCCTCCTCGTCGAACGCGGCTGGGGCCGATCGATCGTCGCCATGATCGGTGCCGTTTTCGCCGGCAACGTCGCCCTCTATGCCGCGGGCATCGCGTGGCTCGGCTATCTGATCGGCTTCGACAAGGCGATCACGTACGGGCTGGTGCCGTTCCTGGCAGCCGATGCCTTGAAGATCCTGATCGCGGCCGCCATCACGGTCGCAGCCAGCCGGCGGATCGCTCGCTGAGACGTACGCCATTGAAACGAATTCGAAAGCGCCGGGCACGTCCCGGCGCTTTTGTTTTCGTGGGGAGCTTGGAGCGAAGCGATTGCATGCATCGCTGCGAGGCTGTCATCTTGTGCGGCCCGGCCGGTTGACGGCAACTGGCTAGCAGGGAATCGCTCTCACCACCGCATCAGTCTTGGTGCGACGACGGCGCCGGCAAAGCCGCCGATGAGGAACGCCAGCGGATACCAGACCGCGACGAACAGGGGCGAATCCGCCGGGCAATGGGCGGCATAGGCGAGCGCGGTGACGGCAGTCGCCAGGATTCCGGTGGCAAAGCCTGCGCCCGCCAGGTCGGTCGGGGCGGCGCGTCTCAGCACCGCGGCGAACAGGGCGAAGGGAATCACGGCGAAGGCCGGCACGAGGGTTACGCAGAAGCGCCAGTTGGGATCGGCGACGGTGGCGCCGATGTCGCCGAGCCCGCGTCCGGCTGCCGTAATGGCGGCGGCGGCGATAACAAGGCCGAGCGGGATGAGATAGGCGAGCCAGAGAACCTTCAGCCGGCGGCCCGGACGCGCCATGCGGCAATAGACGAGGCCGGCGGTGAGGCTCGCCAGCACGACGAATCCATATTTGGCAAGGATCCTCCCCTCCATGACGGCGGCGGGGATGTCATCGCGGAAGCCGATCACTGCAGCGACCAGCACGATCGCTACCGCAAGCGCCGCCCCGGCGGCCAACAGACAGGCTCGCTCGATCCAATGCGGATTCACGCGGCGATGATCGGCCACGAGGCGGTCGATCAACTGGTCCGTATCCAAGAGCTGCCCCCCGTCGTTGCCGAGCGACGCCAAATGGCGACCCTCAGCCATTGCCGGCCATCGACGGCGCGCCGATGCCGAAGCGGGCAATCAGCCGCTTCATGCCGCGGTGGATGCCGACCTTGACGGCGGCCTGCGACATGCCGGCGGCGCCCGCGGCCTCGGCGATCGACAGCCCTCGCAGCTTGACCTCTTCGATCGGCCGACGCAGGTTTGCCGGCAGGGTCGAGAGCAGGCGCTCGACGTCACGCGCCGCGTCAGCCTGATATGCCTCCGGTTCCGACATCAGCGTCTCGACCTCGTCGATCGGGATCTTGCGCCGATTGTCGCCGACCGCGCGATAGTGGTCCACCAGCTTGTAGCGGGCGATGGCGTTCACCCAGGCGATCACCGGATAGGCGGGGTCGTATGTGTGCAGGCGGCCGTGCACGGCGATCAAGGTCTCCTGCAGGATATCGTCGAGTTCGGCAGCGCCGTTCGATCCCATGCGGGCGAGCATGCGGCGGATGTGGCCCTTGAGATGCACCGACAGGCGATCGAGCAGCTGGCGATAGGCCTTTCCGTCACCGGCCTGTGCGGCAGCCATGAATGCCGCAAGTTCGCGTTCTGTCGTCGACATCGACTACCCCCTGCAATGGTCCGATCCACTCCTACCCGCAAATACGGATGCAAGACGATTAACGTTTCGTCGCAGGGGGCTGAATTTTGCGTGAAAAACGGGTGAGACCCGGAGGTTCACCCGAGGGGCATCGGGCGGGCGTCGAGCGGTCGACCGGGGTCCGATGCGCATCGCGCCTGCAGCACGCTGTGTGACCGACAGGTGCCCAGTGCCCACCATTGGCGCGGATATCCGGCTGAAAGGCGCTGAACCGCGTGACGGATGCCTCCGTTCCAGAGCATTATCGGCTGACGTCAATTCCGACGTCACCAGACAGGCCGCATTTTTGAACGGGGAACATTCAATGGCTCCACCACACGATTTCTGCATGCTCAGAGCCGCGGACCTGGTCGAAGCCGAATCCTCGGATTGCCAAGCAACAGCTGTCGCCCGTCGCAGGAGGGGCGCGAGCCGCCTCACCTTTCCACTCCTGTTGGCCGCGCTGACTACGGCAGCCACTCCGGGTATGGCGATGGCAGCGAACGATCTGGAAATCGAACTGAATTTCGTCATTGTCAAAGATCGGATCACCCCCTGGCCGAAAAGCGGGATCACCAGCGTCCATAGCATGCTGGTGCGGCTTACCAGCACGAAGGATATCCATGTCGATTCGCAGTTCCGATTCACGCAGGCAAACGGCCAGATGGCTCTGCCGGCGAAGACATTTTCAGAAGACGCGCAACTCGGCTCGGCCGCAAGACACGTCGACTGGCATGTCGAAGGACCGCATACACTCAGGGGAGACTGGCGGATCGGCATCGATGGGTTTGCCGTACTGCGCGTCGATACGGGTGCGCAAGGCACGAGTTGCCAACTGAATGTCTCGTTTCGCCACGAAAATCATTCGGGCGTCATTCATTCAACGCTTGCGATCGCTCCCGGCGTCATGGGCACCTTCGGCAACTGGCGCGTCTCCGACGCTCGATGCCAAGTCCGTGGTCCCTGACAGTTCGCTGGCGCTCTCACACCTTGTCGATCTGGTCGAAATCGATGCGCGAGGCTTCGATGACGGCTTGCGTGCGCGAGACGACGTTCAATTTGCGCAGGATCTCCGACACGTGCGCCTTGATCGTGGTCTCGCCGACGTCGAGTTCGTGCGCGATCTGCTTGTTCAGCATGCCCTGCCGCAGCATCTGCAGCACCCGCATCTGCTGCGGCGTCAATGTCGCCAGACGGGCGATCAGCTCCGTGTTGTCGAGGCCGGCCGTCGTCGGGCTCGTCCGCTCGTACCAGGTCGGCAGATACACCGAACCGTCGAGAACGGTGGTGACGGCGGCGGCCAGTTCCGCCTTCTTCGCCGACTTCGCCACGTAGCCGGAAATGCCGTAGGCGAGCGCTTCGCGGATGATCTTCGGCTCGTCGAGCGCGGAAACGACGAGAATCGGCAGGCGCGGAAAGCGCGTCCGCATCATGAGCAGCCCGTCGAAGCCGGATGTCCCCGGCATCGACAGATCCAAGAGCGCCAGATCATAGCTGCGGCGGGTGGCGGCGATCATGTCGACAGCGGCGTCGATGCGGGTCGCCTCGTGGATTTCGGCCTTCGGATAGGCCGAACGGATCGCCAGCTGCAGCGCTTCGCGGAACAGCGGGTGATCGTCGATGATCAGAAATCTATGCATGCCGGCAAGCCTCTGCTCGCCATTAGATGCCTCGCGGCCCGGCTCGCAAGTCTATCTGATATTCGACTTTTGCCTAGTAAATTGCGTTGCAATCGCAACGTTCGGCAATTTCTGCAATATGCCATCGTCATATTCAATTTTGACCTGTGGGGTGCCCGGGCAATTCCGGGAAAGGCGTCGCGGCGGCGGGCCCCTGTATCCAGGCATCAATGTGCCTGAGGGCCCACCATGGGCTCGCGCCGCCGCATTCTTACTGGCGACTTCGCGCACCTTCCGGTCAGCTCAAGCGCGATGCTGTCGCATGGACTCATGCGACAGCTGAATCAGCGCTCTATGCTTTGATAGAGTATCCTGCTCCAGGTCTCGGCTCGGCGCCAACTGGATGGATTTGGCACCGGCTCGCGCCCCGGCCAAACGGCGGGCAAACCGCCCCGATCAGAACGGGATTTCGTCGTCCATGTCTGGGTTGTTGGCGTAGGCCGGCGGACGCGGAGCGCCGCTGCGCCCAGCCGCCTGAGCGGGCCCGCGATCTCCGCCGCCCCGGTCGCCACCGGCGGAGCGGGCCGGCGCGCGACTGGCGCTCGGCGCGCCGTAATCGCTCGGGGCTCCGGCATCGTCGCCGCCGCGACCGTCGAGCATGGTCAGCGCCGAGTTGAAGTTCTGCAGAACCACCTCGGTCGAATAGCGCTTCTGGCCCTGCTGATCCTCCCAGGAACGCGTCTGCAGCGCCCCCTCGACATAGACCTTCATGCCCTTCTTCAGGTACTGCTCGGCGATCTTGGCGAGGCCCTCGTTGAAGATGACGACGCGGTGCCACTCGGTCTTCTCGCGCCGCTCGCCCGACTGGCGGTCGCGCCAAGTGTCCGTCGTGGCGACCGAGAGGTTGACGATCGGCCGTCCGTCCTGCGTCCGCTTGACATCGGGATCGGCGCCCAGATTGCCGATGAGAATGACCTTGTTCACGCTGCCGGACATGACGCCCTCCTGGCCTGCCGCCTTACCCGCCGTTCCCGCCCGCGGTGCCGTGCCGGCGAGGCTGGATCCCCGCCTCATGTCCGGGCGATGCGAACAAAAGCGGTTCGCGATCATACGCCGGATTGGATCCAGGTCTCAAGTCGGCGAGCCGCGACCGGCGACGCATTCATGGGGACAACGATATCGGCACCAGCGGCGTGCGCTCAATTCACACGCCGCGTCTGGGCTTCGACGACATTGTCGAGGAACTGCCGCGAAGTGCCTTCCCAGGTGAACGCTCCGGAGCGCGCCAGCGCCGCCTCGCGCGAGATCTCGAGGGCGGCGAGCGCCGCCTCGCGCAGGTCCTCGGACAGGCTGCCGGCGCCCGAATCGCCGATGATGTCGAGCGGTCCCATCACCGGAAAGGCGGCAACCGGCACGCCGGAGGCGAGCGCCTCGACCACCACGTTGCCGAACGTATCGGTTCGCGAGGGGAAGACGAAGACGTCGGCATCGGCATAATGGCGCGCCAGATCCTCGCCCACCTTGGCGCCGAGGAAATGCACGTCCGGATATTTGCGCCTGAGCGGCTCGAGCTGCGGGCCGTCGCCGATCACGACTTTCGAGCCGGGCAGATCGAGACAGAGGAAGGCCTCGAGGTTCTTTTCCACCGCAATGCGACCGACGTTAAGGAAGATCGGCCGCGGCAGGTCGTAGACCTTCACCTTCCGTGGATAGAACAGCTCCTGATCGACGCCGCGCGACCACGTCATCAGGTTGGCGAAGCCTTGTTGCTGCAGCAGCTGTCTCAGACTGTCGGTCGCCACCATGCAGCCGAGGCCGTGGTTGTGGAAGCGTCGAAGCCACGCGTACGTCCAACGCTCCGGCACCGGCAGGCGCGCCGACAGATATTCCGGGAAGCGGGTGTGATAGCTGGTGGTGAAGCCGGGGCCGTTGCCGTTGACGGCCTTGCGCGTCATCAGCCCGAGCGGGCCTTCGGTCGCCACATGCACGAAATCGGGCTTCGCCTTGGCGATGCGACGGGCAATGACCCCCTTGGTGGTCAGCGCCAGGCGAATTTCCGGATAGGTCGGGCACGGCAGCGTGATGAACTCGGCCGGGGTCAGAAAATCGACCTCAACCCCGATCTTCGTCAATTCGACGCCGAGCCGCTCCAGAGATCGCACTACACCATTAATCTGCGGTCGCCACGCATCCGTGACGATAAGTAGTTTCGTCATGCCGCCGCGCGTGCCTCGTCGGATTGCGTCGTCGTGCGCTCCTCAACCGCGGGAACCGTCCACGTCACGACTTCATAGCGTCCGTCGTGATGTTCGACGATTGCGGTGCAACTTTCAACCCAGTCGCCAGTGTTGAGATAACGTACACCGAATTCGTCGTGCATGGCAGCGTGATGGATGTGGCCGCAGACGACGCCGTCGGCCCCGACCTTCTTGGCCTCGGCGGCCAGCGTCTTCTCGAACGAACCGATGAAGTTGACGGCGTTCTTGACCTTCAGTTTGGCCCAGGCCGACAGCGACCAGTAGGAGAAGCCCATGCGCCGGCGCGCGCCATTGAAGACGGTGTTGAGGCCGAGCGCCGCCGTGTAGGCCCAGTCGCCGAGGAAGGCCAGCCACTTGGCGTGGCGGACGACGACGTCGAACTGGTCGCCGTGAATGATGAGCAGCCTCTTACCGTCGATTCCCTCGTGCACCACCTGGTCGACCACTTCGACGACGCCGAAGTGCGAACCGATGTAGTCGCGCAGGAATTCGTCGTGGTTGCCAGGCATGTAGATGATGCGCGCGCCCTTGCGGCCCTTGCGCAGGATCTTCTGCACCACGTCGTTATGGGACTGCGGCCAGTACCACGACCGTCGCAGGCGCCAGCCGTCGACGATGTCGCCGACGAGGTAGATCGTTTCCGCGTCATGCAGACGCAAGAAATCCAGCAACAGCTCAGCTTGGCAGCCCCGGGTGCCGAGATGAACGTCGGAGAGAAACAGCGCGCGGAAGTGGCGCGGCTCCGAATTGACCGTCATGGGCGGCTCCAGGTGACCGTGTCCGTGAGTTTCGCCCATGAACACGATTCCGATATCCGTTTTATGACACGGCGGATCGCAGTGTCCATGATCGCATAGATGCGGTCAACTTTGTCGGGTTTGCGGCGGAGGGCGCACATGCCCGGTCCGCGGAGGCGCCGGTTGCACTCGCAGAGACGGTCGCGCATAGTCGCCCGCCGTCAAAGGCGCGCCCGACGACAGGGCGGCCTTTCGGTCTCATCTGGAGGATTGCTCATGAAATTGGTCCGCTTCGGCGCGCGCGACGTCGAAAAACCCGGCATCGTCGACGAGGGCGGTACAATCCGCGACTTGAGCCCCTATGTGCCCGACTTCGTCGATCAGGGCGTGACCATCGAGGCGCTCGACCGCATCCGCGCGATTGACCTCAGCCGTCTCGCTGCCGTGCCGAAGGGCGTACGCCTCGGCCCGGCGATCGGCCGCGTCAATAATTTCATCGCCGTCGGCCTCAACTACTCCGACCATGCCGCCGAAACCGGTGCAGCCGTGCCGAGGGAGCCGATCCTCTTCAACAAGGCGCCGTCGACGCTTGCCGGCCCCGACGATGACGTCGTCATTCCGCCGGGCTCGCTGAAGTCCGACTGGGAGGTGGAACTCGCGGTCGTGATCGGCCGGCCGGCCTATCAGGTGAGCGAAGCCGATGCGCTCTCCTATGTTGCCGGCTACGCCGTCTGCAACGATCTCTCCGAGCGTGCCTGGCAGATCGAAGGCACCGGCCAATGGGTGAAGGGCAAGTCGGCTCCAGGCTTCGGCCCGCTCGGGCCGTGGCTCGTCACGCCGGATGAAATCGCCGACGTGCAGAACCTCGACATGTTCCTCGACTTGAACGGCAAGCGGGCGCAGACCGGAACGACCCGCACCATGGTGTTCGGCGTGGCCACCCTGATTTCCTACATTTCGAAGCTGTGGCTGCTGGAACCCGGCGACGTCATCACCACTGGCACGCCGCCCGGCGTCGGCATGGGCATGAAGCCGCCGGTGTTCCTGAAGCCAGGCGACACGATGCGCCTGGGCATCGCCGGTCTCGGCGAACAGACTCAGCGGGCCGTCGCCTATTCCGCCTGAACCGTGACCATCGGCCGCAGGCGCACCAACCTGCTTGCGGCCGATGGGATCTGATGCCCCGAGGCCTGGCTCTGCCGGCGAAGCTCACACGTCGTAGATGCGGCGGACCGGCTTGCCGAACGAGCGGCGGGTCTCGACCACCACAGCTTTCGTCTGACCGCCGCGGCTTGGCGCGCGAATCGTCAATGTCCTGGGCTTCCGGGCGTCGGCGACAAGTTTGGCGACGGCTGCGCGTGCGGTTTCAATCGGCACATCCATCAACTGGGCGGCGATTTCCGCCTGCCCTTCCGGATCGTCGGTCAACCCTTGGGCGGCAATCACTGCCTCGGTCAGGTCGGGCGGATCGTTGCGGACGCGCCGGGGGCCGTATTTCGTGTTCCAGCCAGTGGCCATAGTCTGGTCTTTCGTTCCATCTTTAGAGTGGCGGCGCAGATCGTCAGGGTCCGGCCGGCGAATTTAATGCAATCTTCGAGCCATTTGCCGGGGAGCCAAGCGGAGCGGGCACCGGAAAATGGTGCGGGTCAGTCTCTCTCCATGACCGGATTCAGGCCAGCCATCCCGCGTCTCGACCCGATGTTCTTATGATGCCGCGTCTTTTGCATTGCAGCAAGGGTGCAGACGCGGTCCGGGCCTTCGTCATGGCTGGGTTGTGGTGTCAGGCTTAAGGCGGCGTATCACGGCGGCGAGCGCCTCGGCGCCTTCGACAGGATCGCCGACGTTGTTGATGACGGTGACGTCGCTGACGTCCGGCACGTCTTCATCGGCCCGGGCCAGACGCCCGATGACGGCGCCGGGATCTTCGCGCCCGCGTCCGGCGAGGCGCGCGGCCAGCACATCTGCAGGCGCGGTAACGACGACGACGGCGAGGCGCGAATAGCGCGCGCCGGCAGCGACGATGGCGCGGCGCGACAGGTTGACCACCGCGACGCCGCCGGCACGGATCAGGTCGTCAACCTCAACCGGTACGGCGTAGCCGAGGCCGTGGGCGGTCCAGGACAGCGCCGCCTCGCCATTTGCTATGGCGCGGGCCAGTTCGGCCTCAGTGATCGGGATATGGTCCTCGTGCGCATCGGGACCGCGGGTGATCAGGCGGCGCGGGAAGCGGATGTCTTCCTCGTGCGCCAACTTCTCTTTCGCCAGCCTCAGCAGCGTGTCCTTGCCGGCGCCCGACGGACCGACGACGGCGACGAAGGCGCCCGGGCCGATCGATTCCGCGCCGACAGCGGCGTCGCACCCGGCGGCTGTGGGCGTTGCGTCGGCGGGGTGACTGGCGGCGGACATCGACGAATCCCGTTCAATCCTTGGGCGCTGCGGTCTTAGGGGCGCCATGCGGACGGTTTTATGACAGACGAAGGGTGTGCGGACGCGGCCTCACGGCCGAGCCGGCGCCGGCCAGTCGGCGGCAGCTTCGTCGGAGTCCTCTGCGGTGGCTGCGTCGTCGGCGCGTTCGCGCAGGATGACGATCAGGCCGGACACGATGACGACCGCCGAACCGATGGCGACGGAATAGCCCGGTATTTCGCCGAACAGCCAGAAGCCGAACAGCACAGCCCAGAGCATGGAGGAATATTCGAGCGGCGCGATGGTGGAGGCCTTGGCCCAGCGATAGCTCGATGTCAGCAGCAACTGGCCGATGCCGCCGAAAAGCCCTGCGCCGGCGAGCAACAGCCCATCGCTCCAGTTGGGGACGACCCAGCCGAACGGAAGGGTCACAAGTGCCAGCAGCGTCGAGAAAGTGGTAAAATAGAGGACGATGGTGGTCGTCGGCTCGGTGCGGGTCAGTTCGCTCGTCTGCACCGCGGCGAGTGCGGAAAAGAATGCACCGACCATGCCGAGGGCCGCGCCGGTGGCACCGACATCGACGCCGATGCGGCGGAGGTCGCCGAGGTGCGGCGACAGGATCACCACCACGCCGGCAAAGCCAAGCGCCACGGCCGCCCAACGGTCGAGCTTCACCAATTCACCGAGCATGACGGCGGCGAGCGCCACGGTGATCAGCGGACCCGCATAGGAGATGGCCAGCGCATCGGCGATCGGCAGGCGGGCGACGCTGGCAAACCAGAAACACATGGCGACAGCGCCGAAGCCGGCGCGGTAGAACTGTCCACCCAGCCGCTTGGTGCGATAGGCCGTGCCCAGATCGCCGCGCCAGGCGATGTAGCCGACGACAGGAATAAGCGCAAAGAAGGAGCGGAAGAACACGACTTCCCCAGCGGGCACGTGGCTGCCCCCCGCCTTCACCAGTACCAACATAATGGCGAAAACGAAGGTCGAGGCCAGTTTCAGGCCAATGCCGAGGAGAGGGTTCACGAGAGGTAATCGCGTCGAGGAGAGGATCGGATGCATTTAAGCTGAGAAGCCTTCACAATATGTCGACGATGCGGCTATCGCGGCGGTTTCCGCGCGCTTCTGCCATGCGTGATTGGCGGGCGCCGGCTCTGGGCGCAAGCACTGGCCGACGCGGCACGGCTGGGCCGCCCGCGCCAGAAGAGGAAGGTGATGTCCCCTCTTGCCTCGGCAAATGCGCGTGACAAGATGCTATCGGCGTCTGCCAAGGGGGAATTGCGATGAAACGGATTTTGCTTGGACTGCTCACGGCCGGGTTGCTGGCAGCATCGACGGGTTCGGCGGTATTCGGCAGCGATCGCGACGTCTGCGACAGTGACAAATCCACGCCCGAACAGACGATTCGGGCCTGCACACGCATCATTGGGCGTAACTCGAACGATGCGGTTGCCTACTACAACCGCGGCATCGGCTACAAGAACCGCAACGACTACACCAGCGCCATCGCCGACTACTCGACGGCCATCGAGATCAATCCGAACTACGCGCTCGCCTACAACAACCGCTGCGCCATCTACAACAAGACCGAAAAATACGATCTGGCGATCCGGGACTGCACCAAGGCGTTGAAGATACGGTCGAACTACGCCAATGCCTACGCTGGCCGGGCCGTTGCCTACGAGGGCAAGGGCGATGTCCAGAGCGCCATCGAAGACTATCGCAGTTCGCTGGTCGCCGATCCGAACTACCAGTTGGCCCGCGATGCGCTTGAACGTCTCGGTGCGAGCCAGGAAGACGACACGGCGCCGTCCTCGTCCCCGGCTGCCGCCGCGGCGGGAGCGCGAGCGAAGTAGGCGTGTCACCGGCTTGCCATCGCCGCAGATTGTCTTTATTCGTTTTGCCGTCTCAAGGGGGTGCCCGACCGCGTCGCGGTCAGGCTGAGAGGCGCCCGACGCCAACTCCTCGAACCTGATCCGGGTCATACCGGCGGAGGGATTGGGATGTCGCAGACGCATTTTTCCGTTCTGACGGTCACAAGTCTCCGCCCCGATGACCTTTCGTCATTCGGAGCCAATACGCCATGACCGATCTTTCAAATCCCGCCGCCATCGCCGCCCTCTATGCCGCCGTCAAGGCGAAGCGCCCGCTGGTGCAGAACATCACCAATTACGTCGCCATGACGATCTCGGCGAACGTGCTCCTGGCCCTCGGCGCTTCGCCGGCGATGGTGCATGCGGCGGAGGAAGTCGAGGATTTCGGCTCCTTCACCGACAGCCTCGTCGTCAATATCGGCACCCTGTCGGCCGACTGGATCCGCTCGATGAAGCTCGCGGCGGCGGCGGTCACCCGGGCCGGCCGGCCGTTCGTGCTCGATCCCGTCGCCTGTGGTGCGACGAGGCTTAGAACCGAAGCGGCCAACGACCTCCTGAAGCTGAAGCCGGCTGTGGTGCGCGGCAACGCCGGTGAGATCATGGCGCTCGCCGGGTCCTCGGGGGCCCAGTCGAAGGGCGTCGATTCGCTTGTCGGTGCCGATGCAGCTATCGAAACGGCCATCGGTCTCGCCAAGGCGTCCGGCGCGATCGTCGCGATTACCGGCGAGATTGATTATGTCACCGACGGCATCCGCGTCGCGGCCATCACCGGCGGGCATGCGCTGATGCCTCTGTCGACGGCAATCGGCTGTGCGTTGACCGGCGTCGTCGGCGCCTTCGTCACCGTCGCCGAGCCGTTCGAGGCAACTGTGGCCGCACTCAGCGTCTATGCTGCCGCCGGATCGCTTGCTGGCGAGCGCTCACCCAACGGACCGGGACATCTGCCCGCCGAGTTGTGCGATGCGCTCTATTTCCTCGATGCGACGACGATCGCCCGGCGCTCGACCGTCACGCTCATCCGCTGAGGCTTGCCGCGATGCCCAGACCCTTCGATCTCCGCCTCTATCTCGTCACCGATCGGCAACTCGCCGGTCCGCGCGGCGTCGCCGAGACGGTCGCGCGCGCCGTCAGCGGTGGCGTCACCCTCGTGCAGGTGCGTGTCCCCGAGGCGAAGGGTCGTTCCTTCGTCGAGGAGGCCCGTGCGGTGAAAGCGATTCTGGCGCCGCTCGGCATCCCGCTGATCGTCAACGACCGCGTCGACGTGGCGCTCGCGGTCGACGCCGATGGCGTCCACGTCGGGCAGTCGGATATCGATGCGCGCGACGTTCGGGCGATGATCGGGCCGGACCGGATCCTCGGCCTGTCGGTCGGCACCGAGGCCGAATGGCAGGCGTCGCGCGATGCGCTTGCCGTCGTCGACTATGTCGGCGTCGGCGCCATCTTTCCGACCGCGACCAAGTCCGACGTTGGGGCGGCGGTCGGGCTTGCCGCCATCGGCTTGATCAAGGCGCGGGCCGGTCTGCCCTCGGTCGCCATCGGCGGCATCGGACTGTCGAATGCAGCCGACTGCATCGCCGCCGGCGCCGATGGCGTGGCGGTCGTCTCGGCAATCATGGCGGCGGAGGATCCGGCAACGGCCGCCCGCGATCTCGAACGTCGCGTCGATGCCGCGCTGCTGGCCCGAAGGACGCTGTCATGACGGCAATCGCGCTGACCATTGCGGGGTCCGATTCGGGCGGTGGCGCCGGCATTCAGGCGGATCTGAAGACGTTCTCGGCGCTCGGTGCCTATGGCGCCAGCGTCATCACCGCCTTGACCGCCCAGAACACGAAGGGCGTCACCGGCATCCACGACGTGCCGGCGGACTTCGTCACGGCTCAGATCGGCGCGGTCTTTTCCGACCTCGCCGTCGACGCGGTGAAAATCGGCATGTTGTCGCGCCCCGAAGTGATCCGGGCGGTGGCGGCGGGCCTCGACCGCTGGGGCGCGACCAAGGTGGTGCTCGATCCGGTGATGATCGCCACGTCGGGCGATCCGCTGATCGCGCCCGAGGCGATTGCCACGATCGTCACCGAACTGCTGCCGCGCGCGCTTCTGATCACGCCCAACCTGCCGGAGGCGGCGCGGCTCATCGGCGCTGCCGTTGCCGCGAGCGAAGCGGACATGGTGGCCCAGGCGGAGGCCCTGCTGGCGCTTGGACCGGCGGCGGTTCTGCTGAAAGGCGGACACGGCGTCGGAGCGGAAAGTTCGGACCTGCTGTTCACCGCGGCCGGCTGGCGTTGGCTGAGAGCGCCGCGGCACCAGACACGGAACACGCATGGCACCGGCTGCACGCTGTCCTCGGCGATCGCCGCCGGGCTTGCCAAGGGGGATTCGCTCGAAGACGCCGTCAGCGCAGCGAAGATCTATGTCACCGAGGCCATTGCCGCAGCGGACGAGCTTGCCGTCGGCCATGGCCATGGGCCGGTGCACCATTTCTATCGCTGGTGGGGGTGAGCGGGGGCATTCGCACGCCGCCCTCGCCTACTCCTCCAGCAATCGGTCGAATTGGCGGATACGGCTCGTATAGTAGTCGATCAGGCAATCGGCATTGCAGCCGCAGGAGTTGCGGTCGGCTAGCCAATCACGCTGACCTTCCAGGAGCTGGCGCGCCTCGCGACGGCCGGACAGACTGCGGAGCTTGTAGTAGCGGTCGGCCATCTTCTCGTCGAGCCGGCCCAACTGATGGTCGGAGCAGATCACCGCTTCGGTGCAATTGTTGGTGGTGCGACAGGAAAAACTCTGCGCCTCAGCCGGTGCCGCGGCGAACAGGGTCAGCACTGCCGCGACGGTGATCCAGGCAATCGAATGCGAACGTGCGGCCATCTGGCCCTCCCCGTGACATGCGCGAAAAAGGCAGCCTAATGATGGCTCGGCCTGACGACAAGAGTCGACCGCCCTGCGACACCCGCGCCAGCGATCCGCCTCAGTCCGCCTCTTCGGTGTCGATCTGGTCCTGAGCATTGTCTTCATCCGTGAGGGAGTCGAACGTCGGCGTCACGCCCTTGGCATCGCTTCGGATCGGGAACAGCCGAGCGTCCGGATCCAGCCGCCTGGTGCAGTAAGTGGCCCGGATGGGGACGGATTTGTTGGCCTTGTCGTTTGCCGCATCGAGGGCGGGGTAGTCGGCGTCGAGTGTCAGCATCTGCCCGTTGCTCCAGACCTCCGGTGTCCGGCGGCCGGCTTTCGTCGGATCGCTGGCGGGCTGGAATTTCGCGGCCAGAATGCCGTCGTGGACCTTTGCCCAGGCGACATAGTCGCAGTCGCCAGCGTGGTAGTAGAAGCCGGCCTTTTCGGCGGAAACGAACAGGCCGCTCCGCTTCGACGGGGTGATGCGGGCGAAGGCGGATGACGACATCCAGTCGCCGATGAACCCGTCGCGTCGTGCCTCCACGGCGTCGAGCATGGCGATGCGCCCGCGCAGCCAGTCGATCGCCTGCGTCCGGCCGTCGCCGAAGTTATTCAACGGCAGCAAGAGCTTGGACGAAGTCGGCGACAGGGCGTCCTCAACCATGTCGCTCTCAAGCTTCAGCCAGTCGCGTTGATCCTGGCGCAGATATTTGGCAGTCTCCGGCGAGACGCGCTTGATCGCGTCGGCAAAGGCGCGGTTCAGGTCCCGGTCGAGGCCGGCGAGTTCGGGATCGAGACAGGTCTCCTCCTTTCCCTTTTCCGTGGCGCAATCGAAATACGGCAGGACCGGCGCCGCGACCGGCGGCACGGCGAGTTCCGGCGCTGCCGACAGGCGGAAGTAGGGGCCAGTGATCGCCTCGTGGCGGCCGCAGTCCGCCGACCGGTCGGCCGTGCCGAGCGCCACCGCGAGCACCGGTCCCTGACGGATGACGCGCGTCGGCGTGCGATCGGACGCCTTGGTCGGCCCTTGGTACCAGCCATCGGCGCGGCGCTTCACGTCGACCGAAATGGTGCAGGTGCCGATCGAAACGTCGCCCCAGGCGGACTCGACGTGGGCATTGGTGAAGGTGAGGCGATAGCCGTCCGCGCCGATCGGCTCGGCCTTCAACGAGGCGTGGGCGTTAGCCCATTCGCCGGCAATGCCGGGCGCCGGCGGCTTGGCGAGCGCCGCCAAAATGGCTTTCTGCCGCTCCAGGCCGGCCTTGAGGAAATCGAGTGCGGCGGTCGCATGCTCTGTATCGGCGCGGTCGGCGTTCTCGGAGACTAACTGCCGACGACGTTCCTCAAGCCTCAGGGCCGCCATGAGGAGAGGATCCTTGGCCGCCACGGTCGCCTTGGCAAAACCGTCGGCCAGCCGGCGATCGAGGGCGATGAGGTCGGCGTCCTTGCAGGCGAGCTTGAAGATCTCGCCATCGGAATTGTCCGGCGCTTTGCCAGAGCAATCGATCGTCGGTGCGGCTTTGGCAGGCTCGCTCAGCACCGAGACGGCGGCGACGAGCATCAGGACGGCGAGAAGGTAAAAGCGCATGTTAAATCCGGCATGTCTATGAAACACATGCCGGATTCTGCCGCTCGGCGACTGAACGGGGGCTGAATGTCGCGCTCAGCCCTGCAAGGCCTGGTACCGCTGCAACAGTCCTTCGGTCGATGCGTCGAGGCCCTTCGCCGCCGCCTCGCCCTTGACAGCCGGTAGAAGTGCGGTCGCCAGCTGCTTGCCCAGCTCGACGCCCCACTGGTCGAAGGAATTGACGTTCCAGATCACGCCTTGCACGAACACCTTGTGCTCGTAGAGAGCCAGGAGCCGGCCGAGAGTGAAGGGATCGAGCGTCCGGTAGAGGAGCGTGTTGGACGGGCGGTTGCCGGAGAACACCTTGTGCGGCGCCAGTTCGGCGATGGCCTGATCGTCGAGGTGGGCGGCCCTCAGTTCGGACACGACCTCGTCCGCCGTCTTGCCGCGCATCAGCGCCTGGCCCTGTGCCAGGCAATTGGCGACGAGCTTGGCATGATGGTCCGACATATGCTCGTGCGGTTGCGCGGCCAGGAGGAAATCGACCGGGATCACCTCGGTGCCCTGATGGATCAGCTGGAAGAAGGCATGCTGACCGTTGGTGCCCGGTTCGCCCCAGACCACCGGTCCGGTCGAGCCCACCACCGCCGAGCCGTCCTTCTGCACGCCCTTGCCGTTACTCTCCATGTCGAGCTGCTGCAGGTGCGCGGCGAAGCGCGACAGACGCTGGTCGTAGGCGATGACGGCGTGGGTGGCAAAGCCGATGACGTTGCGGTACCAGACCCCGAGCAGGCCCAGAATGACCGGCAAGTTCTTCTCAAGTGGCGCCTCGGCAAAGTGCCTGTCCATGGCATGGCCGCCGGCGAGGAACTCGGCGAAACGCTCGGGCCCGACGGCGATCGCCACCGGCAGCCCGATGGCCGACCACACCGAATAGCGCCCACCGACCCAGTCCCAGAAACCGAAAGCGCGGTCGGCGTTGATGCCGAAGGCCTCGACCTTCGGGATAGCGGTGGAAATGGCGGCGAAATGGGCCGAGACCGCTGCCTCGCCGAGGGATGCCACGATCCAGGCACGGGCCGAAGCCGCGTTCGTCATGGTCTCCAGCGTGGTGAAGGTCTTCGAGGCGATCAGGAACAGCGTCGTCGCAGGATCGAGGGTCAAAAGCGTGTCGTGGATATGGGCACCGTCGACGTTGGAGACGAAATGCAGCCGCGGGCCGTCGTGATAGGGGCGAAGCGCGATCGTCACCATCGCCGGGCCGAGGTCGGAACCGCCGATGCCGATATTGACGACGTCGGTGAACCGCTTGCCGGTGGCGCCGGTCAGCGTGCCATCGCGCACCGCAGTGGCAAACGCGCCGAGCTTCGACAGCACCTCGGCCACGCCCGGTGCGACGTCGGCGCCATCGACGACATACGGCGTGCCGGGCTTGTCTCGTAGGGCCACGTGCAGGACCGCCCTGCCCTCAGTCGCATTGATCGCCTCGCCGGAAAACATGCGGGCGCGCCAGCCCTCGACGTCGGCAGCCTTGGCAAGGTTGACGAGGAGCGGCAGCGTTTCGGGCAGGATGCGGTTCTTGGAGAAGTCGAGCGTCAGGTTGTCGACGGTCAGCGACAGTTTGGCGAAGCGCGCCGGATCGGCGGTAAACAGATCGCGCATGTGCGTCGCGGCGATCGTTGCGGCATGGGTCTTCAGGGCGGCAAAGGCGGCAGTGGTGTCGGCTGTCATGAGATGATCCAACGGGTTGTGCACCTGATCGCTGATCGGTGCCCGGGGCTGGGAGGTCCCTGGGAGATCGGCGCCATGGGTATCGGGTTGGCGGCCTTCGATGACGGGGCGTCATCTGGGGTCCCGGCGGCGAATGACGGCAGGGCGCGACGGGGCCGGGCGTGTCCGGTCCGGCCGCGCTCAGAAGGCCTTGAAGGTGATGAGCGTCTTGGTGTCGTGGATGCCGGCGATGTGATGGACCTGCTCGTTGACGAAGCGGCCGATGTCGACCTCGTCCGGAACGTAGAACTTGACGATCAGGTCGTAGTCGCCGGCGATCGAATAGATCTCCGAGGCGATCTCGGCGTCGGCCAGCTCGGTGGCGACGTCATAGGACTTGCCGAGCTGGCATTTGATCAACACGAAGAAGGGCTTCATCGCCTGGTCCGTTCCCGACATATGGCTCTTGGGGCGCCTTGACCGGAGCGTAGACCGCCCGGACCGCGGCGATCCGAACCGAATACGCCCAGGTCGTTCATGCCGGAGCCTGTCCTCTGGACATGCTCTCCGCGCCCGGTGGGACAAAGGTCTACCCCGAATTCGGGCGAAATTCCACCGCCGGGAAAGCCCTTGCTTCGCCGCCCGTTCGGCTGTACTTATCCAATAGGTTAATTAACCGATCGGATAATAACGTAGCGCAATGCTTCGCTGCCGATCGGGTGATGAGGGAGACAGCGCATGCAGCAGCCGATGATCGTGCACACGACCTTCACCATCGACCGGCGGATCGCCCATCCGCCCAAGAAGGTATTCGGCGCCTTTTCCAGTCTCGAGGCCAAGTCGAAGTGGTTTGGCGCGCCCGTCGAATGGAGGCTTGCCGAGCGGTCGCTCGATTTCCGTGTCGGCGGGCGCGAAGTCTCGTGTGCCGGGCCGAGCGACGACGATCTGCACCGCTTCGATGCGCTCTACCACGACATCGTGCCCGATCGGCGGATCATCTATTCCTATGAAATGCATCTCGGTGACGTGAAGATCTCGGTGTCGCTCGCCACCTTCGAATTCGAGCCTGACGGCGACGGCACGCATCTGCGCTTCACCGAGCAGGCGGTGTTCCTCGATGGCTATGACGATGCCGGCAGCCGCGAGCACGGCACGCGCTGGCTCATCGGCAAGCTTGCCGACGTGCTCGATGGCATCGCCCCGAGCACGACGTTCGATCCGCACTGATGGAGGGATCCGGGACGCAAGCAGCCGTCGACCGGCTGTCGCTGACATTTGCCGCGCTCGCCGACCCGACGCGGCGGGCGATCCTGGCCCGGCTGGCCGAGGGCGAAACCTCGGTTACCGCCTTGGCCGAACCCTTCGCCATCAGCCTGCCCGCCGTTTCCAAGCACCTGAAGGTGTTGGAGAAGGCGGGGCTGGTGGCGCGCGGGCGCGAGGCACAGTGGCGGCCGTGCAAGCTCACCGCCGAGCCGTTGCACGAGGCGTCCGACTGGGTGGCGCGCTACCGCCGCTTCTGGGAGGCGAATTTCGACCGTCTGGAGGCCTATCTCGACGGGCTCGAGCCGGACGACGGGTAGACAGGGGGCGCGGCCGTCACTCCAGCCGGACGCGCACCGAAGCAACCGAGCCGCGCGCATCGACCACGGAGACGCGGGCAAAGCCGGCGCCCTCAGGCAGCCAGGAGGCGGTGCGGCGCAGGTCGGGGGGCGTCACCGGCACGCCGTCGACCATCCAGATCAACGGCGGCACGCCGCCGAGCGCCTTCAACGCCAAGGGGCCGGAATCGTTGAGGAGAGCCTTTGCCGCCAGTCCGAGATCGATCGAAGCGCCGTCGGGCGGATAGGAGATCGACAAGGGCGACTGGCCTGCGGAGGCGAGCGTCGTGCGTGGGATCGACGTCGGGCGGGCGAGTGTTCTAAGCGGCGGCGGCAAGGTCGCCGTGGTGGCGATCAGGGCATTCGGCGGCTGAGGAATGATGTCGGGCTGGCCGCCGATGCGCTGGTAGGCATCGAACAGGATCGGCGCGGCGACCAGCCGGCCGACGAGGCCGGGCACGGGCTGGCCATCCGGCCGGCCGACCCAGACCGCGATCGTCCAGTGCCGGTCGAAGCCGACCGCCCAGGCATCGCGATAGCCGTAGGAGGTGCCGGTCTTGTAGGCGAGCTGGTTCGGCAAGGCGTTCAACGGTGGCGGCGCGCCGCGCAAGATGTCGGCGACGTACCAGGCGGAGACCGGATCACAGAGGCGCAGTTCGACCGGGGCTTCGTCCTTGCCCTTCACCGGCGGCTCCAGCCGCCACTTGAGCGCGATCGTCTGGCCGCCGCGGGCGAGCCCGGTGTAGAGCCGGGCGAGGTCGGAAAGGCGGATGCCGAGGCCGCCGAGACCGATGGCGAGGCCGGGCGCGGCATCCTTGGGGATCTGCAATTCCGCTCCGGCACTCTTCATGCGCGCAGCCAGCCGCGAGGGGCCGACGGCGTCGAGAAGTTCGACTGCCGGCACGTTCAGCGACTGCTGCAGGGCGTAGCGTGCCGTCACCGTGCCGTGGAACGACTGGTCGAAGTTCTCCGGCGCCCAGGCGCCGTAGCGCGCCGGCCTGTCTTCGAGGACGGTCTCCGGGTGTGCCTGACCATTCTCGAAGGCGAGCGCATAGATGAAGGGCTTCAGAGCCGAGCCGGGTGAGCGGAAGGCCCGGGTCAGGTCGACGCCGCCGGCGCGTTCCACCGAGAAATAGTCGGCGCCGCCGACATGGGCACGCACTTCGCCGGAAGAATTGTCGATGACGAGGACGGCGGCCGACAGTTTCGAGCCGAGCTGGCTCACCCGGTCGCGCACCATCGCCTCAACAGACGCCTGCAGGCGAAAGTCGAGCGTGGTCAGCTGCACCTTCAAGTCCGGCCGCTCGGCGACCAGTTCTTCGGCCAAATGCGGCGCGAGGTTGGGGAACGACAATCGGCCCGATGGCATCGGCTCAGCCATGGCATGGACGCGTTCTGCCGAAGACAGGATGTGACGTTCCTCGGCGCGTTCGATGACACGGTTGCGGGCGATGCGCGCGGCGTCCTTCTGCCGGTCGGGGCGGCGCGTTTCGGGCGATTGCGGCAGGGCGACGAGGAGAGCCGATTCGGCCGGGCTCAGGCGCCGCGGCTCCTTGCCGAAATAGGCGAGGCTCGCGGCGCGCAAGCCTTCGACGTTGCCGCCGAACGGGGCAAGCGACAGGTAGAGCGACAGGATTTCGTCCTTGGAGAAGCGCTGCTCGAGCTGCAACGCCCGGATCGCCTGGCGTGCCTTGGCGGCAAACGAGCGCTCGTCGCGCGGTTCCAACAGCCGGGCGACCTGCATGGTGATGGTCGAACCGCCCGAGACGATGCGGTGTTCGCGCGCCAGCTGCCAGAGTGCGCGGGCGCCGGCGAAGACGTCGATGCCGTGATGGTCGCGGAAACGGTAGTCCTCATAGGCGAGCAGCATGCGGACATAGGCCGGATCGACTTCATCAACCTTCACCGGCAGTCGCCAGCGGCCGTCGGCGGTGGTGAACGGCCTCAACAGCCGACCCTCGCGGTCGACGACGGTGACCGAGCGGACGTCGGCCGGCGAGACGTCGATCGGCTTCATATCCTTGACGAACAGCCACAGGCCGAAGGTCGCCGGAATCGCGGCATCGAGCGCGAGGGCGAAGATCGCTGCGGATGAACGGGCGAGGTGGCGAAAGAGGCGGCGGAGTTTGCGGTCAGGCGAAGTTGCCCCCTCTCCCACAAGGGAAGAGGGGGATGAGGCGTCATCTCGCCCTGTCACGAGCACCTCGGCTGACGGATTTTCGATTTCGCCCATGAACTACGATCTCGATATCGCTGAAGCCACTGACCGCGCCGCCAGTTCGATTGTCATCCCCGGCCGAGCGCCTTGGCGCGAGGGGAAGGGGATCCAGGGATCGGGCCGGCGAACAGCAGTCTCGATCCCCTTCCCTCGATCGGCTTCGCCGATCTCGCCGGGGATGACACTCTTGCTTGATGCCCCAGTTCCGGCGTCGCGGCCGGAACGCCGAACCGGCAGTGCAAGCCAGTTCGGCGCTTCCCCTCACTTATCAGTCACTTCCACCGTGCCGAAGGCGGTGCGCCCGAACCGCTCGGGCCGGTACATGTCTTCCACCGTCGCCGGCGGCAGCACGTATTTGCCGGGCGCCACGGCACGGACCATGTAGGCCAGATTGAAGAAGGCCGACTGGCTCGGGCCCCGGTCGATCGCAGCGACGAAGCGGTCGTCGCGATACTCCGTGTGTGCCGCCTCGACCGTCGTGACCAGCCAATCGAAGCCCTCGACCGAGCCGGACTTGACGAGGTCGGGGTTGTCGATCTCGAAGCCGGCGGGCAGCCGGTCGACGACGATGATCTTGGCCTCGGCCGCCTTGTCCTCGGTGACCTTCAACACGACCACCAGCCGCGTCGTCTGCTTCACCTTCGACGGATCGACTTCCTTGCCGTCGAGTGTGTGGAACGTCCGCTCGATCTTGTAGCCGGCCGATTGCGCCGGCTCAGGCAGGATGGGATGGCCGGAGGCGTTGATGACGGCTTTGACCGGGATCGGGCCGTTGTTGACGACGGTGACCGGGCCGGCTTCCAGCGTCGAAGCCTTGTAGGAGCGGTAGAAGGCGCCGTCGCGCGGCTGGCCGTTGATGGTCAGCGACACCTTGTCGGCATCCTTCATCGTGGCGTAGGCGGCGAGCACCATCCAGGCATTCTCCTGGGTGGAGGTGTAGGTGACGGCACCGCGGTCGGTCTCGACCAGCGCCGAGGCTTTCTGCACCAGATTGCCTTGTGCGTTGGCCTCCGCCATCAGCGCGATCAGGCCGGCACCGTCGCGCAACGGCGAGCCGTAATCCTCGCGCCAGGTGCGTTCGCCGGTGATGGCGCCGAGCCGTTCCACCGCCGCCTGGAACAACGGCTGCGCCCGACCGCGATCGCCGAGCATGGCGAGCGCGGCGCCGATCTGCGCCTTGGCAAGTGGCGTGACGAAGATCTCCGGCTTGGTATCGGCGAGGTAGCGCAGATCGCCGATGACCGGCCGGCCGTTGCGGGCCAGCACATACGCGGCATAGGCGATCTCGTAGGCGTCGGCTTCCTTCGGCTCGTTGGTGTTGACGATGTAGTTCCTGAGGCGGTCAAGGAGCGAGGTGATCGCCGTATCCGGCACGCCGTAGCCGCGCTCGCGCGCCCGGGTCAGGAAGTCGCCGACATAGGCGTCGAGCCAGATCGAATCTCCGCCGACGCCCCACAGGCCGAACGAACCGTTGGAATCCTGGCGTGCCAGCACCCGGTCGATTGCCGTCTTGATGCGCGCATCGATGCCCTCGTCGAGGGCCAGGTTCTGTTCTTCGGCGAGTTTGTTGACGTAGAGGAGCGGCAGCGCCCGGCTCACCGTCTGCTCGGTGCAGCCATAGGGATAGCGGTCGAGCGCCTTCAGAAGGGCCGCGACGTCGAAAGCCGTCTGCGGCGCCACCGAGATGGAGACGACGCCGGTGCCGGCGAGGAAGTCCTTGGTCAGATCATCCGTGAGCGTGATCGAGCCGCCGTTCTGGGCCAAAGGCTGGATCGAGCGGTGGTAGATGGCCGGCGTCGCCGGCTCGACCGTCAGAGCGAGCGTCTGGCCGGCCTCGATGTTCGGACCCGTCAATTTGACGTCGACGGTGGCCTTGCCGAGGCCGGCGGCGGTGACGGGCAACGACAATTGCGCCCTGCCCTTCGCCGGCAGTTTCAGCGTCGAAGACAGCGCGTCGACCGGCAGCGCGACGGGACCATGGATATCGACATCGACATGGTAGTCGCCCGCAGGACCCTCGACGTTGTCGACGGCCAGATGGAAGCGCGACTGGTCGCCGAGCGCCATGAAGCGCGGCAGCGTGGCCTGCACGACGACCGGATCGCGCACGATCACGTCCGCTTCGCCATGGCCGAGCTTGGCCTTGGTCCAGGCGACGGCAGCGACGCGGACCGTGCCGTTGAAGGCCGGGATGTCGAAATTGACCGCCGCGGTGCCGTCCGAGCCGACGGTGACGACGCCGGAATAACGCGACAAGGGCTCCTGGTCCGGCGGCGCTTGCGTCTTCTTGGTATCCTGGTCGCCGCCCTGGGTGATGGTGCCGCGGGTCCCCTGCATGCCGTCGATGAGGAAGCCGTAGAGGTCGCGCCATTCGCCCGACAACAGCCGTTGGCCGAAGGCGAAGGCTTCCGGATTGGGCGTCTCGTAGTGGGTGAGGTTCAGGATGCCGAGGTCGACGGCGGAAACGGTGACGAAGGCCGCTTCGCCCGGTTCCAGCCCGGCGATCTTGACTGGGATCGTCAGCGCCCCACGCGGCCGGATCAGCTCCGGCGTATTCAATTTGACGCCGAGCGTGCGCGTCGGCCGGTCGATCGCGGTCCAGGCGACGCCGATGGCGCGGCCGGGCATGCGGTGCGCCGCCACGTCGAGCGGGCGATAGGCCATGGCGACGACGTAGGCGCCAGCCCCCCAGTTGCCATCGGCGGGAATCGACAGCGTCGTGCCGGCCGGCGTCACGTCGACGTTGCGCAGGTCGTAGACCTTGTCGGAAATGATGGCGACGGTCGCCTTGCCGGCAAAGCGCGGCTTCAGCCGGATCTTGATCTCGTCGCCGGACTGGTAGGCGTCCTTGTCTGTGGCGACGTCGAGGATGTCGGGCGTATCCACCTTGTCGGAGCTGCCCCAGCCGACCCAGAAGGTGACCGACGTGTGCGGTCCGGCCGGGTCGTCGCTCGAAATGTCGAGGCGGTAGTTGCCCCAGTCGACCGGCGCCGAAATATGTGCCGGATCGGTCGCGGCGATGTCGAGGGTGCCGTCGGCGACGCGCTCGGCGCGCTTGATCACCTCGAAGTCCCAGCGGCCTTCCGAATTGTACCACTGGTAGCTATGGGTGATCTGCGACAACTGCCACTTCACGCCCTTCTTTGCCAGTTTCTGGCCGTCGGGCGTGGCAAACACCACGTCGAACTTGGCCTGATCACCAGCGTTCAGCGAGTAGTCGGCGAACAGCTGCTTCACCGCGAAGACCGAGGCCTTGGGCAGGATCGGCACGGTCAGCGACCGTTCGATCTCGCGGCCACCGGATTCGGCGATCTTCAGATTGACGGTCATCTGCAGGGGACGCGTGGTCTCGGCTGGCGGAACTTCGACGACGACCGAGCCTGCGCCCTTCTCGTCGGTCGTATATTCGCCCTCGATCTCCTTCGAGATCGACTCGAAGTTCTCGTCGTCGATGCCGATGGTCCAGTCCTCGAGCCCTGGAATGGTCGATTTTTCGGACTGTTCGACCTTCAAGGTGCCCGACAGCGCCAGCCCGCCGGCCGGCGCGCCGTAGAGGTAGTTGGCAAGGACGCCGATCTCGAGCGGTTCGCCGGCATTCAGCCGCGTCTGTTTCGGCGTCAGCTTCATGTCGATGCGTTCGGGCACGTAATCTTCGACGAGGAACGACACTTCGCCGATCGCCGGGCGCTTCGGATCGGAGAAGGCTTTCACGTGCCAGGTGCCGGTGGGGGCGCCGGAGACAAGCGGCAGCGACCAGGCACGGCCACCCTCGCCCTGGTCGGCGACGACGGAGCGGCGGTATTCGACGCCGTCGGAGCGCTCGGCCACGAGGGTTACCGGCAGGCCGTTGACCGACTTGCCTTTTACGTCGCGGAGCAGCGACGTCACGTTGACCGTCTCGCCGGAGCGGTAGACGCCGCGCTCGGTATAGAGGAAGGCGTCGAGCCCGGTCGGGCTTTCGCGACCTTTGACGCCGCGGTCGGTCAGGTCGAAGGCCTGGCCCTGCTGGTCGAGGAAGCCGTAGTCGCCCTTGCCGTCGTCGGCGACGACAAGGCCGGGGGAGAGGCCACCCTTGCCGCGCGACAGGCCGGCATCGAACTTGACGTGGCCGGTCGCATCGGTCTCGGCGGTGGCGAGCACCTCGTTGTTCTTGGCGATCAGGCGCACGTTGACGCCGGCAACCGGATCGGCCGAAGCGAGCGACCGGACGAACACGTGCAGACCGTCATCGCCGGAGAACGACGTCAGGCCAAGGTCGGAGACGAGGAACCACTGCGTGGCGCGGCTGTCGTACTGGTCGAGCGAGCCGTTGGTGGCCTTGGCCAGCATGATGTAGATGCCGGGCTCGAGCTTGCCGACCGCCTGCAACACCGGGAAGGCGGTGATGACGTCCTTATTCAGCTCCGATTTCACGTCGAGCTTGCCGGACCAGACCTTCACGCCCTTCTCGTCGGCGATCTTGTCGGCGGAATAGCCGTCGAGCTGGCGGAAGAAATCTTCCGAATGCACGGTCGGAGCGAGGCTGCGGTCGCCGATGCGGTAGACGTCGACGTCGACCTTCGGCGTGTTCACCGTGATGATCGGCAGGCCTTCCTGGCCGGTGCGCGGCAGGACGTAGTTCTTGCCGGTGAAGCGCACGGCCGGCGAGCGGTCCTTGACGTAGAGGTCGTAGTCGGCGGGCTTCAGCAGGTCTTCGCCGACCGCGGACGGCAGGCCCTGGCGCAGCACGACGGAATAGCGTTTGCCGTGTTCGAGGCCTTCGACGCAGAGCTGCTGGCCCTGGTTGGTGATGGCTGGGGTGGCTATGCCGCCGACGACGACATAGGGCGTGAAATCGACCTTGCCGCCGGCGAGCTCCTCGGAGAACTGGAAGCAAACACGCGGGGAGACCGCATCGGCGTCAAGCTTGTAGTCGAGAAGCCGGAAGCCGACATCGGCGCGAAGGCGGTTGTAGGCCTCGCGGTTGTCCTTGTTCTCGGCGACCTTGATGGCCGAGCGCAGCACGATCAGCGCATCCTTCGGCTCCTTCAGCCCTTCGTAGACGGCGGCAAGCGTGCCCAGCGCCGTCGCCTCGTCGGGCTTCGTCGGCGCCTGCAGATAGGCGGCATAGCCGGCGACGATCGCCGTGTGATGGTACTTGTAGGTCTCCGAATAATTGGCGCCGGTCATGCCGGCGGCCAGATGCGCCAAGCGCGACCAAGTCTTCCAGTCCTTCGGATCGAGCACCAGCGCGGCCGCATAGTCGTCGTAGGCAGTCGTCTCGTCGCCCTTGGCTTCGGCGGCCTGCGCGGCAGCCTTGGTCTTTGCCGCATCGACGCCCGATGTCTTGTAGTCGCTCTTCCATTTGGCGGCGAGGCGGACGCCATCGCTCGCCAGATCGTCGCGCTGGTAGAGCTTCTGGTCGGCGAGCGCTGATCCTGAAAGCAAGCATGTGAGAAGGGCGGCAACGACTGCTGCGACAATGCGCGACATGACGATCTCTCCCACGGGACGACAGGCGTCGCCCTCGAAATAACGATGTTCGCCGGCTTCAAAAAGCACCGGCGGCGGTCAATTGGCGGCCCGAGCGGAAACACATCCGGGGCGCATGCGATCAAAAACGCGAGCCATCAGAAGTCGCGACTGAGGCAACTTCGTGACGAACACCGCCGCACCGCCGCCGCATTCGGCAACGTTCAGCGCGGAAGCGCGAGGAAAGGCAACACGCTCGAAACATCCGCGTCCGCCCGGCCCGGTTGGGACTCGACTCAAGGGCCAACGCTCTGCGACAGTCGGTCCATTCGTTATCGCTTTTGCCTCGCCGGGGCGACGCTAGCACGGCCCCGTTCCGAAGGCATCGATTTTTCGAGGAGACAGGTCCCATGCATTTCCCGTCATCCCGGCCGCTGAATGTTGCCGCTTTTGCCTGCCTCGCCGTCCTCACTTCCGCCGCCGCCTTTGCCGAGAACGCGCCGACCACGGGCGCCAAGCCGGGCGGCGATGCGACGATGCCGGCCAAGCCGGTGCCGACCACCAAGGTTCCGGGACCAGCCGCGCCGGCTCCCGCCGCCAACCAGATTGATGAGGCCAAGGCGGCTTGGGACAAGCTCAGCCTCGAGGATCGTCGCGCCATTCAGGACGCCTTGGTGTGGACGGGCGACTACAACGGCGGCGTCGACGGCGCCTTCGGCAAGGGCACGCTCGATGCGCTGAAGTCGTTCGAAACCCACCACAAGCTCAACGCCGACGGCACCGTCGACGCCGAGGAGGCGAAGGGAATCGTCAGCGCTGGCACCAGCGCCAAGGCCGCGGCGAAATTCACGCTCATCAATGATGCGGCAACCGGGGTTGCCATCGGCGTACCGCTCGCCCTCGTCGGCACACCGACGCGGACCGAACACGGCACTGCCTGGACGGCGACATCGAAGCAGTTCACCGAGGAGACCTTTGCGCTGGCGGAGACCGACAAAGACCTGCCGTCGGTGTTCCAGCAGTTGAAGGCCGACACGCGCGACGGCCGCAAGGTCGATTATTCGGTAATCAAGCCGGACTGGCTGGTCGTCGCCGGCCAGACGAATGCGCGCAAGTTTTACACCCGCATCTCAGTAAACGGCGACAAGCATTTGCGCGGCTTCACCTTCTCCTACGAGAAGGGCGTTGCGCCGGTGCTCGAGAAATTCGCCGTCGCCATCGCCAATTCCTTTGATCCGACCGGCAAATCGGCCCCGGCTTCGGCCTCGGCAAAGCCCGAAGTTGCGGCAAAGGAGCCGTCAGCGCCGACCCAGCCAGCCGCCCTGCCCGCACCCGTCGGCCCGATGATTGCCAACGGCCTCGTGGTCGCGCCGGGCAAGGTGCTGACCGTCGCCGCCGCGGTGGCCAAATGCACCTCACTGACCGTCGGAGCCTCGCCGGCAAGTGTTGCCAAGCTCGACAAACCGACGGGCCTCGCCCTGCTCGAGGCTCCGGCAGCAAAGGCACCGCCGGCAAGTCTGCCGGTGCGTGCGAACGATCCGAGCGCCGCCGATCCCCTCGTGGTGCTCGGCTTCACCGAAGCCGCGGGCAAGCCGGGGCCGCTGTCGGTCACTTCGGGCGAAACGGTCGGCGGTCCGGCCAAGCCGGGACTTGCCGCCTATCGCGTGCTGACGCAATTGCAGCCGGGCGGCACCGGGGCGCTTGTTACTGACCGAACCGGAGCCCTCGTCGCGCTCGTTGCCGCCGTGCCACGCCAGGGAGTGCAGATCGCCGGCATCCAGCCGCAAACGGCCTACGACGTGGTGCCCGGCCCGGCGATCGGCGGCTTCCTCGGCGCCGTCGGCATCGCGGAGGCGCAACCAGGGACGGCGCAGCATACGACCGGCGAGATCGCCGCGGCGGTGCGGGGGGCGATCGTACCGGTTGTCTGCGGACAGTAACTGTCAGCAGCGTCGGATATGGATGGCGGTGCCGGTGCTCCGGCGGGGGGCAGCTCTTGTCTTTGTTCCTTGTCCGTTCTATAGAGGACTTGGCAAAAGCGCCGGACGCCCCACATTTGACGCAGGTGACGCCGAACGACGCCGCGGCTCGACCAGCCGTCGGCAACGCCGGCCATTGCGCCACAGGTTTTCGGCAGACCGTCTTTCGGCAGACACGCAAGCAGATCCGGACCCATGACCCTGACCAGACGTCCGAGCGACCCCGCCCGCAACGTGATCTCGATCCGCGGCGCGCGCGAGCATAATCTAAAGAACATCGACATCGACCTGCCGCGCGATTCGCTGATCGTGATGACGGGGCTTTCGGGTTCGGGCAAGTCGTCGCTCGCCTTCGATACGATCTATGCCGAGGGACAGCGCCGCTACGTCGAATCGCTGTCCGCCTATGCCCGGCAGTTCCTGGAGATGATGCAGAAGCCGGACGTCGACCAGATCGACGGATTGTCGCCGGCGATTTCGATCGAGCAGAAGACGACCTCGCGCAATCCGCGTTCGACCGTCGGCACGGTCACCGAGATCTACGACTACATGCGGCTGTTGTTCGCCCGTGTCGGCGTGCCGTATTCGCCGGCGACGGGACTGCCGATCGAGAGCCAGACCATCACCCAGATGGTCGACCGGACCCTCGCTCTGCCGGAGGGCAGCCGGGCCTATCTGCTCGCCCCGATGATCCGCGGGCGCAAGGGCGAATACCGCAAGGAGCTGGCCGACCTGCAGAAGAAGGGCTTCCAGCGCGTCCGCATCGACGGCACCTACTACGAGATCGCAGACGCCCCCAGCCTCGACAAGAAGCTGAAGCACGACATCGACGTCGTCGTCGACCGCATCGTGGTGCGCCCGGATCTCAGCGCGCGGCTCGCCGATTCGTTCGAGACGGCGCTGCATCTGGCCGACGGCATCGCGGTCGTCGAAATGGCCGATCAGAAGGACGAGTCCGGCAAGCCGGTCTCCATCCTGTTTTCCGAGAAGTTCGCCTGCCCCGTATCCGGCTTCACCATCTCCGAGATCGAGCCCCGGCTGTTCTCCTTCAACAATCCGTTCGGCGCCTGTCCGACCTGCGGTGGGCTCGGCTCGGAACAGAAGATCGATCCGGAATTAATCGTTCCCGATCAGAGCCTGACGCTGAAGGCGGGTGCGGTGGCACCCTGGTCGCGCTCGACCTCGCCTTTCGTGCTGCAGACGCTCGAGGGGCTGTCGCGCCAGTATGGCTTCCCGTTGTCGAAGCCCTGGCGCGATCTGTCCGAACAAGCGCGCCACGTCATCCTCTTCGGCACCGGGACGGAGGAGGTCGAGTTCACCTATGAGGACGGCGTCCGCAGCTATCGCACGCTGAAGACGTTCGAGGGCGTCATCCCGAACCTGGAGCGGCGCTGGCGCGAGACGGAGAGCGACTGGTCGCGCGAAGAGATCGAACGCTATTTCACCGCCACGCCCTGCGCCGCCTGCAGCGGTTTCCGGCTGAAGCCCGAGGCGCTCGCGGTCAAGATCGCCGGGCACCACATCGGCCAGGTGTCGGAGATGTCGATCCGGCGGGCGCTGCCGTGGTTCGAATGCCTACCGGCCGATCTGACCGACAAGCAGAACGAGATCGCCCACCGGATTCTGAAGGAGATCCGCGAGCGGCTGAAGTTCCTCGTCGACGTCGGTCTCGACTATCTGACGCTGTCGCGCAATTCCGGCACGCTGTCGGGCGGCGAGAGCCAGCGCATCCGGCTGGCCAGCCAGATCGGGTCCGGCCTGACGGGCGTCCTCTACGTGCTCGACGAGCCGTCCATCGGCCTGCACCAGCGCGACAACGCGCGGCTGTTGACGACGCTGAAGCACCTGCGCGATCTCGGCAACACCGTCATCGTCGTCGAACACGACGAGGATGCCATCCGTGAGGCGGACTACGTCGTCGATGTCGGTCCGGGTGCCGGCGTGCACGGCGGCCGCATCATCGTTGCCGGCAGTCCGCAGGAGGTGATGGACGATCCGAACTCGCTGACCGGCCAATACCTGTCGGGCACGTTGCAGATCCCGGTGCCGGCCAAGCGCCGCAAGCTGACCAAGGGCAAGTCGCTCAGAATCGTCGGTGCGCGCGGCAACAATCTGAAGAATGTCACTGCCGAGATCCCGCTCGGCACGATGACCTGCGTCACCGGCGTCTCCGGCGGCGGCAAGTCGACGCTGCTGATCGATACGCTGTTCAAGGCGGTCGCACGCAAGTTGAACGGCGCGCGCGAGAACCCGGCGCCGCACGATCGCATCGAGGGGCTGGAACTGATCGACAAGATCATCGATATCGACCAGTCGCCGATCGGGCGCACGCCGCGCTCCAATCCGGCGACGTATACGGGCGCCTTCACCCCGATCCGCGACTGGTTCGCCGGGCTGCCCGAGGCCAAGGCGCGCGGCTACGGCCCAGGCCGCTTCTCTTTCAACGTCAAGGGCGGCCGCTGCGAGGCCTGCCAGGGCGACGGCGTCATCAAGATCGAGATGCACTTCCTGCCCGACGTCTACGTCACTTGCGACCAATGCAAGGGCAAGCGCTACAATCGCGAGACGCTTGAAGTGCACTACAAGGGCAAGTCGATCGCCGACGTGCTCGACATGACGGTGGACGAGGGTGTCGGCTTCTTTGCCGCGGTGCCGGCGATCCGCGAGAAGCTGGACACCTTGTCGCGCGTCGGCCTCGGCTACATCCACGTCGGCCAACAGGCGACGACGCTCTCTGGTGGCGAGGCGCAGCGCGTCAAGCTGTCGAAGGAACTGTCGCGCCGCTCCACCGGGCGAACGCTCTACATTCTCGACGAACCGACCACCGGACTGCATTTCCACGACGTCGCCAAGCTGATGGAAGTGCTGCACGAACTGGTCGACCAGGGCAACACGGTGGCGGTCATCGAGCACAATCTCGAAGTGATCAAGACGGCCGACTGGGTGATCGATCTCGGCCCCGAGGGCGGCGACGGTGGCGGCGAGATCGTCGCGACGGGTCGCCCCGAGGAGATCGCCAGGGAGCCGAGGAGCCATACCGGCCGCTTCCTCGACGAGTTGTTGAGGCGCCGGGCGCCGGGTGCTCGTCGCACTGCGGCAGAGTGAACGGCGATCGTCGAGCGCCATAACCGCAATACACCATTCGATCATGTTGCATTGCATCATTCGCATGTCGGCCATGCGACACTGCCTCTTTTGGCGGCAGCACACTCGTTATACATTGTTACGCGTAGATGCCGTGAACGTGGCTCCGGCGGTGGTTTCAAGTGTCCTGACAGGCATCCTCCCAGCCTTTGGACAGCCGGCCGTGAGTAGCTTTCTCGCCAGTCGCCTCGGGTCATGTCGGTGGCTGGACAGCATCGAGCGTATCGTCGGGGAAATTTTCGCCTCGGCGTGTTTGCGGCCGCAGCTCCGTTCCTCCCACGGAGACAGGCTGGGTCCCGGGGGTTCAGAGCCACCCGGTTCGTTCAGGCGCCTGCCGGTCCTCCCCCGGCAGGCGCTTGCGATTCCAAGGGACGAATTCTCTGATTGCCGGTGTCGCGTGGCATCCGGAGGTAGTCCGGGCAATGGCTTGTGACAAACACCGCAACTCGGACGATCTGGAGCCAACCGGCGGCGTACCTCTCTCGATTGTGTGTCGATATATCGCAATCAGAGCGCTATTTCCTGACTCCAAAAAATGACAATTACCTGATAGTGACATCGATCGTCGTGCGTAATCCAAGGTGCGCATAGACCATCAAGGAATTGAAATTTGTTTGGGAGATGAAATAGATGAAACGCTTTGTTGTCGCGTCCATCATTGCCGTCGCTTCCGTCATGTCGGGCGGTGTCGCACTCGCCGACTTCGACATGAAGGCCGGTCCGATCTGGAACCAGGGCGAAGCCGCATCGAAGTGCGCGTTCGCCTGCAAGCTCACTTGGAACGGTCAGTGGACGACGACCGTCCAGGGCAAGATGTCGGTGTGCGGTGCCACCAATGCTGCCCCCGTCAAGGACACGAAGGGCGACGTAAAGGTCGGCCCGATCTGGAACCAGGGTGAAGCCAAGGCGAAATGCGACGCCGGTCTGTCCAAGATCAAGTGGAACGGCCAATGGGCGACGACCATCCCCGGCAAGATGTCGGTCTGCGGCTGCACCGGCGAGGCCAAGTGACGCGCCGATAGATATCTCCAGGTATCACGATGAAGGCAGGTGCGAGGGAGTGCGCACCTGCCTTTTTTTGTTCGTACCCACACCGCCGGCGTCAACGAGGCGACAGCCGTCGCAACGCCGGTCTCACCAATGCGACGCCCATTCGGCGTAAGTCGGCATGTCCGGCGGATCGCCCATGTCGTACATCCACATGTCGACCACCCAGGCCTCGCCGGCGATCTCCTTGATGACCGCGGTGGCGTGCGAATAGAGCAGCATGCCACGAGCCTCGGGCCGCTCGACACGGTGGTATTTCAGGAATTTGTGTCGCTCAAGGTAGACCAGGATGGTGGTCGAATTGGTCGCCTCGTCAAGGCAATCGGTCTGGCCCGGTCGATGCGGCTGGGTGTCGCCGCGCACCCGCGGCGGCCCGCCCAAGAGCGGCGAGGCATGGCGCTCCCACCATTGCACCGACGCGCTGATCGCCTTGCGTTCTTCGACCGCCGAACCGGCACGGGCAGCGAAGATCCTCTGCAATTCGGCAAAGTCCGCATCCGATATCGGGATCGGCGTCTGGAACTCGCAGCCGTAGCCGTGGCAGTAGATCGGATGCTCGTTGACCGGCAGAGTGGCGCTGCGCTCTTGGTACCAGCGTACGATGCCGGGATCGGGCTCATAATTCGCCGGCTCGCGCACGCCGATCGTCGTCGGTGCGACGGGCGCGGCAGCCGGATGTTTGTGTTTCGGGTGCAGGACATGTTGCAGCTGCAGCGGCTCGACCGTGTCGGTCGTCACCGAAGCACGATCCTGCGCGCTCGCCGGAGGGCCGAGGACGATGGCCAGACCCAGGACCATCCGCCGGACCAGTGCAATCCCCATGTGTTTCGCTGACACCTGCATCGAATCACCTGTCTCCGCGAGCAGCCTGGAAAAGTTTAGCGGGAAAGGCGTGGCGGGAAAGGTGGCACACGCAGACTTGTTTCAGCCATGGCGATGATGCTAATCGGCAGGTATGACATCTTCTGCAGATCCACCCCCCATCCATGTCGTCGGCGCCGGTCTGGCCGGGTCCGAAGCGGCCTGGCAGATTGCCTCCAAGGGCGTTCCCGTCATCCTGCACGAGATGCGGCCGATCCGCCGCACCGAGGCGCACCAGACGGACGGGCTGGCCGAACTCGTCTGCTCGAATTCGTTCCGCTCCGATGATGCCGACCTCAATGCGGTCGGTCTCATCCACGCCGAAATGCGGATGGCCGGCTCGCTGATCATGGCCGCCGCCGACCGCCATCAGGTGCCGGCCGGCGGTGCGCTGGCCGTCGACCGCGAAGGGTTTTCGGTTGCCGTCGGCACAGCGCTCTCCAGCCACCCGCTCGTCACCATCCGGCGCGAGGAGATCATCGAGCCGCCGGGCGAGGACTGGGGCCTCACAGTCATCGCCACCGGGCCGCTGACGACGCCGGAACTCGCCAATTCCATCCGCGCGCTGACCGGGGCGGACGAACTCGCCTTCTTCGATGCCATTGCACCGATCGTCCATGCCGAGAGTATCGACATGGATGTTGCTTGGCGGCAGTCGCGTTACGACAAGGCCGGGCCCGGCGGCACGGGCGCCGACTATTTGAATTGCCCGATGACCAAGGAGGACTACGAGGCATTCGTCGCGGCGCTGGTCGCGGGCGACAAGACCTCGTTCAAAGAGTGGGAGGCGAACACCCCCTATTTTGACGGCTGCCTGCCGATCGAGGTGATGGCCGAGCGCGGGCCCGAGACGCTGCGCTTCGGGCCGATGAAGCCGGTCGGGCTGACCGATCCGCGGAACCCGGCGGTCAAGCCGCACGCCATCGTTCAGCTTCGGCAGGACAATGCGCTCGGCACGCTGTGGAACATGGTCGGGTTCCAGACGAAGCTCAAATACGCGGAACAGGTGCGGATCTTCCGCATGATCCCGGGGCTGGCTCAGGCCGAATTCGCCCGGCTGGGCGGGCTTCACCGCAACACCTATCTGAATTCGCCCAAGCTCCTCGATGCCTCGCTGCGCCTGAAGATTCGGCCGAACCTCAGGTTCGCCGGCCAGATCACCGGGTGCGAAGGCTATGTCGAGAGCGCAGCCATCGGCCTCCTCGCCGGCCGTTTCGCCGCCGCCGAGCGGTTGGGTTTCACCCCCGTGCCCCCACCGCCGACAACCGCCTGCGGCGCGCTGCTTGCCCACGTCACTGGCGGGCACATCCTGGCCGAGGCTGACGAGGGACCGCGCTCGTTCCAGCCGATGAACGTCAATTTCGGCCTGTTTCCGCCGATCGAGGTGAAGAAGCCGGAAGGCGTCAAGCGGTTCCGCGGCACCGAGAAGGCGCAGGCGAAGAAGCGGGCGCTGACGGCGCGAGCGCGCGCCGATTTCGCCGAATGGCTCGACGCGACGAAGACCTGCTGCCGGACCGTCGATGCCGCGCTTGCCGGCGAGGGCGACTGACCATGGGCCGGTGCCTGCCTCTGGCGATCGCTTCCCTCGTGGCGGCTCTGGCGACCACCCCGGCGGCGGCGGAAGGCCCCCTCGAGGTCGAGCGGCAGACATTTGGGTCGGACGATCTGTGGCGCGTCGTCAGCTATCTCTGCGTTCCGAGCGCGGCGATCGGGCTGCCGCTGCCCTGTGCCGAGGTGAAGGGCGCCGGCGCAAACGGCATCGCCCTCCTCGCCGTCTCTGACAACCACATTCTGACAATCCCGACGCGACGGATCTCCGGCATCGAGAGCCCGGAACTGCAGCGCCCCAATCTGCCGAACTATTGGCAGGCCGCCTGGGACGCGCGCCGACTGATCTCGGCCGGCGAGGCTTTGCGGCTCGACCGCAGTCAGATCGGCGTTGCGCTGAATTCGGCGCGGGACCGCTCGCAGGACCAGCTGCACTTCCACACCGGCTGCCTCGGCCGCACGGCGAGGACGCTCATCGGCTCGCTCCCACCCGATCCGGGCGGAGGCTGGCGACGGGTGGCCAAGCCACTGTTCGGGGGACGCTACCGGATCCGCTGGATCGCCGGCGAGGATCTGTCGGCAACCGACGTATTCGGCCTGCTTGAGCCGTCGCTGAGGGCATCGCCGGCCGCCATGGGCCGGCAGACGCTGGTGGTTGCCGGCGTGCGGCTACCCGGTGGGACGCCCGGCTTCGCCGTTCTCAACGCGCAAGGGGCTCGTCCGGGTGAGGCGCATGGCGAGAACCTCCTGGACTTTTCCTGCCGCTCGTAGAGCCGAGATCCAGCTGCCAAGTGATTTCATCTGGCCGCTGATCGAGCCCTCGCAATGACACCGGCCGTCATCGCGCGCGGCGCGCCATCCACCACAGGGTCAGCTGCTTGCGCCACTGCGGCAGGTCGACCACGGTCCGGAACGGGTCGTAATCGGCGCGATCCATCAGCTTCAGCATCGGCTCGACCAGCGCACACGCCAGGAATGCCGGAGCGGCCGGCTTCGGCACGGCGGCGATCAGGGTGCGGGTCTCGGCAAGGCGGGCGCGGGTGCGGGCGCGCAATTCGGCGAGCACGCCGTTGAGGCCCGCCGAGGACTTGCCGGCGAGGATCGACGCGGGATCGACGCCATACGCTTCGAGGAGATCGGTGGGCAGATACGTCTGGCCGCGCGCGGCGTGGAAGGCGACCGAGCGCAACAGCCCGGTCAGACCGTAGGCGATGCCGGCCGGCTCGGCAGCTGCCGCGGCTGCGACGTCATCGCGGCCCGCCAGCACGATCGACGAGAGCCGGATCAGCGCCGACGAGGTCTCGCGGGCATAGGTCTCCAGATCGGCGAGCGACGGCATCGGATCGTCGTAGAGATCGAAGCTGCGCGCCTCGATCAGCTGATGGAACATGTCGAGCGGCAAGCCAAATCGCGCAATCGTGTCGGTCAGGGCTGCCGCGATCGGATTGGCCTCGCACTCTCCCCGCGCGGTGCCGTCCATGAGGTCGCGCCACCATTGCAGCCTGACCTCGCCGGGCAGCGGGTCGGACACGACGTCACGTACCCGCGCGATTTCGGCCGAAAACGCGAGAATGGCGAATACATGCCGACGCGCGGGCTCGGGCGTGAACAGTCCGGCGAAGAACCGTTCCTTGTCGAGCTCGTGCAGGCGATCGGAGCAATAGGTGTAAGCGTCGTCCATGCCAGACGATATAGCGTCCGCGCCGGATTACTCCACCGCGACGAAAGCACCAGCCACCCGGCGGTTCTCGGCGATGAGGACGTTGTAGGTCCTTACGGCGTGGCCGGTCAGCATGGCGTCTGCCTGGATGCGCCGGTCGCGGAACTGCCAGCGCAAGGCTTCCGGGATCGGCACTGTTTGGCGGCCCGTGCCGATGAGGAGCACGTCGATGCAGGCGGTCTCGCGGAACAATTCGGCGAAGTCCGCCTCGCAGAGGCCCTCGGCGGTTGTGATGTCCCAGGTATAGAGGCCCGACGGCAGCGCCAGGATGGAGCCGCGATGGCTCATGCCGGCGAAGCGGAAGCCACCGCTGCCATAGGCCTCGATGGCGACCTGCTGGGGCAGGTGCGGCCGACGCGCGTCGGCCGGCCCGTCGCTCACGGCTTGGCCAGCGCTGCGGTGGCGTCCGAGGTCTTCGCCTTGCCGCCCTTGCCGGGCTTCTCTTCCTTGTCGGTGCGCAGATGCAGGAAGATCAGCAGCGGAGCGGAGACGACGATCGAGGAATAGGTGCCGACAATGACGCCGAACACCAGGATGAACGAGAAGCCGTGCAGCGCATCGCCACCGAAGAGAAGCAGCGATAACGAGGCGATGAACACCGTGACGGCGGTCACGACGGTTCTGGACAGCGTTTCGTTGATCGACAGCTCGATCAGGTCGGCAATCGGCATCTTCTTGTATTTCCGCATCATTTCACGGATGCGGTCGTAGATGACGACGGTGTCGTTCAAGGAATAGCCGACGATCGTCAGGATGGCGGCGAGGATTGGCAGGTCGAACGAGATCCTGAGGTACGCCATGAAGCCGAGCGTCAAGAGCACATCGTGGATCGTCGTCATGATGGCCCCGACCGCGAATTGCCATTCGAAGCGGAACCATAGATAGGCGAGGATGAGGACGAGCGATGTCACCACCGCCATCACCGCATTGAACTGCAGGTCCTTGGAGACGGCAGGGCCGACCACTTCGACGCGGCGGAACTCATAGGTCGAGCCGAGCTTGGCCCTGACCTTCTCGACTGCCGCCTGCTGCGCCTTTTCGCCGCCCGGCTGTTCGCCGAGGCGGATGAGCGCGTCCGATTGCTGGCCGAAGCCCTGCACCTGCGCGTCGCCGAGCTTCAGGGATTCGACGTCGGACCGGATCTTGGCGAGATCGGCCAAGCCCTGAGTCTGGCGGACTTCGATCAGCAGACCGCCGGTGAAGTCGATGCCGAAGTTGAAGCCGAGGATGGCCCAGCCGAGGATGGAGACAAACACCAATCCGAGCGCTAAGGGGATGGTGATCCGCCCCCAGTGCATGAAGCGAAAGCGGGTGTTGTCCGGGACGAGGCGAAGAAGTTTCATCTGTATCGGTCCTTGAGCCTCAGATCGGAACGCGCGTCGGCTTCGTGACCCGCAGCCACTGCGTGACCATCAGTCGGGTGACGGTGACCGCGGTGAAGAAGGAGGTCACGGTGCCGACGGCGAGCGTCAGGGCAAAGCCCTTGATGGCGCCTGTCCCCAGCCAGAACAGCACGATGGAGGCGATCAGGTGGGTCGAGTTGGTATCGGTGATGGTGGCGATGGCTCGCCGGAAGCCGGTGTCGATCGAAGCGATCGGCGATCGTCCCTGCATCTGCTCTTCACGGATGCGTTCGTAGATCAGCACGTTGGCGTCAACCGCCATGCCGACGCCGAGCACGATGCCGGCGATGCCGGGCAACGTCAGCGTGGCATGGAAGATCGACAGGATGGCGATGGTGAAGGTGACGTTGATGATCACCGCCAGATTGGCGAACAGGCCGAACAGGCCGTAGTTGGCCAGCATGTAGAAGATGACGGCGACGATGCCGATGCCGGCCGCCAACTCGCCGGTGGCGATCGAGTCGGCACCGAGGCCGGCGCCCACCGTGCGCTCTTCGACGATGGTCAGATTGGCCGGCAAGGCGCCGGCGCGCAGGAGAAGCGCCAGCTCGCTCGACGACTTGGCGTCGAAGCTGCCGGAAATCTGCCCGGAACCGCCTGTGATCGGCTCGCGGATGTTGGGATAGCTGATCACATGGTTGTCGAGCACGATGGCGAAGGGTCGGCCGACATTCTGCTGCGTTACCACGGCGAACTTCTGCGCGCCGGACGTATCGAAGCGGAAATTGACCACCCAGGTGCTCTGCTGCGAATTGAACTGCGCCTGCGCATCGACCAATTCGTCGCCCGAGACCAGGACACGCTTCTGCACCAGTACGGGGGTCGGCGGATTGTCGCGGGTATAGAGCACTTGGGTTTCGCTGCTCTTCGTCCCCTGCAGCACGGTCGGGCCGACTTCTTCGACGAGCTGGAAGGTCAACCGCGCGGTCTGCGCCAGGATCTTCTTCAGACCCTCGATATCCTGCAGGCCCGGGACCTGAACGAGTACGCGGTTGTCGCCCTGCCGCGTGATCGACGGCTCGGTGGTGCCGAGCTGGTCGATACGACGGCGGATGACCTCGATCGACTGTTCGACGGCGCGCTGGGTGCGATAGGTGATGCCGCTGTCGGTCAGCGTCAGGCGGAACAGGCCGTTGTCCTCGCGGGCGACCGTGATGTCCTTGATCGGCGAGGCGGTCAGGATGGTGCCGGAGAGGTTCTGAATGAGGGTGTTGAGCTTGGTTTCGGCCTTGTCCAACTGGGTGGTATCGAGCACGCGGACGACAACGCCGGTGCCCTGGACGCCGAGCCCGGTGATGCCGATCTTCTCGTCGCGCATGGCCTTGCGCACGTCGTCGCGCAGGACGTCGACGCGATCCTTGACCAGCGACTTGGTGTCGACTTCCAGGAGCAGATGCGCGCCGCCCTGCAGGTCGAGGCCGAGAACCATCTGGCCGCGCATGAACTCGGGCAGCGACGCCAGCTGGTCGCGCGAGAGGAAGTTGGGCACAGCAAAGACGATGCCCAACAGGCAGACGGCGAGGATCGCCAGGATTTTCCAACGCGAGAAATAGAGCATAGCTGCCCGCCAGTATGTCAGTTCGTTCAATTCAGCCGACGTTGCCCATAAGGGCCCCCCGTCGTCGGCCGCCAGAACAGGGGCATGAGCCCCTGCCCTCGACCTCCCGGTCGGTCGGACCGATCAGGCCTTGTCCTTCACCGGCTCACCCTTGGTGCGCACGTCGGTGATGGTCGAGCGCACGACGCGGACCCGGACGTTCTCGGCGATCTCGATCTCGACCTCGTTGTCGGTCGGAACCTTCGACACCTTGCCGATGATGCCGCCGGAGGTGACGACCGTGTCGCCGCGGCGCAAGTTGGAAAGCGTTTCCTGGTGCTTCTTCTGCTGCTGGCGCTGGGGCCGGATCACCAGGAAGTACATGATCACCAGGACCAGCAGCATCGGGATGATGATGCCGTTGGGCCCGGTCAGGAAGTCGATTGCCGGGGAAGGCGCCGCCGCTTGAGCGTAGGCTGGCGTGACGAACATTCCGAACTCCTCGAGGTTGTCGCCGGACGCGCACGTCGTCGCGATCGAACAGCGTAGCTAGCCGTATCGTCATGGACGAGCCGGCCGGCAAAATCGCGGCGGACTATAGCGATGAGCCGCCGGAATGCAAATATTGCTTCGCACTCGGTAAAGCCCACACTGGGCGACCGCCGACGGTCGCCTTTCACCGGTTCATCCCGGCGGGTTCGGCTCTATATAGGGACTGTCCGCGCCAAAACAGCATCGGCATTTTCCCGCGTCGGGCCCCGTGCTATCGCAACACCGTCAGAGCCAGCAAAGAGTTCTCCCCTTGTCCGATTCTGCAGAGATCAACATCCTAGCCGCCAAGCTCGACCAACTGATCGCGCTCCTCGCCCGTGCCGTGCCGCCGGCATTGCCGAAGCCCGATTTTGCCGCGGCCGACGCCTTCGTCTGGCTGGCCGCCGGACGGTTCCAGCCGATCCGGACCGTCTCGCGTGTCGACATGCCGCTCTTGACCGGCATCGATCAGCCGCGCGACATTTTGCTGGCCAATACGATGCGCTTTGCCCGCGGCCTGCCGGCCAACAACGCGTTGTTGTGGGGCGCGCGCGGCATGGGCAAGTCGTCGTTGGTGAAAGCGGCGCATGCCAGCGTCAACGCCACACTCGCCGCCGAGGGCAAGGGCGCGCTGAAGCTCGTCGAGATCCACCGCGAGGATATCGAGAGCCTGCCCAATCTGATGGGCCACGTGCGCGAGGCGCCCTATCGCTTCATCCTCTTTTGCGACGACCTTTCCTTCGATCGCGACGACACCTCGTACAAGTCGCTGAAGGCCGTGCTCGAAGGCGGCATCGAGGGGCGACCGGCGAACGTCATCTTCTACGCGACGTCGAACCGGCGGCACCTGATGCCGCGCGACATGATCGAGAACGAGCGCTCGAGCGCCATCAATCCGAGCGAGGCGACCGAAGAGAAAGTGTCGCTGTCCGACCGCTTCGGCCTGTGGCTCGGCTTCCACAAGTGCTCCCAGGACGACTATCTGGCCATGGTCAGGGGCTATGCCCGCCACTATCGGCTCACGATCGACGACGAGACCTTGGTGCGCGACAGTCTTGAATGGGCGACGACGCGCGGCGCGCGCTCGGGGCGCACCGCCTGGCAGTACATCCAGGACCTCGCCGGCCGGCTCGGCGTGGAGATGTGACCGGGGCGGACGCTTCTGGGTAACGCATCCGGGTAACGCGAATACGTTCAAACCCTTAGCCTTTGTCGGAGTCGCCGCCGTCCCGGCGACCGACTGCCCCCGCGTCAATCGTGGGCAGCCGGCTCGGCATGCCCTGCCCAAAGAACCATCAGTCGATGTAGAATGTGGCAGATCGTCGCCTGTTGACGCGTCAATTGGCAGAATTTCCGGGTCATTTTCTTGGCACGACGTTTGATGAATCGCGGATACTATAGCTAGCAGCCGGATGCGGCTTTCGGAATCGCCCTGGGGGCGACGGTCGGCGCAACGGCTGCACAACGCGGAAGCATTTCGGATCTTCCGCCGATGATCCCCAACGGCGGGGATCGACCGGGAGCGATGAACGATGGTGGCGAAAGCCTTTGATGAAATGACAGCCCTCGGGTCGGAGACGCGATCCGGATATGAACTCGTCAAATCGTGGCTCGCCAATACGCCGACTGATCTTCTCAAGCAGCGGCAGCACGAAGCGGAACTGCTGTTCCGCCGCATCGGCATCACCTTCAACGTCTACGGCGATGCCGAGGGCGAAGAGCGGCTGATCCCGTTCGACATCATTCCGCGCATCCTCACCCGGCCCGAGTGGGATCGGCTGTCGAAAGGCCTCACCCAGCGCGTCACCGCGCTCAACATGTTCCTGAAGGACGTCTACGGCAAGGCGGAGTGCTTGCGCGCCGGCATCATCCCGGAGGATCTGGTCTACCGGAACCCGTATTTCCGCCCGGAAATGCTCGGGCTCAACCTACCGCACGACATCTACGTGATGATCGCCGGCATCGATATCGTCCGCGTCGACGCCGACACCTTCTACGTGCTCGAAGACAACGCCCGTACGCCCTCCGGTGTCTCCTACATGCTGGAGAATCGCGAGGTTATGCTCAGGCTGTTCCCCGAACTGTGCTCGCGCCACCGCATCGCGCCCGTTGAGAACTATGCCGACGAGCTCCTCAACACGCTGAAGTCGCTTGCCCCACGCTCAGCTTCGGGTGATCCGACGGTGGCGGTCTTGACTCCCGGACCGTTCAATTCCGCCTTCTATGAGCACTCGTTCCTGGCCGACAAGCTCGGCGCCGAACTGGTCGAAGGCCGCGACCTCTACGTGCGCGACAATGTCCTCTTCATGCGCACGACGGAGGGTCCGAAGCGGGTCGACGTCGTCTACCGCCGCGTCGATGACGATTTCATCGACCCCCTCTCCTTCCGCCCGGATTCGGTTCTCGGCGTGCCCGGCCTGATGTCGGCCTATCGCGCCGGCAACCTGACGCTCGCCAACGCCGTCGGCACGGGCGTGGCCGACGACAAGGCCGTCTACTCCTATATGCCGGAGATAATCCGCTTCTTTACCGGCGAAGACGCGATCCTGAAGAACGTGCCGACGTACCGGTGTCGCGAACCAGACGCGGTGCGCTACGTGCTCGAGCACATCGAGGAATTGGTGGTGAAGGAGGTCGACGGCTCCGGTGGCTACGGCATGCTGGTCGGCCCCAAGGCCGACAAGGCGACTTGCGCGACTTTCCGCGAAAAAGTGGCCGCGCATCCGGAGAAGTTCATCGCCCAGCCGACCCTGGCGCTGTCGACCTGCCCGACCTTCGTCGGCGAGGGGGTCGCGCCACGCCATGTCGACCTGCGCCCCTACGTGCTGACCGGCGCCGACGGCGTTCGGACGATACCGGGCGGGCTTACCCGCGTCGCGCTGAAGGAAGGCTCGCTGGTCGTCAATTCCAGCCAGGGCGGCGGCACCAAGGATACCTGGGTGGTCGATCCGTTCCGCCCCGGTGCCGCGGCCGAGCCGGTGAAGCCGGTGGTCATCCAGACCTCCGAATCGATCCCCGTCGTGGCCGGCCAGCCGGCGGCGGCGCTGCAGCAGACCCAGTCGCAATCCTGATCGTTTGAGGCCTTCTCAACCCGTTGCCCCGTCAGAGTTAGCCGAAGGGCCATTGACCGATGCTCAGCCGTACCGCCGAATATATCTACTGGCTTTCGCGTTATATCGAACGTGCCGAAAACACCGCCCGCATCATCGACGCCGCATCGAGGCTCGCGGCCCTGCCCGTCGGCTACGGCGGAATGACCAACGAATGGGAATCGGCGCTGGCCGCCACCGGCGGCCTCGCTGACTTCCAGTCGCACTACGACTTCGCCACCGCCGAGAACGTCGTCGAGTTCCTGGCCTTTTCGGCCACCAATCCGTCGAGCATCCGCAGCTGCCTGGAAGTGGCGCGCCACAATGCCCGCGCCATCCGTACGGCACTGACCACCGAGATGTGGGAGACGATCAATTCGGCTTGGCTCGAATTGAAGTCGCGGTCCTCGCGCGGTCTCGATCTGGCCGGGCTCACCGACTTCCTGCGCTTCGTCAAGCAGACGTCGCTGACCTTCGACGGGTCGGCCTACCGGACGATGCTGAGGAACGACGCCTACTATTTCTCGCGCATGGGCGTCTACATCGAGCGTGCCGACGCCACCGCCCGCATCATCGACGTGAAGTATCACGTGTTGTTGCCGCCGGGCGCGCCGGTCGGCGGCAGTCTCGACTATTTCCAGTGGTCGTCGATCCTCAGATCCGTTTCGGCGCTGACCGCCTACCATTGGGTCTACCGGCAGAACCTGAAGCCCTGGCTGGTCGCCGACCTGCTGATCCTCAATTCGGAAATGCCGCGCTCGATCGCCAGCTGCTACGACAACCTGACCCGCTATCTCGATCTTCTGGCGCGCGACTACGGTCGGCAGGGCCCGAGCCAGCGGCTGTCGCGTGCCACCGCATCGAAGCTCGAAAGCGCCAAGATCGACGAGGTGTTCCAGTCAGGCCTGCACGAATTCCTCGGCGAGCTCATCGACGCCAACAACCGGCTCGGCGCCACGATCACCGAGCAGTATCTCGTCTGACGCCCTTCCCCCCGTGCGGCCGCCGGAGACCTCGCATGCGCCTGCAGATCGCCCACGAAGTCACTTTCCACTTCGATACGCCGGCGTTCTATGCCGTGCAGATTCTCAGGATGATGCCGCGTGGCTCGTCGCAGCAGTTCATCAACGACTGGCGCATCGCCGTCTCGGCCGACTGCCGGCTGTCGCCGGTGGAAGATCCGTTCGGAAACTGGACGCATACGTTCTCGGTCGACGGTCCGCTCGAGCGACTGACGATCACGGCCAGCGGCGAAGTGATGACGGAGGAGACCAACGGCGTCATTCGCGGCACGCCGGAGCGCCTGCCGCTGTCCGTCTATCTCCGGGAGACCCCGTTCACCGCGGCCGATGCCGACCTCGCGGCCAAGGCGGCGGATATTCTGGTCGCGAGCGGATCGGAGCCCATTGCTGCGCTGCATGCGCTGATGGGATGGATCCACGAGACGATCGAGGCGGCGCCGGAGACGCTTCCGCCCGCAGCAAGCCCGGCCAAGGTATTGGCCGCAGCGGAGGGAACATCGACCGACTGCACGCACGTCTTCGTCGCCGCCGCACGGTCGGTCGGCATTCCAGCCCGCTATGTGTCCGGCTACCTGTACTCGCCCGAACCGGGGGCCGTCGCCAACGGCGTGCACGCCTGGGCCGAGGCCTATCTCGGTGGCCAGTTGGGCTGGGTCGGCTTCGATCCTTCGCTCAATCTCTGTCCGACCGACAGCCACGTTCGTGTCGCAACCGCGCTCGATGTGATCAACGCCTCGCCGATCCGCGCCACCAACAACGGGATCGGCGAGACGCGGGCCTGCAAGGTCACGGTCCGGGAAGTCGTGTCGCACCGGCATCAGAGCGCCGCGTGAGATTGGATCACAGATTGGCGGCTGATTGCTGAGTGCGCCCAAGGCTCTGCCATCGGGCCATCGTTGACGCCGGCTTAATCAAGCTTCGTCATTGCGAGCGTGAGCTGAAGCAATCCAGCATAAATACTTTGAAATATCTCGCGATTTCTGGATTGCTTCGCTTCGCTCGCAATGACGGACTTTAGAGGCGAAGCATCCCGACCCGCCAAAAGCAGCTGAAATAATGTTCATGCAATCAAACAAATGGCCCGCCGCTTCGGTCTGAAGCGACGGGCCTTATTCGAAGAGGTCTCAATGTCCGTTCAGGCGGCGCGGACGCCCGACAGGAAGCTGGCGACTTCGTCGCGCAACTGGTCGGCCTCCTGGCGCAGCTCGCTTGCCGCGGCGAACACCTGACCGGCGGCGGAGCCGGCCTGATCGATCGCCTCGGTGACGGTCGCAATGTTGCGCGACACGGCGGCTGTGCCGTCGGATGCCTCGGAGACGTTACGGGCGATCTCCACCGAGGCGGCGCCCTGTCCCTGCACGGCGGAGGTGATCTCGGCGGTGATCGTGTTCATCGTCCCAATCGTCTCCCCGATTCCGGTGATCGAGTGGGCAGCCAGATCGGTGGCGGACTGGATCGACGAGATTTGGGCGCGGATGTCGGCGGTGGCTCGACCGGTCTGGTCCGCCAGCTGCTTCACTTCCGCAGCAACGACGGCGAACCCCTTGCCGGCCTCCCCTGCCCTTGCCGCTTCGATGGTGGCATTCAGCGCCAGGAGATTGGTCTGGCCGGCGATGGTGTTGATCAGGCCGACGATCGACCCGATCCGTTCTGCCGCATCGGCAAGGCTCTTCACCTGGGCGTTGGTCCGTTCGGCCTCCGCCACGGCCTGGCCGGCGATTTCAGCCGACCGTTTGATGCGGCCGCCGATCTCGCCGACGGAGGCCGACATTTCCTCGGCGGCGGACGCGACGGCGCTGACGTTGGCGGTGGCCTCCTCGGCGGCCGAGGCAACGGCCAGCGATTGCTCGGCGGTCCTCATCGAGGTCTGCGTCAGGGTTCCGGCCGCCGATTGCAGACGCTCCGCCGAGTTGGCGACAGTCGCGACGATGGCGCCGACGGCGCGGTCGAACCGGTCGGCCAGCTCATGCATGGCGATCCGTCGCTGTTCTGCCGTCGAGCGCTCGGCTGCATGCTGGCTGCGGCGCAACTCGTCGGCTTCGGCCATGTTGTCGCGGAAGACGGCGATGGTCTTGCCGATCGCGCCCAGTTCGTCGCTGCGGTTGGTGTAGGGGGCCGTGATGTCGAGGTTGCCTTCGGCGAGTGCCAGCATCCGATGCCGGATGACGGTCAACGGCCGCGCAATCTCGTAGGCCACATAGTAGAGGGCAATTCCAACGATCAGGACCGCGGCGACAAGTGCGCCGAGATCGATCAGGAAGGCATTCCACGCGGTGGTGAATTTTGCCTGAGCGGCCTCGATCGAAGCACGCATCGCCGCCTCGGCCACCGACAGAATGCCGGCCTGGCGCGGCACGATGTAGCCCGTCCATTCGACTGAGGTCATGTCGAGCTTCTTGCCGGTGGCCAGAGTGGCCGCCATCTGGTGCTGCTTGTCGATGACGCCAGCGCCGAGATACTCGCGTTCGGCGCGATCGTAGGCTTCGGTCACATAGGCGGGCACGGTGATGCCAGCAACCAGTTCCTTGGCGACCGCCCAGCCGGCAATGCCGCGGCCGAGATGGGTGGCGACGCCCTTGACCGCGTCTTCCGGCTTCGAAATGCCGGTCATCGTGTCGCCGAGCACCGAAGAGGCGTCGCCGAAGCCCATGCGGGTTTCCCAGACGATGGATTTCAGGGCGAACATGCGGTCGACGAAGGCATCCTGGCCGGCGATCTGCGAGGCTGAGCGCCGGTTGATCTGGTTGAGAAGCTCCAGAATCTGGTTGGCGGTGTCGCGGTACTCCTGCCCCAGCCCCTGGCGACGCTCGGCCAACGGCTTTGCTGCCGCCGTCGCATACTCTGCCTGCAGCTGGACGAGGCGGTTGCGCGCCTGGTCGAGATCGGCGCTGAGCTGGTCGCGGCCGTCGAATGCGGTCTTGGGCAGCAGCGCGAGCGTATCGGTGAGGGCCGCCAATTCGGCCTCTCGTGCGGCTCGCACCGGCTCGGAAGGCGCCGTGACGGTCTTGTCGGCGGCAAGATCACGGTAGGTACCGTTACGATCGACTCGCAGGTTCGGCAGGGCGCGGAACGCCGCTGAAGTCACCTCGGCGACGCCGGTGATTCGCCTTGCCTGCTCGGTCGCCTTCCACGAGGTGACAGCATCGTTGCCCAGTAGCCCGACCGCCACGATCGACAGCCCTGAAATGACGCCGATCAGCGTCGCCCTAATCGAAAGTCTTGCCATGTGAGCAACCCCAGCTCCCGCGCTGCCTTAAGTCCGAAGGTGACGCCGCCACATCTGTCTCGCCACAAGCGTCGTGGTTCCGGCCGGGAGGCGCTTACCTTCGATGACGGACAACTGTCGAATCCGACTAGTTAATTAATCGAAAACCTGATCGTTATTGTTGGCTTAGCGACGGGTACGGATGCCCGGACAAGGCGATTGCGACATCAGCGTGAGATCTGTAGGGTCCGCCGCGGAGTTTGGGTATTCGGGCGCGGAGGAGCGGGGGATGACCTATTGCGTGGGGATCCTGGTCGAGGAAGGCATGGTGGTGATCGCCGATACGCGCACCAACGCAGGGCTCGACAATATCGCCACGTTTCGCAAGTTGAAGGTCATCAACCAGCCGGGTGACCGGGTCATCGCGCTTGCCACCGCCGGCAATCTGGCCGTGAGCCAGAGCGTGACGTCGCTGTTGACCGAAGGCCTGGTCAATCCGGATACCGAGGAACTCGAAACCATTCACTCCACGCCGACGATGTTCAAGTCGGCGCAACTGATCGGTCGCGCCATCCGCGAGGTTTATCGTCTCGACGGACGCATGCTCGAACAGAAGAACCTGTCGTTCGACGTAACGATCCTGCTCGGCGGGCAGATTGCCGGCGGCCGCATGCAGATGTTCATGATCTACTCGGCCGGCAATTTCATCGAGGCGACGCAGGATACGCCGTACCTGCAGATCGGCGAGCACAAGTATGGCAAGCCGATCCTTGACCGCTCGGTGAATTACAAGACGACGATTCCCGACGCACTGAAGATCGGCCTGATCTCCATGGATAGTACCATGCGCTCGAACCTCGGCGTCGGCATGCCGATCGATTTCATGGTGATGACACGCGACCGCATCGTGCCGGACCTGATCCACCGCATCGAACCGGGCGAGCCGTATTTCCACGACCTGCGCGAGCGCTGGTCGGCGGCTTTGCGCAAGGCGCACCAGGACATCCCCCGCCCGCCCTACGGGATCTGAAGCGCCAGCCTATTCGAGGCGGTCGCCAAGGACGGACCGTTTTGCTCGAAGTCCTCCGGTGCCATTCGTGAGACGGCATGCCCGCATCGGAGCCGGCACCCGCCCCTGTTGTCGAGTGCCCTCCTCAATGCAGCCGATACAGCCCGTTGACGTGTCGCCAGTCGGCGGCGTGGATCAGACGGCTGTGCGCCACTTCGACGGAATGGATCGGGCCTTCGAGTTCGCGATCCCAGAAGTCGAGAAAGCGTTCCAGTTCGGGGAATTTCGGCGCGAGGTCGTAGTTCTGCCAGACGTAGCTCTGCAGCAGGCCCGGGTGGTCGGGCATGTGATAGAGGATATTGGCCGTGGTCAGGCCATAGCCATCGATCTGGCGGCGAAAGTCGGCATCGACGGTTCCATTCGTCATGAGGACCTCCTTGACTGGGACGACACGCCATGAGACCAGCTGGCGCCTCTCCATGCAAGCCGCATAAGATGAATTTTCTATAAATATCAATCTGTTAGCAGCATTCATGCGCGGCTGCTGACAAGCCATCGACGGCGGTGGGGCCCCGGAACCTCGCCCGCGACCGCGCCTGGAAATGGCCAGGTTCCTGTCGAGACTTGGGAGCGACGTTCGGGCGCCCGCCAGACGGCCTTCAGCCGAGCGGGCCATTCCGGCGGTTGGCGGTCGACGGCAGAACCGGGCGAGCAGTTGGCTTTGTGATGGACAGCGCGGCGCAGGATCGGCGGACATGGGGATGGGGTCTCCTGGCCTCGTTCGGTCTGCATGGCATGGTCGGTCTCGTCCTGTTGCA
>JARLIT010000210.1 GCA_031291575.1 Ancalomicrobiaceae bacterium
CAGCAGCATTTCGATCTCCACCGGTTGGTTCATCGGCAGGTTGCTGGTGCCCAGGGCCGAACGGACGTGACGGCCGGCGTCGCCAAAGATGTCGACGAGGAGGTCCGAGCAGCCATTGACGACCTTGGGCTGGTCGTGGAAATCGTCGGCGCTGTTGACGAGGCCGAGAACCTTGATCACCCGTTCGACGCGATCGAGGCTGCCGAGATGGTCCCTCACCGAACGCAGCAACTGGATCGCGGTGGCGCGGGCGGCGGCATAGCCATCTTCCACCGACACCTCGGCACCGACCCGACCGCGGTAAAGCAGGTTGCCGTCGTGATCCTCCGGACCGTGGCCGGAAACGTAGAGCAGGCCAGCGTCTTCGAGGCAGGGGACGATGGCGCGCTTGCTGTTGGTCTTGGGCGGCAGGACGAGGCCCAGTTCCTTCAGGCGCTGTTCGGCGGTCATGTTCGCATTCACTCCTCGATGGTTCCGCCCTGGGCGGGGCGGAGAGACTCGAGCCTCACCACCTCGACGCCATAAGGCGGTATCCGAAGATCGGAAACCGGTAGGTCGCGCAAGGCCTCGACGCAGCGATGCCGCGGGGTCAGCGGTCGGACCCGCAGTTCGTCGGGCGAGAAGTTGACGAACCAAGCGAGCGTCCGGCCGTCTTCGGCTTCCATGGTTGCACAGCCGACACGCGGATCGTCGACCTGTACAGGGCGGATGGCGCCGGCGTATTCGGCCAGCGCGGAATAGAGGCGCCAGGTCGGCTCCGGATTGATGTCGGAGCCGGCCGCGGCCATGTATTCGACCGGGAAACATCCGAGCACGTAGGCGCCCTTGCCGCGCCGTTGCAGGAGCAGCGCCGGATGCCCGGCGCCATCGACGGCAAGGACATCGGCGCCGGCGGCGTCGCAGGGCAGATAGGAGCGTGCGTTGCGGTTGCCGGCCAGTGGAAAGGCGAGCACTGTGCCCGCAGCGATATCGCCGAAATCACGCAGGAAGGTGAGATCGAGCAGGTCGCCGGGGATCGGTTCGATCAGCCCGTAGCGGATCTTCTTGGCAACGCCGAAACGGGCGTCGAGGCTGGGCCACCAAGTGCCGCGGTGAACGTCGTGGCTGCCGGCGAAATAGGAGGCGTAGACGGTGGCGCCGGCTTCAACCAACGCATCGAGGCGCTTCCACGAGGGCGCGGTCAGTTGCTTGGCCGAGGGCAGCAGATAAAGCTTCGCCCCATCGGGGATGCCGTCGACCTCGCGCACCAGCGCAATGGGCAGGTCGGCCTCGCGGCTGGCAACGTAGGCTTGGCGCGTCACCTCGATCACGGTGGTGGCGTCGAGCGGTTGGGTGAAGGGAAAGCGGCTTTCGAGGAAGGCCGGAACGATCACCGCCGCGTCGACCGACGGACGCCGGTAGTCGGCGAGGTCAAGTTTCCCGGCCAACTCAATGAAGGCGGCGAATTCCTTGGCCTGGGGTTTGGCGGCGCCCGTGCAGTCGGTGATGCCGAAGTGCATTTCGTGGGGGTGGTGGCTGTAGGGCTCGCGGTTTTCGAGTGCGTCGTAGTCGGTGTTGTTCCAGGCGATCCAGCCGGTGGCACCGGCCAGCAGACTATTGTGCAGGCTCTGGCGGTAATAGTGGGCAGCTGCCTCGTCGCCCACCTGATCGCTGCTGACGCCGAACTCCTCCAGAATCACCGGCCGGTTGCCGATGTCCAGCATCTCGCAAGCGAAGGCCGCCGACAGCATCTGCCGGACACCGTCGCGCTCCATGCGGTAGACGTGCGGACCGTGGAAATCCACCAGCGGCGCGAGATCACGGACACGGAAGCCGTTGTCGGCGCCGCTCATCTCCAGTCCCCAGGCGCCATCGCCAACGGAGATCGGCTGGGTGGCGCCGGCAGCGCGGGCAGCCGAAATCAGCCGCCCGGCCCAGATGCGAACCTTGGCGGCGTCGATGGTGCCGGCTCCGCGTGTGACACCGTCGGCGTAGATCGGGATCTCGTTGGTGAGCAGCCAGCCGGCAATCGCTGGATGTTGGCTATACCGCTCCACTATCGCCGAAACGAACCATTCCTGCCGTTCGACGAACCAGGGATCGGCGAAGAGGTCGCGCCCCCGGCGCCAGACGGGGTCCCAATTCTGCCCCGACATGTGACCGACGATGAAGGTCGGAATAGTGCGCATGCCGAGCGCGGCGTGGGCGGCGAGGAAATCGTCGTAGCGGTCGGCGGCCGTCGGGTCCACGGCGATCGAAGTCGGCATGAAATCCGGCCAATACAAGAAGGAACGCGTCAACGGAATGCCGAGATCGCGCATCTCCCGCAGTTCGGCCCGAACCAGATCGGGATCGTATTCGGCCCACATCCGCGGACCGCCCCCACGCGACCAGAAGTTGACTCCGAACCAGAGGTTCGGCGCACCGCTTTCGACAATTTTCTTGCTATGACGCTTGAGCACTGCTCTCGATCCATCTCGACCGCGATGCGCCATTATTAGTGTACCGCTCTACCTAAGTCCACAGGTTTGTCGCTTTACCGGCGCAGAAAGTGACCTCGGGCCAAGAGGGCCATATTCCGCCGATATCGTTTGAGTTTTCACGGATATATGGTCATAAGAGACCGGCGACAGGCGATGGAAACTGACGTAGAGCGTTTTCCAGAAATGGCCCTTATTCCGACCGGAGGTGACTTATGGAGGCCCCCAACGACAAGCCGCGCGTTACCATCAACGATGTCGCGGCTGGGGCCGGCGTCTCCCGTTCGGCGGTATCGAAGGTGTTCAACGGCCGATCAGGCATCTCGCCGGAGACCACCGAACGCATTCGGGCGGTTGCGCGCGACCTCGGCTGGGCGCCGTCGTCGAGCGCGGCGGCGTTGGCTTCGGCCTCGACGCGGACCATTGGCATGGTGACCAACCGGGAGCCCGATCTCCTGGTCGTCGACCCGCACTTCGCCGTCCTCATCGCCGGGGTCGAAGAGGCGCTGGTGGCGCAGGATTTTGGCTTGCAGCTCTACATGGTCGGAGAGGAAGCGGCGGCGGAGGAAGCGACCTACCGCCGCATCGCCCAGCAGCGGCGCGTCGACGGGGTGCTGCTCACCGAGAGCCGTGTCGACGACCGCCGCTACGCGCTTCTCTCCGAGCTGCGGCTGCCGGCGGTGCAAATGGGGCGGCCGCTCGAGGGCGCCAAGGTCGAGGCGGTCCACCCGGCGGTCGGCGACAGCGGCGCCATGGAAGCGGCGCGCTACCTCTACGACAACGGGCACCGGCGGATTGCCTATGTCGCCGGGCCGGACGACCGCGTCCATACGCACTACCGGCGACGCGCCTTCGTCGGAGAGCTCGCCCGGCTCGGACTCGGGCTCAGCCACAGCGTCACCACGCGCTTCCGCGAAGAAGATGCCGCCGCCGCGGTACTCGACCTCATGCGGGGCGACGCGCGGCCAACAGCGATCATGATTGCCAACGACAGCATGGCGATCGCTGCCATCGGGGCATTGCAACGGGCAGGATGGCGGGTGCCGGACGACGTTTCGATCATCGGGCATGACGATTTGCCGTTCGGCCGCTGGATCCATCCGCGCTTGACCACCATCGAGCAGGACCTGTTCCAGCTCGGACGGGCGTCGGCGATCCGCCTGCTGCAGATCCTGGGGCGGACCGACCAGTCCGTGCCCGCCTTGCGGTCGCCGGCGCTGATCGTGCGCGAATCATCAGGACCGGCGCCGGACGCCACGCCTGTCGTCTGAGGGGGCGGCATCGTCCCGCGGCGCCAGGTAGGTCAGAAACTCGTTCGAAGCCGGCTCGGTGCAGCTGAGTATCCAGGGTTCGGTCGCGAAATCGGCCGAGGTGGTGGAGCCGGCCGGCAGCAATCGAGCCGGCCGCCTGATGGCGTCGCCGACGTCGCCGAGTGCGACAAGTCGCAACCTCCCGCACTCGACGTTGCCTCGACCGATCGATCACGTCAGGCGTCAGGCCAGCTTGGCCTTGAGTGCGGCGAGGCCCGACGCGAAGATGCCGTTGGTGACGGCATCGACATATTTGCCGGCATCTTCAGGCCGCTCCTCGAAGTCAGCGATCCATTCAACGAAGGTGCCGCCGCCGTCGGTGACCGGGGCAACCCGCATTTGCGACACGTAGTTTGCGACCGGGAAGGCCGGCGTGGCAAAGACGTAGAACAGAGTCCGCTGGCGGTCGTCGAGCGCCACCAGTTGTTCGCGAGCATGCGAGCCGTCGGTAAGGTAGAACGAGCGGATGGCACCAATGGTGTCGCCGGTTTTGCCTCCCTCGATCTCGCTGCGCACGATGGCTGGGTGCCATCCGGGCAGGCCGTTGAAGTCGCGAATGATCGCCCAGACCTGATCGACCGGCGCGCCGATGACGGCGCTGGCGTATGCACGTGCCATGGTTGTGTCCTCCTCCTGTTGGTTCGACTTTCTTGAGGTTCGCGGCTTGGGCCGGTCCGGCGATGCCCCCTTCGGGCACAGTGCCGCGCCGGCCCAATTGCAAGGGCGGAATTCGGGTTGAGGCCCGTCCCGTCAGGCCTGCTGCCGTGACGGGAACTGCAGGACGACGGTGATGACGCCGAGAAGGATGCCGAAGGCAGCCATCGCGGTCGCCCACACCGCAGCCGTGATGGGCAGCAGGGCCGCCGGTCCCAACTGCGGGTAGCTGCTGGTGAAATAGATGCCGAGCGCCATCGAGATGCCGTTGAAGAACGGCAGGCTGCCGTCGCCGAAATGATGCGACCACTTCATCGAATAGACCATGAAGCCGACGACGATGAACAGCGATGCTGCTGTCGCAACGTCCCCGGGAGTGACCCAGCTCGGCAGGAAGGCGAACAGCGGAATGATCGCCAGCGACACGCCGGTCAGCACCGCGGCATAGCCGAAGCTCACCAGGATCGTCACAATGACTTTCGGCTTGGCCCCGAGCGCGAAGTACTCTGCCCAGGCGATGAACGAGCACCAAAGCGTGAAGTTGTATTTTCCGAGCCAGAGCCCGAATGGCAGCGACAGAACGACGGTCACCGCCACCGCCAGCCATAACGGCACCCGATTGACCACGACAGGCTGCGGCGCGTCGAAGGTTGAAGCAGTGTTGCTCATATTCGATTCCTCCCGTTTTTATGGTGTTTCGTGGAACGTGCGTTGCCACGCTTGCAGCAGTTCGCCGTTCTCTATGCGGGTAAACGTCCGCCCGCCCGGTCGAACGCCCTGGCCGGACCTGCAGCCGGCCAAAGGACTGCTCTGCCGACATCCGAATGGGCCCGTCCCGTTCGGACCGCGATGATCCGAACGGGGCGTTCCGGACGAGCCGACGTCAGCCGCGCTTGATCGTCTTGAAACGCTTGGTCTGGTCGGTCAGCGCCCGCTCGGTCGGCAGCCGCTCCATGCTCGAGGCGCCATAGAAGCCATGGCAGTTCGGGCAGTTCTTCAGGATGTAGTTGGCGTCGTCAGGCTCCGAGATCGGCCCGCCATGGCAAAGCACGATCACGTCCTTGCGCACCTTGAGCGCGGCTTCCGTCCACTCGTTGATCAGGGCCGGACAGTCCGCCAGCTTGCGCGAGGTGCTGGCGCCGATGGCACCACCGGTCGTCAGACCCATGTGGCAGACGATGACATCGGCGCCGGCCTTGGCCATCGCCTGCGCCTGGTCGGGATCGAAGACATAGGGCGTGGTCAGCATGTCGAGTTCATGCGCCTTGGCAATCATATCGACTTCGAGACCGTAGCCCATGCCGGTCTCTTCCAGGTTGGCGCGGAACACGCCGTCGATCAGGCCGACCGTCGGGAAGTTCTGCACGCCGGAGAAGCCGAGGTGGTCGAGCTTGCGCAGGAACGGCTCCAACAGCATGAACGGGTCCGTGCCGTTGACGCCGGCCAGCACGGGGGTGTGCTTCACTACCGGCAGCACCTCGGAGGCCATTTCGACGACGATGTCATTGGCGTTGCCGTAGGCCATCAGGCCGGCGAGCGAGCCGCGCCCGGCCATGCGATAGCGGCCGGAATTGTAGATGACGATCAGATCGATTCCACCGGCCTCTTCGCATTTGGCCGATAGCCCGGTTCCGGCGCCGCCACCAACAATCGGCTGGTGCGCGGCGATCATCTTGCGAAACTTCCCAAGAAGCGCTTCGCGAGCGAATTTTGGCATGATCTAGACTCCTTAAGTTCATGCGATTTCGAGGAAATTGGCGACCAGAGCCTGGATGAATCCGGGCTCGTTGACGTTCTCGGGTCGCCGGATGATGCGCCGGTTGGCCGTCTGGACGACGGTCCGCTCCAGGGCATCGAACAGGGCGCGGTCGGCGTCGGGGTCGTAGAAAGGCTGGCCGGGTCGGTCGATCGCCGAGACACCGCCCTCCGGGATCAGCAGCCGGACGGGACCTTCCATCCGGTTGAGCCGCTCGCCGATCCACACGCCCATCCGCTCGTTCTCTTCGGGCGTGGTGCGCATCAGCGTGACTTGCGGGTTGTGCGGGTAGAACTTGCGGCCGTTGTAGCGCTCGGGCACCGTCTCCGGTGCGCCGAAGTTCACCATGTCGAGGGCGCCGCACGACACCACATAGGGAACCTTCGAGCGGATGATCGCGCCGAAGCGGTCCTCTGTGCAGGCGAGCACGCCGCCCATCAGGAAGTCGCACACCTCGGTCGTCGTCGTGTCGATCACTCCAGCGAGGAGGTGCGAATCCGCCAGCTTCTCCATCGATTCGCCGCCGGTACCGGTGGCGTGGAAGACCAGGCAGTCGTACTTGTCGGAAAGCGCCGCCGAGACCCCTTGGACGCATGGCGTAGTGACGCCGAACATCGTCAGCCCGATCGCCGGCTTGCCGGCAACACTCGGCGGCCGACGGTGGGCGACCATCCCGGCCAGTGCATGGGCGGCATTGGACAGGACCTGCTCGGAGATACGGTTGATGCCCGAGACGTCAGTCACCGAGTACATCATGCAGATGTCCGATGGTCCGACGTAAGGGCGAACGTCGCCGGAGGCCATGGTCGAGACCATCACCTTGGGTACGCCGACGGCAAGATCGCGCATCGCCGGCGTGACCAGTGCCGTGCCGCCCGATCCGCCGGCTGAGATCAGCCCGGCGAGGTCGGACCGCGACTTGACGAAGTGGCGGAAGGCGGCGGTCATGGCCGCGATTGCCGATCCGCGATCGCCGGTGAAGATGGCCTTGGCCCCGTTAGGATGATAGGCGGCGACGGTAGCCGCCGGAATGTCCGCTTTGGTCGCGGTTCCCGACGTACTGAGATCGACGGTGACGGTGCGGATTCCGGCTTGCCGCAAACAGTCGGCGATGAAGGAGAGTTCGCGCTCTTTGGTATCGAAGGTTCCGGCGACGTAAGCTACGCTCGGACCCGCGTCGGTTGACGACGGCATCGTGGTTTCCTCCCGTGTTGCGGCGGCAATTGCGCGCCGCCTTGGTTGACGATAAAGCAATTTCCGTGCCAATAGGCAATGCGCGGCAAATCAATCGAATTGGGCTGTGCAGATGGGTAAAAGTGGAGAGAATTTCCCAAATGTACCCATATTTACCACACCATTCGCCATCGAACGGCGGTCACACCGCACGCCTCGAGGTCTCGCCATCGCTCCGGAGCGCAGTCTCATGAAAGCGATTGGGCATATCGTCGACCGGATCGGCCCGCGTCAGGACGAATTCCTGTTCGTCTGCCCCCACTTCGCCGGCCTGGGTGCGGGCGAGGCCGACCTCGTCGGCTGCCTGCCGATCGGCGACGCCAATGGTGCGACGCTGGCGCACGCCTTTCCAGATGATCCCGGCATCTATGCCGGCATCCTCGCCGCCGACCCGTTCCGACCGGCGCCGGTCCTGTTGTCTGCCCTGAAGGACGCCGGCGTCCGCTCGGTCGTCAACCTGCCGACGGTGGCGATGATCACCGATGGATTGGCCGAAGCCTTGCGCCATGCCGGCGTCGACTACGCGGCGGAGCTGGCGACCCTGACGCAAGCCACCGCCCAGGGGTTCAACGCGCTGGCGGTGGTGACGACGACCGAGCAGGCCCGTCAGGCGATCGCCGCCGGAATCCGCCGCGTGCTGGTCTATCCCGCTGCAGCCGACGGCAATCCGGCCGTGCGACAGCAGCGCGCCGCCGCCGCCCTCGAAGCCGTCGGGATCATGCGGTCCTCAGCCCAAGTTCCAACGATCCTGGCGTTCCGCCATCCCGAGTATGGCGCCCTGCTGGAGCCGTTGCTCGCCGTCGCCGACGGCATCGTCGATTGGGCGATCGCTGCCCGGCCGGAGCATGTCGCCCGCTGACCGCGCCCGTCCGTCACTCGATGCCATACTCGCGAATCTTGTTGTAGAGGGTCTTGCGCGACAGGCCGAGTTCGCTGGCCGTGGCGGCACGCCGGAAGCGGTTGCGCCGCAGCGCCTCGATGATCCAGTCCCGTTCGCTCTCCGCCGAACTGGGCGCCGGCGCAGCCGGTGCGGCCTTGGCAAGTGGAAGACCGGTCGCATGGCGCTTCGCTGCCGGACCGCCCTGCCCCTGGGTGTCGAGCAACGCCGTCAGATCGGCGGCGCCGATCACCTCGCCGTCGGTCAGGATGGCCGCCTGTTGGACGACGTTGCGCAGCTCGCGGACGTTGCCGGGCCAGAGATGCGCCATCAGCAACTGATAGGCGGCGTTGTCGATGACCTTGGCGCTGCCGCCGTGCCGGGTGGCGAAGGTTGACAGAAAACTGTGCGCCAGGAGCGGGATGTCCTCGATCCGCTCAGCCAGGCTCGGAACCCGGATTTCCAGCTGGCTCAAGCGGAAGAACAGATCCTCGCGGAAGCGACCGTCGCCCGACAGCGCGCGCAAGTCCCGATGCGTGGCACATAGCACCCGGACGTTCAGGCTGTGCGGCTGACTGCTGCCCAGCCGCTCGACGACGCCGCTTTCGAGGACGCGCAACAGCTTGCTCTGCAGACCCAGATCGAGATCGCCGATCTCGTCGAGGAACAGTGTGCCGCCGTTCGCCTCCTCAAAGCGGCCGAGCCGCGCCCGGTTGGCGCCGGTAAACGCGCCACGCTCGAAGCCGAACAGCTCGCTTTCCAGAAGATCGCGCGGGATCGCGGCGCAATTGACGGCGATCAGCGGTCGGTCGCGGCGGTGGCTGCCGCGATGCAGCGCTTGCGCCACCAACTCCTTGCCGGTTCCGCTCGGACCGTGGATCAGCACGGTCAGGTCGCTATCGGCCAGACGCTCGATCATCCGCACCAACGCCGCCATCGCCGCCGAACGGCCGATCAGCCCGAAACGCCGCCCATCGCCCAGCATCTCGTTCTTCAAGGCCTCGACCTTGCGGGTCAGGCCGGTGACCGCCTTGAACGCCGCCGCGGCATCGAAAACGGCTGTTTCGAGCGGGATGCGGTCGACCGTCGAGGAGGCGATATAGCCATCGGCGTTGCTCGCCTGGCAAACCTCAGCCGCCCCTTGCGGCGTCGCGATCGGCCCGCCTTCGACGAAGCAGAGGACCTTGGGACGCAGCCGCCGAACCTGACGAAACACCGCTTTGGCCTCGACTGCTGCGCCGGCAGTATCCTGGGTGGCGGGTTCGCCGGCAACACCGCCGGCCGTCCAGCCGAAATTGACGCAGACGAGATCGCTGCCGGCTTCCGCCATGTCGATCGCCTGGTCGCCGGTGCGGACATAGGCTGCGGCAAGCAGGCCGGCTTCATGCGCCGCGGCAATCAACTCGACCTCGCGCCGCCAGCCGAGCCCATAGCGTGCCATGCCTGCCCGCGCTTCGGCATCGAGCAGGATGACGCTGGGAAAATTGATGATCCCGTCGAAACCCCAGGCCGCAATCTGCTTGACGAGGGCTCTCACGTCGGTGCGCGGGTTGAAGGTTGAGGCGCCGAACAGCACCGGCACGTTCACCCGTCCGAGGATCTCGCGGCGGGCGAATTCCGCCACGAAGGCGTTGCTCTCATGGATCGGCAGCATGCAGACCGCCGACGGCGCCCCCATCACCCGGACCCGGCCAGCGTTGAGCGCCAGGATGAAGTCGGCGCCGCCGCGAACTGCCGAACGCGCCACCAAGCCGGCGCCGATGGCCGCGCCGATGCCGAAGCGGCCGGAGGCGCCGACCAGTCGCCTCCCCGAGCCGTCGGCCCCCTCAGGTTTGGCACCGCCAGGACCGTTCGAGTGCTTCATTACGACCCCGCCCCTCCGATGGCATCGACCCGCTGGCTAGCCGGTTGCGGCCCCGTCTGCAGGATGCGGGGCACTCCGTCGCCGAGCACCAGGCACGTCAGGCGCCCCGTTCGCCAAGCCCCGGTATCGATGTTGATCCGGTTGGGACGGAACACCGGTTCCTCAACCATGACGTGGCCATGGACGACCCGCATGCCCCAGTCACGCTCGGACTTCAGGAACGGATCACGGATCCACATCAGCGCGCGCTGGGGCTGCTGCTCAAGGGAAAAGTCGGGATCGAGCCCGGCGTGCACCATCAGATACGCCCGCCAGCGGAAAGCGACGCGGAGGTTTGAGAGGAAATCGGCGTGAGAGCCCGGCAGCCGTCTCGCCAACTCGGTCCTGGCGTCGTCCCAGTCCCGGGTGTTGGGCGCCGCCGGCAGGTCGATTTGATAGCTCTCGAAGGCATCGCGCCCGCCATACTGCAGCCACGCAGGCCCATGCGCCGCCGGATCGGCCAGAAAGGCGAGCATTCGGTCCTCGTGATTGCCTTTCAGGAAAACCCGCTTGACCCGGCCCGGTCGACGGCTGCTGAGCCACTCGATGACTTCTGCCGACTGGGGGCCGCGATCGACATAGTCGCCGAGATAACAGATGAGCGGCGACTTGCCGGTGCCGGATTCGATGTCGGCGGCAATCAGATCTTCGATCGACCGCAGCAGGTCGAGCCGACCGTGGATGTCGCCCACGACGTAAATGACACCGGCCCCAGCCGCCTCCGGGCTTGAAAACGTCGTCAGATTGATCATGGCGCGATCGCCGCTCCTCCCGAACGGGCAATGCTGCAAGTCGAGGAATTCTATCACGGCGAGCCGTCGATCGCCTAACCGCGACGATGCCGGCCCTGCCCTTGCGTCCCCGCCGACGCCCCCCCCCGAGCGAGAAGACCGCGAGGCCGGGCAACAGTGTCGAACCGTTGGCGACGCGCGGCAGCGTGACGAGCGGGCTATGAGCGACGAGTTTGGCCGGAACCAAACGAATGTGGCCCGTTCGCCGAGGCCCACACTGACCTGACAGTCCCGCTGGACCACCCAGCGATCGTTGAGTGGTCCACCTTTGTTTGCGCCGTGGAATTGCGGCGACCCATCTGTCGGTCGATCAGGAAATGCCCTCCTCTGCCCGCAGCACCATAAACCGGCGGGGACGCTCGAGTTCGATCAGAGCTGCGGCGGGGTCAACAGCACGATCGTTCTAAATCGTCGCTTTAGCGACAAGACCCGGGCCCCCGATCCACGGCATCTTTGCCTTGCAGACGCTCGCTGAACCAACTGCCGCGGTCACAAGCAACAGACGGACTTGAAGGCAGCGAATACCTGAGGATCTCATCATGACCTTCCGTGCCAGAGCATTACTCGAACCAGACAACTGTGCGTTCGTCTTCATCGACCATCAGCCGCAAATGGCTTTCGGCGTGGCCAGCATCGATCGCCAGCTGTTGAAGACCAACACTGTCGCGCTCGCCAAGACCGCTAAACTGTTCGGCGTTCCGACGCTGCTGACCGCCGTCGAGACCAATGGTTTCTCGGGCTTTATCTGGCCGGAACTGATGGACGTCATCCAGCAGAAGCCGTTCGAACGGACTTCCATGAATTCCTGGGATTCGGACACTCTCGTCGCCGCGGTAAAGGCGACCGGCCGCAAGAAGATCGTTCTCGCCGCGCTGTGGACGGAGGCCTGCCTGCTGTTCCCAACTCTGTCGGCGATCGAAGAGGGCTTGGACGTTTACATCGTCACTGATGCGTCGGGTGGCACCTCGGTTGAATCGCACCAAGCCGCGATCCGCCGCATGGAAGCGGCCGGAGCGCATTCGACGACCGCCCTCACCGTTCTCCTCGAACTTCAGCGCGACTGGGCCAACCGCGCTTCCTATGACGGCGTGATGGCCATCGTGCGCGAGCATTTCGGCGCCTACGGCATGGGCGTCGACTACGCCTACACCCACGTCCACAAGGCGCCGCAGCGCGCCCAATTCCCGCACCAAGTCTGATCCGCCTTCAATCGACGGGATGAGCTTTCGCGATGTCCCGTTCGCGCAGCGAGGGCGGTCCGCGCCTCCCCGGATTGCCCTCGCCGCGCCCTCCTGCCGGCCTCGATCGCCGGCCTGCAAAGGACCCCCCCATGAAGATCTATGTTCTGTCGCTGGGTGCCGGAATACTCGTCGGCGTCATCTACGCGCTTCTCAACGTCCGCTCTCCGGCGCCGCCAATTGTCGCGCTGGTCGGGCTGCTCGGCATCCTGGTCGGAGAGCAACTGCCGCCGCTGATCCGAAATGTCTGGCGCAATGAGCCTGCCGCCAGCAGCTGGCTGCATCAGGTTCGGCCGCATGTCTTCGGCCACATGCCCGGCGGCAAGGCGCCAGTTGAGATGCCGGACAGACTTGCCACCTCGGTCGACAGGCCCGAGGGCAAAACCTGAACGCCGCGTTGTCGACGACCGCTTCAGCCCGTCCAATTCCCGTGACTGCAACCGCCCGCATTTTCGACGGAGACCTCCGATGACCGATGCCACGCCTCCCGACCTGATCCTCATGCATGGCCTGTTCACGACTCTCGACACCACGAATCCGATTGCGACAGCTGTCGCCATCACCGCCGGGACATTTTCCGCGGTCGGCCGCGAAGAGGATGTGATGCCTCAGGCTGGCCCGAACACGAAGATCGTCGACCTTGGCGGCCGGCGGGTCCTGCCGGGATTGATCGACAATCACATTCACATGATTCGCGGCGGGCTGACCTTCAACCTCGAGCTGCGCTGGGACGGGATCCGAAGTCTCGCCGAGGCGATGACATTGCTGAAGCGACAGGTCGCGATCACTCCGCAGCCGCAGTGGGTCCGCGTCGTCGGCGGCTTCAGCGAGCAACAGTTTGCCGAGAAGCGCCTTCCAACGATCGAGGAATTGAACGCGGCCGCCCCGGATACGCCGGTGATGATCTCGCATCTCTACGATCGCATTCTCCTCAACGCCGCAGCGCTTCGGGTCGTGGGCTATACCAAGGACACACCTGAGCCGGTTGGGGGAGAGATCGTCCGCGACCGGCACGGCAATCCGACAGGGCTGCTGCTGGCCAAGCCGAACGCCACCATCCTCTACGCGACCATCGCCAAGGGACCGAAGCTACCGGTGGAATACCAGGCCAATTCTACCCGCCATTTCATGCGCGACCTCAACCGGTTTGGCGTCACTTCGGTGATCGACGCCGGCGGCGGGTTTCACAACTTTCCCGATGACTACGCGGTGATGCGTCAGCTTGCGGCCGACAATCTGCTCACCGTGCGCATCGCCTACAATCTCTTCACCACCAAACCGAAGGGCGAGAAAGACGATTTTCTCAACTGGACGAAGACAACCAACTACAAGGACGGCGACGACTACTTCCGCCACAACGGCGCCGGCGAGATGCTGGTCTTTTCTGCGGCCGATTTCGAAGACTTCCGCCAGCCGCGCCCCGAGATGGGGCCGGATCTCGAAGGCGATCTGGAGGAGGTGGTCCGAATTCTGGCCACCAACCGTTGGCCGTGGCGCCTTCATGCCACCTACGACGAGACAATCACGCGCGCGCTCGACGTGTTCGAAAAGGTCAACCGCGACATTCCGCTCGGCGGACTCAATTGGATATTCGACCACGCCGAAACTATCTCGCAAGCCTCGATCGACCGGGTCGCGGCCCTTGGCGGCGGCATCGCCGTGCAGCACCGCATGGCCTACCAGGGCGAGTATTTTGTAGAGCGCTATGGCGCGAAGGCGGCGGAAGATACCCCGCCGATCGCCAAGATCCTGGCGAGTGGGGTCAAAACCTCCGCCGGCACCGATGCCACGCGCGTTTCGTCGCACAATCCCTGGGTGGCGATGGCATGGCTTGTGACGGGCAAGACGGTTGGCGATCTCAGCATCTACCCGTCGGCCAACCGCCTCGACCGGGAGACCGCACTGCGCATGATGACGGAGAAGGCAGCCTGGTTTTCGGACGAGGACGGGAAGAAGGGGAGAATAAAAGTCGGCCAGTTTGCCGACCTGATCGTGCCGGACCGCGACTTTTTCGCCTGCCCTGAAGCCGAGATCAGAGACATCACGTCGCAACTGACGATCGTCGGCGGGAAAGTCGTTTATGGCGTCGGCGACTTCGCTCGATTTGACGAGGCACCGCCGCCGCCGGCGATGCCTGATTGGTCTCCGGTGCGCAATTTCGGACCAACAGCGGATCAGGCCTGGATGCAGCCGAGCCAGCAAACCGCCACGCGGGCACTCTCATCGGCTTGCGGCTGTGCGAACCAGTGCAATGTCCACGGACACAATCATGCGACTGCCTGGTCGAGCAATATGCCGGTGAGCGATCCGAAGGCGTTCTGGGGCGCGCTCGGCTGTGCCTGCTGGGCGATCTGAGCCTGATCTCGCCGGAACGCATCCTCCCAACAAAGGGCAACGTATCATGTCAACCGACTGGATGGATAGCAAGGTGACGCCGATCGCGGGACAGGTGCTCGGCGGCGATTGGGGTCGATTCCTGGCACTGCTCGGGCTCTGCGCCGCGTACTTGCAGGGCGGCATCGACAAGACGCTCGATTTTCAAAGTGCCATCGGCGAAATGCAGCATTTCGGGCTCACGCCCGCCGCCCCATTGGCGGTTGTGGTGATCGTGCTCGAACTCGGCGCCTCGATTCTGATCCTCACCGGCTTCTACCGCTGGGTCGCGGCGCTGGCGCTGGCCGCCTTCACTCTCGCCGCGACGTTCATCGCCGCGCGCTATTGGGAATTGCCGATGGGGCAGGAGCGCTTCATGGCGGCCAACACCTTCTATGAACATCTCGGGCTCGTCGGCGGCTTCGTGCTGGTTGCCGGCCACGACCTTGTCCGGCGGATGCAGACCGTCGCCCGCGCCTGAGACGGCGTGATCGCCGTCAGACGCAAGCGCTGAGGACAAGGTGCGGCGTCCAAACCGCAGTCACAGCCGACAAGACCAGCATTCCCGAACGTCCAGAGCATGTGTTCAGACCGTCGGAGCCGGATCGACCGGACCGACTGAAACGACCGGAGCAACCCAGATGAGCAACGCATTTTCCGCGCCGTTTTCGCGCCGGCAGACGCTGATCGCCGGAGCAACCGCTTCCATCGCACTGGTCACCCCGGCCTTTGCGACCCAATCGGTCAAGCAACCCAAACTGACAGGAGTGACCCCGATGAGCAGCAGCTTTGTCACCACCAAGGACGGTGTCGACATCTTCTTCAAGGACTGGGGCCCGAAGGAGGCCCAGCCTATCGTGTTCCACCACGGCTGGCCGCTCTCCTCCGACGATTGGGATGCCCAGATGCTGTTCTTCTTGCAGCACGGCTATCGCGTCGTGGCGCATGACCGGCGCGGACACGGTCGCTCGGCGCAAGTCAGCGATGGTCACGACATCGACCACTACGCCGCCGACGCAGCGGCCGTATTCGAACATCTCAACCTGAAGAACGCGGTCCACATCGGCCACTCGACCGGCGGCGGCGAAGTCGCCCGCTACGTCGCCAAGTTTGGCGAACCGCAAGGCCGCGTCGCCAAGGCCGTGCTGGTCAGCGCCATTCCGCCGCTGATGCTGAAAACCGCCTCCAACCCGGGCGGCACGCCGATCGAGGTGTTCGACGGCATCCGCGCCGCAGTCGCAGCCAACCGGACCCAATTCTTCCTCGATTTCGCTTCGGGTCCGTTCTACGGCTTCAACCGCCCCGAGGCGAAAGTCCTGCCGGGAGTGATCCAGAATTGGTGGCGCCAGGGCATGCTGGGCAGCGCCAAGGCGCATTACGACGGCATCAAAGCATTTTCCGAGACCGACCAGACCGAGGACCTGAAGAAGATCACGGTGCCGACGCTCGTCCTGCATGGCGACGACGACCAGATCGTTCCGATCGAGGATTCCGCCAAGCTGTCGGTCAAGCTGCTGAAGAACGGCACCCTGAAGATCTACAAGGGCTATCCGCACGGTATGCTCACCGTCAACGCCGATGTGATCAATCCCGACCTGCTGGCGTTCGTGAAGAGCTGACGTGGTGATGAGGCCCGCGTTTCAGGAAGCGCGGGCAGTCATCATCGGCATGGTCGACCAAGGCGTGAGCCTTCGCCACAAGCGGATGACATAGGGCTCGAACCGACGTCTGGGCAAAAGCACGCTCCGCATTTGCACGATCCGTCCAGGCCTGCCCTCGGCGTCCGCGAGGCAGGCCACGAAGCTCACCATTCCAGTCATTCTCAGCTTCAATGCGGGCCTGATGCCGCCGACGCGCCAGCGATGCATGAAATGCTCACGGGACATTGTCCCGGCGCTGTTCTGAGACAGGCAGCCGCCGAACGTCGTGCCGGCTTGGTCGGGGCGAAGACCTAATACGTCCATGGCCGCGCGATTGGCGCAGAGAAAGCCGGGATCGAGATCCCCGCCGATACAGCCAATCGGAGCCTCCTCGATGAGGTCTGCCGATTCCTCCCGCGTTGCCTGACTGTCACCTGGAAGGCAACGGAAGTCACGGTGTCTCGTCATGCCTAGTGGGGCCGCCCTTCCAGCAAATCCATTCAAATTCGTGCCCGGTTCATTCAATCTCTATTTGGCGACGGCGGGCATATTACTCCAATAGTGCTGCAGAATTCGCCATCACGACTGTCCTGGCTAGACGCTAATTCGGGATAGCGCGCCGATGGGCGCAGGACACGAACAAGCGATTATCCGTCGCGTCACCAACCCTTCTCAGATGCGGGCAGGTGTCCCATGAGCAAGCTGAAACTCACGATCATCGCGATTACCTTCATCGTCCTCGTCGCCGCTGCCTCGGCCGCGGACGGCTTTCTCGCGACAAATGGCCCGGGCGACACCCTTGCTGGCGTCAAGGGTGACAGGCTCTCTCGCGGCAACGCGCCCCTAGCCGACAGCATCGGGCCAACGGCTGCCTCAAGCCCATCGGTCCCTGCTCTCAACAGCCCGAGTTCTGACGTGCAGGTGATGGCTGCTTCGGCGCCGTCAACGTGCACGGCTGCGATTGGCCCACAGGACGGACTTGACCTGGCCCATTGGCTTCGCCTTTCGCACGACGCATATCGCTGAGACAACGGACCGGAGGCACAGGATCCTGATGACGTCTGTGCCAGAGGGCGGCACGCATTTCAGCATTGAGCTGCCGAAGGGGCTTCCGGCGTGTGCGGCCTGCGCGTAAATCGCGCCGTCAACGGTGTGCCGGTATGACTGGGTACGTCGGTTGGGTCAAACGCCATTCCCACTACGAGTCGGATTCGGCTGGCGTGGTTTTCGACGGAAAACCAGTGCGATGACCCTCCAGTCCGCCTCTCCGGCACGATCCCGTCCGAAGTGATCAGCCAAAGCGCCTCGGCAGGAAACGATGACCGCATGGTGCGTCTCCAGCCGAGAGAGCGCGCGCTGAACCGGGCCTTTACGATCCCGCACTCCCCCGGCCTTTGCGCGGTCTGATCACCGGCAATTTTCGACAAGAGAGGATCAGAACGTCGGAGACACATGTAATAGGTGGAGTTACTAATATGGCGAGCGACCTGCCAGGTGGCGCCAGCCGCGAGTCGGTCTATTGGCTGATAGAGACAATGAGCGATTTGCGAAGGCTGGACGGAGGAGTGGCATGCAATCCGATCTTGCCTATAGCCAGAAGTTTATCAGCAGATTTCAGGCAGACGCGATCTCACAACTATTGACCGCAGGTCCCAAAAGCTCGCGGCTTCTGGTGTCGCGTGTCCGCAGAGATTCGCCGGGGCATGGTCTCGTAAAGCCGAGGCCGCCAGAAGCCTATTTCTCGGTTCTGCTGCAACTGCGTGAACAGCCAGACCGGGAATTGTTTATCGACGGCAAATGTATCCATCGCGGCTCCTACGCGGCGCGCACGACAAGCATCGTCAACCATCTCGAAAAGCCACGCGCGAATTTGCTTAGCCCCTTCGACAATCTGATCTTCATCGTGACCAAGACCGCACTCGATGAGATCTGCGAAGACCGCGGTGTACCAAGCGTCAATCAGCTCTATATCAAACCGGGTGGCGTGCTGGATGAGACGGTGTGGCACCTGGGCAATGCGCTCCTCCCGGCGCTGGAGCGGGCCCATGAGGCAAGCTCGATCTACGCCCAGCAAATCATGTTGGGCGCCTACACCTATTTCGCTCAGGCGTTCGGCGGCATGCGCCCGACCCACACTCGGCAAGGCACTCTCGCGCCTTGGCAGTTTCGGCGCGCGACCGAGGCCATGTCATCGTCGCTTGACGCCGACGTGTGTTTGAAAGAGCTCGCCTCACAATGCCGCCTCTCGGTCAGCTACTTTGTGCGCGCGTTCAAGAACACCACCGGTGATCCGCCGCACCGCTGGTTGCTGCGCTATCGCGTGGAGCGCTCCAAGTCATTGCTTGCGCATACCGAAGCGACCTTGGCAGAGATCGCAATCAGCTGCGGCTTCGCCGATCAAAGCCACTTCACCCGCGTGTTCAAGTCATTCGTCGGCATCCCCCCCGCCGCCTGGCAGCGCAGGAGCAGGAGCTGACATGCTTGAAGCTCAAGGCCTATCGAGATGAAACATCTGGGAGCCGAGGCGAGCCTGGGCTGGATTGAGCGAATACTCAGTCGCGTGGCAGCCATTCGGTCATCCGCCGATTTCGGCTCGGTCGAGAACCAACTCCTCATGGTTCTGGGGCAAGAGTGCGCGGCGGAAACGGCTGAACTGCACATCCATCGTCACGGTTCGAAGCGTGTCGAAACGGTCTTTCCGTTTGCCGCGGCGCCAGCCGCTGCTCAAGTGCCGCTCGAACGGGCTGTTGCGGGAACCCTTTGCGCGACCCCATTTGAACTGACGCGGATGGCGGGTGCCGCGAGCTGCACAATCGTCTTGCGGTCAGCGGCCTCGATCCCCTTGTCCTCGGCCGCTCTCATCCCGGTCCGCGAGATCGTGGCCCGCCACGCCGCAGAGATTCTCGAAACATCCTACGGGCTCGCCGAAGTCGAAGCGGCCCGCACCGATCTGCGCCAGCGGGAGGCACTGTTGCAGGCGACCCGGGCTTCCCTCGCGGTCGCGCACGAATTGGGGCGGACCGGCAACTACCGCTTCAACCTCGTGACACATTCGAATTGGTGGTCCGAGGAGATCTTCCGATTCTACGGCCTCGATCCGCTCACAACGAAGCTGACGCTCGATGTCTTCCGCAGTGGCATCCACGAGGATGATCGCGACCGGCTGCTGCATGAGATCGGCGAGTCATTTCGCCATCGGACCGCTCGGACCACGCACTATCGGACGCGCCATCCGGATGGCGTCGTCCGCTATGTCATGACGTCCTTTCGTCCGGCGAATGAAGAGCCGGATGGCGACTTTATCGGCACCAATGTCGACTTGACCGACAGGCGTGCCGCGGTCGAAAGAACCCGCGCCGTGCAGGCCGAACTGGCAAGGATGCTGCGGCTCTCCACACTGAATGAGCTCGCCTCCTCGCTCATTCTTGGCATCAGCCAGCCGTTGACTGCGATCGTTGCCAGTGCGGCTGCGGCATTACGCTGGCTCGATCGCGCTCCGCAACACCGGGAAGACGTCAGGGAAAGCCTCGCCTCGATCAATCGTTCCGGTGAAAGGGTCAGCAAATATATCGGCATTCTCCGATCGCTGGCGAGCCGGGCGATTCCGCAAGCCAGTCCGGTGCCGGTCGATCCGGCGATCAGCGATGTGATCCCAATCGCTGTCAGCGAAGCCGAGACGCGTGGAATTAGCTTCGACTGGAGCCTCGGCTGTGGCGATCGCCAGGTTCTCGGCGATCGATCGCAAATCCAGCAGCTTTTCCTGTCCCTGGCGACATCGGCCTTTCGGGTGGCCAGAACCGGACCCGACGGCGAAACACGTGTTTCGGCCTCAACGGCGGCTGATACAGGCGGCCATGTGGCGCTGTTGGTTGCGTTCGACGCATCTGACGAGGCGTGCGGCGTCTTCGATCTATCGGCAGACTCCGCGGACGTTGCCGGAAGCAGCGCCGAAGTCACCGATCTCTGGCTGTCCCGGACAATTGCTGAAAGCTGTTCCGGGACGCTGACGATGGAGGGGAGCGACATCGACGGACGGCGGTTTGTCGTGCGGCTTCCAGCGCAGCCCGACACGGACATGCCAGGCCGCGATGATCCGTCAGACGGTCGCTCGGGCGTTCAGCGATGATTGCTGCAGGCGCAAGCCAAGCCAGCGCCTCGGCGTTTCGCCGGCCACGTCATGGAATACCCGGGTAAAATGGGCCTGATCGGAGAAGCCGCATTGCAAAGCCAGGTCACACAACTGCGGTTGCTTTGCCAGCAAGCACTTCTGGGCTTCCCTGATCCGCAGGCGCATCAGGAAGCGTTTGGGCGGCATGCCGTAGGTCGTGCGGAAAGCCTGCGTGAAATAGCTTGGGCTCAGCCTGACCGCTCGAGCCATATCCTCGATCTTCAACTTGTCGCCAAGGCGGTCGGTCATCAGTTTCTCGACCGCCCGACATTGCCAGGCCAGCAATCCGCCCGGGGTGAATTCCGCACTCCGCTCGGTCGCCGGGATAATCCCACTCCGATCGATCGAAGTGCTGCCAGCAATATCAAGAGCGCTTCGGATGAGGGTCCTGACCTTCGAAAGCAGATCCGTATTGATTTCCGGATTAGCGCGAAGAGCCGTGTGCAGCGTGTCGATCACGGCGGCCAGATCGCCGGTCGATGCGCGGTCCGGCAAAGCAGACTGCTGGACCTGCATCGGAAGCGGGGCCCTTGCAGCGCCGACGTTATTCACGGTGGAAACGGGAGTTGGCATCGTGACCTCCTTTTCGATGGTCATGATCCTACTCGTGCCGTTGAAGCGGCGAAATTATCGAAGCAGATATTAACCGGGAGTATAACGCGTGGTCTGTGCAGCGCCAAAAGGCTGAGTTGGGGCGCCTACCATTATCCAAAGAGTCAATATCGAGCGATTCCGGTTCATGTGATGCTTTTTTCTATGACAGAAGCTCGAGATACGTCCAGCGAGGCCGAAATTACCGACCGTGTCGTGATCGTCGACGACGATGACGATGTGCGCCTAAGTCTGGCAAATCTTCTGCAATCGGCCGGGTTTTCGACATCGACCTTCAACAGTGGCGAGTCCCTGGTTGCCGCCAGTGGCTGGGACGGGAGCCATTGCCTGATTGTCGACGTCCGAATGAAGGGGATGAACGGCATCGATCTCGTGCGGCTGCTGCGCGAACGTCGGATCGACACCCCGGCATTTATTCTAACCGCGCAATGTGACGAGGAAACACGACGCAGGGCCCTGCGTGCTGGAGCAACTGGCTTCATCTGCAAGCCGTTCGACGAGGACGAGTTGATCGAATTGATCGGCCACGCGTGCGAGGGATTCAAGCGATGAGGAAAGAGCACCTTGATCCGGCAGAACCGTCGCTCGGGCCGCTGGTCAATGCCATGATCGAGGCCGCAGCAGTGAGGCGAGCTCAAGAGGTTGCGCGGATCCTGGACGTCGTCTCGAAATCGGGCACCCTGCCGGAAGTCTTCGCGGCCGACCCGCGGCGCCCGGACGCGCACGAACGCGAAACAGGCCGGCAGATTTCCCAGTTGCAGCGCTACATCCTCGATGAAAAGGCGGAAATCCAAGCAGCGAACCGGACGTTCGACGTCGCCGAGCAGGAGCTCAAGCGCCAACTGCAGTTGACCGAGGAACTGAGCCGAACCGGGAGTTTCCGCTGGAACCTGAAGACCGGCGAGGATCATTGGTCGGACAATTTCTATCGGCTCCTCGGCTATCAGCCGAATGATCGCCCGGCCACCACGGACGCATTTCTGGCCAGGATGCACCCGGAAGACCGGGAGCCCCTGTTTCGCCAGATGCTGCAGGCAACGCAGATGAAGGAGCCGTTCGAGGTCGAATTTCGCTTGGCTCGCGAAGACGGAACCGTCGTCTCGTGCCGCTCGAGAGGGCGGCCGGAAGGGGCTGACTACTATATCGGAGTCCTGATGGATGTTTCCGAGCTGCGCGAAACAGAGAAGACTTTGAGGCGAACCGAACTGGCCTTGTCCCGCGTCTCCCAGCGCACCGAGATGGGGGAACTGGCGGCTTCGATCGCGCACGATCTCAATCAGCCACTGACCTCGATCGCGGCCAACGCGGGTGCTGCCCGCCGCTGGCTCGGCCGACCCGTGCCGGATATCGCGATGGCGCGAGAGAGCCTGACATGCCTGATCCACGACGCGAAGCGGGCGGTCAGCGTTCTGCGCGGCATGCAGGATCTTGGCACGACAAACGCGACTTCCTCCATGGCGTTCAGACTGGATGAAGTCGTTGCCGAAGTGGTCGCGGCCAGCGCCGCAGCCGCGGACACCCATTCCGCGCTGGTCTTGTCCGACCTCCATGCCGGCGACACCTTGGTCTGTGGTATCCCCGTGCAAGTTCAGCAGGTCATCTACAATCTCATTCTCAACGGGTTGGAAGCCATGGATGAGGTGAAGGATCGTCAGCGGGTGGTCAAGATTCGCTCCGCGGTTCTGGACAATGAAACTGTTGAAGTTGTCGTTGAAGACGCCGGCAACGGTATTGCCAATGACACCCTTCCGCACATCTTCGACAGCTTTTTCACGACGAAGACGACTGGCATGGGCCTCGGTCTGTCGATCTGCCGGTCAATGCTGGAACGGCACAAGGGAACGCTCTCGGTCGAGTCCGAAATGGGCCTTGGTTCGCGCTTTCGGATGACGCTGCCGATCGCAGCATCAGGTTCAGTTGCTGATCAAGTTCGTGGCGGTGGAGATTGACGAGGCAATGTCTTGAACAGCAAACGGGACGTCAGCCACCAGCCCGTGGTGCACATCGTCGACGACGATGCGGCCATTCGCGAGGCGTTGGTCCGGCTGTGTGCATCGGATGGATTGGACGCCGAGGCGCATAGCAGCGCCGTGGAACTGATGAGTCGGCTTGATGCGCTTCGGCCGGGGTGCATCGTTCTGGATGTCCGACTGGAAAATGAAAGCGGGTTCGATGTTCAGGAGCAACTCCTCAAGATCCACAAGGACATCCCCGTCATATTCATGACGGGGTATGGCACCATCCCGATGACGGTCAGGGCAATGCGTGCCGGCGCTATGGAGTTCCTGACCAAGCCGATCGATCCGGATGTGCTGCTCACAGCCGTCCGTTCGGCACTCGATGTGGATGCCGAAGCACTGTCGTCCCGCGCCGATCTTGTCTCCCTCAGAGAACAGTACGAGACGCTGACCCCGCGCGAGCGCGAGGTGCTCACGCTTGTCATCGGCGGGCTATTGAACAAACAGGTCGCGGCCGAACTCGGCACTGCCGAGGTGACGGCGAAGGTGCACAAGCGGCGCGTGATTGAAAAACTGGGCGCGCGTTCTGTCGCCGACTTGATCCTGATCGCGGAGCGGCTCGGCGTCTCGGCGGCCCGGCGGCGATAAGGTCAGACTTGCGGCCGATGGAAACGAACGACACCCAAAGGTCAATCCGAACTAGCCGAGATGAAACGGCAGCGCATAGGGATGCCGGGAACGAGCCCGAGCCCCGCCGACCTGTCCTTCGATGTCGAAGGCAGCCGAAATCGTATTGCCGCAGACATCTTCAAGTCTTTGATCGATCAGAACCTGATGCGGTCCAGACTGCCAGATGGTGTCCGGCAAGAACCGCCATCGCCTATCGGACGCGTCGATATCGACGGTGCCGATCATCGGCTCTCCAGTGCCGCCCACGACGCACAACGAATGCGAGAGGATCGCGTGGTCCAGCGAGTTCGGAAAGCTCAGCACCAAGGGCTGCCTGGTTCCGGGAGCCGGCAAGCTGACGGTCCATTGCAGAGGATCGATTGGCCGCCGTACAGCCGGCGCGGCAATGAACGACTTTTGGAATGATTGCCGCAAGGGACGACCGGAGCCGTCCAGCATGCCATTGCCGACGACGATGGAATAGCGCTGGCCGGCCAACAGTGCCGGGCCGACAGCGACATTGGCGCCAACGCCGCGTTTGATGCGTCCCGGATGCAGCAGCACAGTCAGGCGGCGCATGTCGGGATCCCAAAGCTCGGTCACCAGATGGAGAAAGGCCCCCTCGATGGATCGTCCATCGGGTCCGACAAGGCTGACATGGGCCTGCGACGAACCGCTCCGCATGGCGGCGGAGAAATGGATGTAGAAGCGCAGCGTATTCTCGGGAAGACAGTCGCCGGATGGA
>JARLIT010000211.1 GCA_031291575.1 Ancalomicrobiaceae bacterium
GCTTCGGGCCACGACGCGCCATTGTCGTAGGGCTCGAACGCGCCATAAGCGGCCACTTGAGCCAAAGAGCCCATGCCTAAGCTGGCGCAGTTGAGAGGCCCTTTCCCTTTTCCGGGACCCTCGGGCGTCCGCGCGAATGCGGTTCGGTTCGCTCGCCTCAGCCTCTCGGGGGCGCCAACCCAAAGGTGGTCTTGACCCGGAACGGATACCTTGTAGCGCAGATGACGCCCTTTCCGGCTACCTTCATTCCCATGATCCTTTCGGCATGAACCGCGCCATCTTGGCCCGCCACTCGGGCGACCCGACTGCACCCGGTTGCACGACCTTGGGCAACTCCTGCTTCTCGGGGCCGGGAACGTCCACGCGAGCCGCGGGAGACGCGACCGGTGCGATCTTTCTTGGGCGTCCCCTGCGCCGCAACCCGACAACTGGGGATTGGGTAGCATCGGCGAGCACTCGCTCTTCAAGCGCAGCATGGTCGGCCGCGACAGGGTCGGGCCCGACGACCGTCTCGGTATGAGCGACAACAACAGGCGCGGCCCGCTCGGCGACCGGGACGGGCTCTGAAAGCGACGCAAGGAAGGCAGGTTGGCACTCGAGGCATATGGGCAGGACGAACAGGCCACCGCCACGCGAGACGGGCTGGAATGTCTTCCAGCACAGCACGCACGACCATTTGCCATCGCCGTGATCGGGGTGGCTCTTGACGATCTCGCGGGCGAGTTCATTGCCTTGCTGTGCCAGATCCATCAGCACGTCGAAGGCATATCCAGCCGGGTCTTCTTTACGTCGCATCATTCCTCCCTACTGGATCTCGGCCGCGCCAGAGTATGTTTTCAGCGTGGCGCTGAGAGTGTCCAGCAGTTCCTGGTTGATTTTGATCAGCGCATTTCGCGCCTTGTCTACGGGTATGATCACCAAGTTTATATCGGCGATGGTCGTCGCCAATCTGGCTTCTTCCTTGGTCTGAAAGATGGATGGTCCGAACAAGGCCGTCAACTCAACACCCTGCCCACCGCAAGGCGAACGGCGACTTGAGCGGGCCGGCGACAAAGCCTTCTACCCTATAGGCTGCCTTCCGCTGCCTGCACATGATCAAGTGCCCTTTTTCGCTGAGGCGCTAGGTTCTTATTAAAGTCGCGTCAGGTCATTGGCAGGTTGCGCCAAAAACCGGAAATCGATGCCGTCCAGCAAGATAGGCTTGTCGCTCAAATCGACGGCATGAAAATCATCTCCTGCAAATCAGAGCCACGAACGGGGTCACCACGCTCACGGTGGCGATGGCGGCGTGGCGTCCAACCGGCGCAACGCCGCGGCCAGGAGGACGTCCTCACCCTTCGCCTCGGCGAGCGCTGTCTCGGCAGTGACCGGGATCCGGATGCTTGGGGCCACGCCGCCGACGCCGTCGCGGCTGTCGATCAGCACGGCGCCCGCCGCATCGACGGCACGCCCATCCGGATAATGGACGACGTTGCCATCCGGCAGCCGGATCTCGCCGCCGGCAAGACCGAAGGAGCCGCGGGTGGCGTAATGCCCGAGGGTCTCGCCGCCTGGCCGGCCGACGACGCAGTGCGCCAAGCCCTCGCCACTGGAGATCGTCATCGTGTCGATCAGGGCGATCACCGGGCCGTTGAAGGCCGGTTCCTCCGGTTCGACGGTCAGCGCCTCAACAACTTCGCCGCTGCGGTCGTCGACGGTCAGGCGGCGGAGGCCACCGGCTGCCGCATCGTAGATCTCGGTCGCCTCGTAGAACACCGGCGTGCGGCGCAGGGTGCCGCAAATCCGCATCGCCAACAGGTCCCAGCCGCCATGATTGCCGCGGATATCGAGCACCAGGCCATGGACATCCGCGGCGGCAAAATCGCGTAGCGCCGTCGAGTAGGCGGTCCAGATCGCCTCGGGCCAGGCGCCAAGATTGGAAAGATCGGCAAGTGCGGTGAGTCGAATGTAGCCGTGCTTGCCGATCTGCCGAACGGTGATCGCCTGTTCGTTGGGGTCGAGGTGTGGGGCGAGACCGGCGAGTGCCTGCGGTCCGTCGCTCTCGGCCGTCAGGCGGACCCGCTGCTCTACGGTCGTCCCCGGTCCGCGCAGATCGATCTCGATGGCGGTGCCGAGCGGCGCCCGACCGATGAGCCGCAGGCGTTCGAGCCGCCGATGGTCGTCGGTGGCAACGCGGGCAGCGGCGACCAGGGAGCCGAGATCGACGGCGGCGACGGCATCGGCAATCCGCCGGTCGTTCCAACGCAGGATCTCGGCGCCGACCGGCACTCCGGCGCGTGCCGCGGGACGGTCGGGCGTGGTCCGCACGACGATCACCCTGCCGTCGTCAAGGCCGACAAGATCGAGCCCGAAGGTCGCGCCCGAGCGCTCCTCCAGCAGCGCGTCATCGAGCGGCGCCACCGCGTCGTTGCGCGGCAGGTTGACGTGACCGTCGTCAATCCCCGAGACATAGGCGCGTAACGCCGCCCGAAAGGCCTTCGGATCGCCGTCGCGAGCGGCACGTTCGACCGCCGGCAGACTGCGGGCGATCAGCACCGGCCAGTCGATGTGCTTCCAGTCGGTGAAGGCATATTCGGCGCTGAGCCGGGCATGCATCCGTCGGAACGCCTCAAGCCGATCCAGGCCGGAGAAATCGGCCGGTCCGGAACGCCGGAAGGTCGCTGGATCGGCGGGCCTCAC
>JARLIT010000212.1 GCA_031291575.1 Ancalomicrobiaceae bacterium
GCGATGTCTGCGTCGGTCAGGCCGGCCGAACGCAGGGCGTCGATGTCTGCCGCGCCGAAGGCGACCGGCGTGCGCGTCAGCGCCACCGAGGCCGCCACAATCGCATTCCAGCGCTCGCCCAGATCGGCGCCGACGCCGTCGTCGAGCAGCCGCTGGACATCTTCGCCGCGCTTGGAATGGGTCGTGGCGAAGCGCGCGTGCACCGAAGCGCAAAAGATGCAGCCGTTGAAGCGCGACGTCGCGGCGGCCGCCAGTTCACGCTCCGCCCGCGGCAGGCCCGACGCCGTATTGTAGAAAATGTCCTTGTCGGTCAGCGTGCGGGCGGCGAGGATCTCCGGATCGCGCGCCAACAGGCGGAAATACGGAGACTTCGCCCGCGCGGCATCGATCAGCCCGTCGCGCTGGCGTTCGCTCAGCGCATCCTCCGCCACAGGTTCCAGCCACGGCAGCCAGCCGATCGCTGCCTGGGTGAAGCGATTGGGCGGACGATTGTCCGAATGGGGCAATACGGCTTCGGTCATGGCACGGATCCTTTACGCGGCGTGTTGGACGCCTCCGGGTGGGACCGCTTCAGCGATCGCATCCGAAAACAAGATCACGGCTCCATCCAATGGCTAGAGCGTAGTTTCGATCGTCGCGCCTGCCCCGGTCACCGCAACGCCGGCGAGCGCCTGCAGGCCGGCGACGACCCGGATCTGGAAACTCAGAAAGGCGACGAGTTGCGACAGGGTGACGACGGCGTCGCTCGTCCAGCCGGCATCGATGAGCGCCTGCAAGGCGGCGCTTCCGGCATCGCGCGGGTGGAGGACAAGGAGGTGCGCGTGCCCAAGCGCTGCTGCCTGCCGCTCGCCGAAGCGTGCTCGCGCCGCCGCGTCGACGCGGAATGTTGGTCCCGGCAGGTCCTCGGTGCTCAGAGGGCCGACCGGATAGGAGCCGTAGGGCCCCGAGCCGGCCGCAGCCTCGATCTCGCCTGCCACCGCCATGGCCAATGCCTTGTCCCGCCCGGCGAGCGCTTCGATGTAGAAGGCGGTGACAATATCCACCTTGTGCAAGCCGGCGACGAAGGCGGCGACGGTCAGACGGTCGGTGAGCCCAACGTCTCCGGCTTCGTCCGGCTGAAACAGGGCAAGAAAGCTCCTTTGCACGCTGTCGCGGGTGGCGGGTCGTGATCGCCGCAGCGCGTCGAGGGTCGAGCCGGGCTCGATGCCGACCAGATGGTCGATGACGTCGGGGGACACTGTCATCACATGCGGCTCCGTTGTGGCTGTCGGTCGGTCATCGGGCCGATGCGATGCGCTTTTCGGCGGCGACTGCAGGACGGTTGCGGCCCGACCAGCCGAGGGCGGGGGCCACCTTTTCGGCCGTCAACTCGATCGAACGCAGGATCAGGGGATGCGGTGGATCGACCGAATGCACCTGGAAGACGATGTCGGTCGAGCGTGCCAGCGCCGTATCCGCGGCAAGCGATTCGATCACCTCGTCGGGGGTGCCGACGTGCACGTCCATGCCCCGGATCAGGTCTTCCAGGCTGCGGCCGGCGAAGCGGTGGCCGTTGGCCTCGAACCGGTCGGCGGCGTGATTGAGGCCAATCTCGGCATAGTGCAGGGCTTCGCGCCGGCTGTCGACGACGAACAGGCTGCGCGACCCGAGAATGCGCGGTTGCCGGCCGGGCGGCAGCGTTTCCAGATAGCGGTCGATGATCGGCTCCTGCAGCTCCGACAACGTCGCCTGCGGCCGGTCGGGGGAACGCGGCTGGGTGCGCGACAGCATCAGGCCATCGCCGGCCCGGCCGGCACGTTCGCCGCCGGAGACCGAGAATGTCGCCTGCCAGGCGCGGTCGATCAGATGGCTACCGGACGGGTAGAGCCGGTTCTCGTCGTGCCCGAGCGCCGTACCGCGCCAGGCGTCGAGCACCACCTTCAGGTATTCGGCGTAGACCCTGTGGCGCTCTTCCGCCTGAAAGCCGAAGGCCTCGTAGGATGCCGGCGTCGCGCCGGTGCCGAAACCGACCTCGAGCCGACCGCCTGACAGGAGGTCGGTCACCACCGCATCTTCGGCGACGCGGATCGGATGTTCCATCGGCAGCGTGATGACGCCGAGGCCGAGGCGGATGCGCGATGTCAGTGCCGCCACGTAGCTTAGAAACGGAAACGGCGACGGCAGGCCGCCTTCCTGTTCGTGGAAATGGTGCTGGGCGACCCAGGCGCTGTCGAAGCCCTGTGCTTCGGCATGGATGATCTGCTCGGCCGCCAAGCGATAGCGCTCGCCGGCGGAGGCGTCGTCCAGAAGGCGGGTGAAAAAGCCGAGGCGTTTGACTGTCATGGTTTGTCCTGGACTGTGCGTGGTCATGGCGGGCTGGCGCCGTTTCCCTGGCCGGGGATGGCAGCCAGCAGATCGCGGGTGTAAGCGTCGACCGGGCAGTGGAAGACGTGTTCGATGGCGCCGCTCTCGATCAGCCGGCCGTCCTTCATCACCGAAACCGTGTCGGCGATCTGCCGGACGACCGCCAGATCGTGCGAGACGAACAGATAGGTCAGGCCCAGTTCCCGCTGTAATTCGTTCAACAGTGCCAGGATTTGCGCCTGCACCGAGACATCGAGCGCCGAGACGGCCTCGTCCAGCACCAGCACTTTGGGTGACAGGATGAGAGCCCGCGCGATCGCCACGCGCTGCCGTTGGCCGCCGGACAATGCTTGCGGCAACCGGCCGAGTACGGTTCGGGGCAGATGCACGCGATCAAGAATATCGTGCACGCGCTCCCTCCGAACAGGTTTTGCCAGCGGCTCGAAGTTCAGGAGCGGTTCCTCGATGATGGTGAAGACGTCTTGCTTCGGGTCGAGCGAGGAAAACGGGTTCTGGTAGACGAGCTGGATCGACTTACGGAAGCGCCTGAGATCCTCGCCCTTCAGCGTGGATACGTCGATGCCGTCGACGACGACCCGGCCAGCGGTCGGGCGTTCGAAGCCGACGACGATGCGGATCGTGGTGGTCTTGCCGGAGCCGGATTCGCCGACGATGGCGTGGGTGGTGCCGGCGGCGATGCGGAACGACACATCATCCACCGCCCTGAGCGTCTCGCCGGAGCGCAACGGAAAGTCCCGGACGAGCCGCTCGACCACGACAAGATCACTCGCCGCGCCGGGCGAATCCGCAGCCACCGCCGTCGTCGGCTGCGGGCGGGCCGGCATCGTGCCGGAGAGGGCCGGTGCGTCGGCGATGAGCCGCGCGGTATAGGGGCTCGCGGGTCGCGCCAGCACCGCGCCAGTCGCCCCGGTTTCCTGGATATGGCCGTGCTGCAGCACGATCAGCCGGTCAGCGCGATCGGCGGCGATGCCGAGATCGTGGGTGACGAGCAGCAGCGCCGTGCCGGTCTCGCGCCTGAGATCGTCGATCAGGTCGAGGATCCGCCGCTGTACCGTCACGTCGAGCGCGCTGGTGGGCTCGTCGGCGATGATCAATTGCGGCTTCAGCGCCACGGCGATGGCGATCAGCACGCGCTGCTTCATGCCGCCCGACAGTTCATGCGGATACTGCGCGGCGCGCAAGGCCGGGTCGGACAGGCCGACATGGCCAAGGAGTTCGATCACGCGCGCCCGGATCGTCCGCTCGTCCCGCTCGCCGTGCAGGCGGAAGATCTCGCCGACCTGGGCGCCGATGGTCATCACCGGGTTGAGCGACGAGCCGGGATCCTGCGGGATGAGGCTGATCTGGCTGCCGCGAATGGTGTCGAGCCGGCGTTCGGACCAGCGCGTGATATCGGTGCCGTTCAGCCGGATGCGGCCGGTCTCGATACGGCCATTGGCGGGCAAGAGGCCGATGACGCTTTGTGCGATCGTCGTTTTGCCGGAGCCGGATTCGCCGACCAGCGCGACGACTTCGCCCGGTTTGACGATGAGCGAAACGCCATGCACCACGGTGCGTCGAGCGCTGTGGTCGGCATAAGAGACGATGAGGTCGGCAATATCCAGGAGCGGCGCCGGCGCGGGTTGATCGCTCATGACGTCCTCCCGTGCAGGGCACGGCTGATGCGATTGGCGGCGAGCACCACCATGACCACGGCGATGCCGGGGAATGTCGTCATCCACCACGCGGTCGAGATGTACTTGCGGCCTTCGGAGATCAACAGGCCCCATTCGGGCGTCGGCGGCGGTGCGCCGAACCCGAGAAAGCCGAGCGTCGAGATCAGCAGAATCGCGCTGCCGAATTGCAGCGCTGCCAGGCCGACGACCGAAGTCAACGAGTTCGGCAGCACGTGCCGCCACAACACAGCGAAGAAGGTGCCGCCGCTGCCGAAGGCCGCCTCGACGTAGTCGCTGCGCCGGACGCGGACCACTTCGGCGCGTGAAAGCCGGGCAAAGCGGGCAATCGAGGTGACGCCGACGGCGATGGCCGCATGAACCGTGCCGAAGCCGAGGAGGATGATGATGCTGAGCGACAACAGCAGCGGCGGCAGCGCGAGGAGTACATCGACAAGGCGCATGATCGCATCGTCGAGGCGCCGTCGGGACGAGCCGGCAACGACGCCGAGGAAGGTGCCGACAACGAGGCCGACGCCGACGGCGATCAGCGCGCCGGACAGCGTTTGCACCGAGCCGTAGACGATGCGGGCGTAGAGGTCGCGGCCGAGTTCATCGGTGCCGAGCCAGTGCACGATGCCGGGAGCCATGCGGCGTTCGGCCGCCAAGCCATCGACCGCGCTGTAGCGGGTGAAGGCGAAGGGCACGAGCGCGAAGGCAACGGCGATGGCGATCGTCGCCCAGGCGATGACGAGGCTCAATTCGAGCCGCGCCAGGACCGTGCGCAGGGCACGGACAGACCGATGTCCGGCAATTGCCTGCTGCTCGTCGGCCAAAGTGGGCTCGACCGTCTCGAAACTGCTCATGTCCCGGCCTCCACCTGTCGCCTGAGGCGCGGATCGAGGATCGGCATGATCAGGTCGACCGCCAGATTGATGACGACGAAAC
>JARLIT010000213.1 GCA_031291575.1 Ancalomicrobiaceae bacterium
CGCAATAGGTGATGCGGGCCGAACGCCAGGACTTGACCCCCTTGGCGCGCAGGACGTCGGCTGCGATTGCGGCGAATTCGCCGAGCGCACCCTTGGCATGGTCGAGCGCCTCCATGGCGGCGTCGTGCTCGTCGGAGAGCGCGATGCGCTTGTCCGGGCCGACCGGCAACGGCCAGTCGCCAACCTCTTTTCCGAGCGCGGCTTCGGCGAGGGCGTGCCGCAGGGCCGACGACAACAGGAAGGTCGGGTGCGCCGTGAAGATGATGCCGAGCGCCCGGCGGGAGAGGAGGGTGAGCATCTCCTCCTCGCTTCCCGCGCGCGCCACCAGCCGTTCGACCGCCTGGCGCAGGCGTGCACGGTTCTCCTCGACGTCGACTGGTCCGACGTGTGCGGACAGGGCTTTCGCCCGCGCCGCCAGGCTCTCCTTGGCGAGGGCGCCGGCAAGCTCGGCCAGATGCTCGCGCCTGAGCCGCCCGGCCTCCAGATCGCGCGACAGATGATAAGCGAGGTGGGCGATCGGATTGAATTTCGGCTCGTCCGTCATGCGCTCGTCGAAGGCGGACAAACGCTGGCGCAATTCGTCGACGAAAGGCGCATCGGGGCGAGTGGCAGTGATCGGTTCGATCGGTCTGTTCATGAAGCGCGCCTTCTGCGCATTGGGTTGTTCCTCATCCATCGCCTCAGCCGGCACCCCGGCCGCCATGTGGCCTCGCCGGTAGTCCCGACGATGCCGGACGCCGTCCGATGGCCGCTGGCACGGCCCTCCGATCGGCTGCATCGGCCAAACCAATGCAACTCAGGGGCCAAGATCGGCCACCCTCACGCAGTCGCTCCGGCCGGCCGCCGGGCGCAATTGTCTGCTGATATCGCGCTTGGTGCCCCGGCTTCAATGCCTGCGGCGAAAATCAAGATAGGCATGAACCGGATGCACCAGTTCCTCGTCGGGGGCGTATTCGCCAAACGGTGCAACCGTCCACTGCCAGGTCCGGTCGGGTGGCGGCAGACTCAAGCCCTCGAGCAGGTCCTCCCGCTCGGTGACCTCACCGGCCCGGTTGCGGGTGATCACTTCGGTGTCGGTGATCAGGCAAATCCGCCCAGGGAGGCGGCAGATGCCGTCGAGATGGGCTTGAACGATGCGTCGTCCCGCGTCCGCCGGCCAGTGCGTCGGCCGGCCCCGGCGCGCGATGACCGCCTCCGGCCCGAGCGGCAATTGGGTGAGGCAGGTGGCCGAGACGACGAGATCGATCGACGTGTCCTGCCGCAACCGGATGAGCGGGTCGGCAAAGCCGGTGGCACGGTTCAGCAGGAAGTCGGTCGAGCCGGTCAGATCCAACTCGAGGAGGCGGACGTTCTTAAACCTCAGCGCTCTGAGCCGCGCCGGCCAGAGGTGCACCACGTCGACGAGTAACACCGATTCGAACCGGCTTGCGAGGTCTTTCAACGGCACGTCGCGCAAGAGCCCCGAGCCGAGCACGACGCAGGTCCGCCGCTGGGTGAGATCATCGGCGGCCGCAAGGATGGCGGCGTGCGCCTTAGCCTCGTGCGGCTGCCAGGTGGCGCGGCAGCGGCTGCCGCGCGCCCATAGCGAGATGGCTGCGCCGAGATAGCCGAGCCGCCGGTGATCGAGGCGGCAGGGCGTGACCAGCCAGGAGATGACTTCCGCAAGCATCGATTGCCCTCGCCGCAACGGCGCCCGCCGGGGTGGGAAGTCGTCCCGGTCGGGCGCGGCGCCCGCTTTCCTTTAGACGAGCCGAGGAGCAATCAGAAGAGCCAACCGCGTCGGGCAGTCGCCGCGGCGCCGTTCACAGCGGCCGGCCGAGGATCTTCTCCGCCTGCCGCTTCTCCCAGGCCGGCCCCCACAGGAAGCCGCCGCCGAACACCCGGAAGCCGTGCAGCGCGAGACCGACGCCCCAGCCGAGCGCGGCGTAAATCACCCAAAGCGTGTGCGGGGAGGAGTACAGATTGAGGCAGGCGAGGAAGGCGATCACCACCACGTAGGTTACGGCGTGGGAGTAGAACCCCCGCAGCCGCCGCACCTGCTGGAAGGCGAGCATTTCCTCGACGGCGGCGCTCTGCCGCCGGTCGGGTTCGGGAGTGGTGGGCGCCGGCTTTGGCGCGGCATCTGGCTGCTGTTCGGGTTCCATGTTCGGCTCCTTCAACGATTGGAAATCCACTTCGAAGACGGCAGCCAGGGATTTCAATGTTTCGGCGCTGGCGGGTTCGCCGCGCTCGATCCGTTGGACGGTCCGGGACGATACGCCCGAGACCAGGGCGAGTTGTTCCTGGGTCCAACCTTTCTGCAATCTGAGCTTTTGCACGAGCATCGTGGTCTCCCTGCTGCTGTCCGAGCCTTAGGCGGGATGAGCCGGATGCAACACGTCTTGATGCCGCCAGACCACGACACGGACACGACAAAAGGCCGCCACGTGTTATCGTGCCGGCCTTGTCCGTCAATGAACTCAGGGCTCTAACGATCGGCGAGCGCGATCAGCCGCCGAAGGGATTGAGCTTCTGCCACCACGGGACATCGGCCGGCGGTGCCTGCTTCACTGGAGCAGGGGCCGGGACGGTCGCCGTCTGCACCGCAGGGGTCGGCTGCGGGCGGATGCTGGCGGTCGTCGTGGTCGTGGTCGGACGGGCCGTGACCGTCTGCACAGCGGGTTGCGCCGCGACCGTCTGCGTAGCGGGTTGGGCAGCGACCGTCTGCGCAACGGGTTGGGCCGCGGACTCGGGCTGCTGCTGCGCCGGTTGGGCGAAACTGAAGAAGCTGCCCAACAGATTGCCGCTCTCATGTTGTGGGGCGGGCTGCTCGGTGGCGGAGGCGACGACCTGCGGTGCACGCGGCGAGGCGCGCGGGATCGGCACGTTGATCGGGGTACCGACCGTTGCCGTCGGCTGGGCTTCGGCCGGCGTTGCCGGAGTGCCGAAGATCGAGGCAATCACATTCGGCTGCGGTTTCTTCGGCTTGGCGGCCTCCAGCTTGGCCATCAGCACCGCGTCGGCGTCGGCTTTCTCCTTGGCGTCCATCTCGGCGACGAGCATCTTGAATTCGGCGTCGTCGGCGGCCTGCTTGGCCTTCGCATCGGCGGCGATCGAATCGGCGACCGCATAGGCAGGACAGGCGCCAGCCGCATTGAACATGCTGGAGTCGGACGACGTGGGCTTCGCGTCGAACACGTAGTGCTTGTCGCAGACGTCGACCTTCGGCTCCAGGTGGGTCAACTCGAAGTGGTCGTAGCCTTCCTTGATGCTGCGCCAGAAGGCGATGTTCGGGTTGCGCCGATGCTTGGCGAGATTGATGGCAGTCAGGTGGAAGGGATAGGTCTGCACCTGGATCTCGCGCTGGCCGGCGTTCAGGGCCTCGCGGGCGAGCGCATAGATTTCCTCGACCTGATAGTCAGTGACGACGAAGCAGCCGGCAGACGCCGTGCAGTTGCCGTGCACCATCACCGCCGCGCCGGTGCGTCCGAGCGCCCGATCGAACGCATTGGGATAGCCGACGTCCATGCCGAGATAGAATTGCGAGTTCGGATTGAGGCGCGACGGAGTAATCGAATAGAACCCTTCCGGCGTCATCTTGTCGCCTTCGCGGATCTTCGGCCCGATGGTGCCGCCCCAGGCGCACATCTGATATGACCTCAGCAGCGCGAAGCGTCCGGTCTTGTCGCGCTTCCACACTTCGAGCGCATTGTCTTCCTTGAAGGCACGGATGAGGATCGGATCCTCTTTGCGCATGCCCTTCTCGTCCATCGTCTTCAGCAAGTCGGGACGCAACGGCGCCTGCGACTTCAGTCCGGTCACCAGCCCGCCGACGCCGTCTTCGTTGCAGGCCGTGAGGCCCAGCGGCATCGCCAATGCGGTCGCTAGTAGGAGTACTGCCTTGAGCTTCATCTCGTGGCCATCCTGGAGCGCCTGCGCTCGATTCGCTGTGGTCAAGCCGCCACCGGGCCATGGCCCCTGTCGCGCCCACATGGGGCGGTTGACCCGCCCCGGCTGTTGTCACAACGCCTTGTTTACCAACTCTGGCGCCGCGTTGCTACGAATACGCCGCTCACCACCCATGCCCTGAGTTTGCCGCGCGCTTCGAAGACTATCCCAATTCGATTGATTTGGCAAAACCTTGGCCGCGGAGGCCCAAGCGCCCGGTCGTCTTCCCAATCGTTTGGCGTAGTTAACGGATCGTTTCCGGCGAAGGTTCCGGCCGGGGCAACGCGGCGATCGGGCCGGCGCCGCTGCCCGTCGATCAGAGGGTACGGCCGATGGCCAGGAACTTGTCCCGCCGCTGCCGGCGGATTTCCTCCGGCGTGAGGCTGGAGAGGTCGGCAAGCGCCTTTTCGACTGCCAGCCCGGTCGATGCCATCACTTCCTCGGGCGAGCGATGAGCGCCGCCCAGGGGCTCCGGCACGATCTGGTCGATCACCTTGAAGCGCAGCAGATCTTGCGCGGTGATCTTCATGTTGGTCGCCGCGTCAAGGGCGCGAGCCGAATCACGCCACAAGATCGAGGCGGCACCTTCCGGCGAGATCACGCTGTAGATGGCGTGTTCCAGCATCAGGACCCGGTTGGTGGTAGCGATGGCGATGGCTCCGCCCGAGCCGCCCTCGCCGATGATGACGGCAACGTTGGGGACGCCGAGGCCCAAGCAGGCGTCGGTCGAGCGGGCAATCGCCTCGGCCTGGCCGCGTTCCTCGGCGTCGATGCCCGGAAAGGCGCCGGCGGTGTCGACAAGGCTCAGGACCGGCATGCCGAAGCGGTCGGCGAGTTCCATCACGCGGACGGCCTTGCGGTAGCCTTCGGGGCGGGCCATGCCGAAATTGTGCTTCAGCCGGCTCTTGGTGTCGGAACCCTTCTCGTTGCCGATGATGGCGATCGCCTGCCCGCGGAAGCGGCCGAGCCCGGCGACGATCGCCGGATCGTCGCCGAAGGCACGATCGCCGGCGAGCGGAGTGAAGTCTTCGATCAGTGCAGCGATATAGTCGAGGCAATGCGGCCGGTCAGGATGGCGGGCGACCAGCGTCTTCTGCCAAGGGGTGAGCTTCTGATAGAGTTCGAGAAGCGCCTGGGCCGCCTTCGCCTCGAGCTTGGCGACCTCTTCCTGGACGTCGACCGCCTCGCCCTTTTCCCCCAGAGCGCGCAGCTCCTGGATCTGACCTTCAAGGTCGGCAACGGGCTTTTCGAATTCAAGGTAACTGCGCATTCGTATCCGCTCTCGGCCGCCCGGGCATCGTTGCGACAGCGGGCGCGGCGCGAGTTCCGCCACGCACGCACGAAAATGTCAAGGCGAGACGTGGTCGGGCGGAAGACGCGCCGTCGTCATGGTCAATGGCCGTCCGTCGCACCAGCGGCTCAGCTTCCGGCGAGCGGGTGATGGCTGGCGACCATGACGCGCAGTCGTTCTTCCAGGACGTGGGTGTAGATTTGTGTCGTGGATATGTCGGCGTGGCCGAGCAGTTCCTGCACGATCCGGAGATCTGCTCCGCGCTGCAGGATATGGCTGGCGAAGGCATGGCGCAGAACATGCGGCGACAGTCGTTTCGGATCGATCGCGGCGGCGACGGCGAGCGCCTTCAGGTCGCGCCCGAGCGCCTGCCGGGTGAAATGGCCGCTCGAGCCGTAGGAGGCGAACAGCCAGTTGCTGTCGACCGCCTGCCCAACTGTCCGCCGTGCCGCCAGATAGGCGGCCATGGCGGCCCGCGCCCGGTCGGACAGAGGCACCATGCGTTCCTTGTTGCCCTTGCCGGTGACCATGATCACGGGAAGGTCGCCCCTGAGCGCGGATGCCGGCAGCGACACCAGTTCGGAGACGCGCAGGCCGGTCGCGTAGGCGACTTCGACGAGAGTATAGATTCTGAGCGTTCGGAGCTGCTCCTCCTCGCTATCGAACGGGCCTGAGGCCATCGCCCGCGCCGTCTCGATCAGCCGGTCGACCTCTTCCTCCGACAGGATCTTCGGCAGATGCGCCGGCTTCTTTGGCGAATCGACCGGCCCAGTCGGATCGTCGGCCCTGACCCCCTCGCTGTAGAGAAACTTGTGGAACTGGCGAAGCGCGGAAAGCCGCCGGGCTTGGCTCGAAGCGGCGAAACCGCGTGCCTTCAGGTCGCCGATATAGCGAGAGATGTCTTCGGTCGAGGCGGAAGCGACGTCGCCACCGCGGCTGCCGATGAAATGGGCGAAATCCTCCAGATCGCGATTGTACGACTCGATCGTGTTGTCTGCGGCGCCGCGTTCGGCGACGAGCATTTCCAGAAAGGTCTCGATGTGGCGGGTGCCGCGCATGGGAGCCACCGGGGGCGGCTATTGCGGCTGCTGCTGCGGCAGGAAACGGTCCTGCGGCACGCGAATGGTGATCTCGCGCGGCTTCGGTTGCACGAAAGTGGCCAGCGAATACATCGAGCCGACGACGATCCCGGACAGAACGGCGAGGGACAGAAGAAACCTGAAGAGCGTCGGCATGGGATCCACCCGCCTGATGTCCACCGCGACCGGAGCTCGGGGCCGGTTACCCGACCCGGCCTCGGCGGCGCCTGTCGGCGCAGCGGCCTGCAAAGCCCCGGTCAACATATAGGCGGATCGGTGGCGACAGGGAACAGCCTAAACGCGCGTTCACCAACTCCTTGCTGGCGGCTCTGCGAGCGCTGGGTCTGCGCCCCCGTCGTGCAAATGGGCGCGGATTCGCCGGTTGCCCGCGCCCTGCCCTTGACGAAAGCCGGGCTATCAGGTCAAAGCGATCCGCTCGCGCCGGCTCAGGATCCGGCGGCGGGACCGCGGCTGGCGGAAGGGGAAAGGCCGAGCGAGACATGCAGGTGGACAAGGCCCGGCCCGAGGACGAGCGGCTCGCCCGGATTATTGCCGGACTGGGCCGGGGCTCGATCGTGCTCGTCGGCATGATGGGAGCGGGCAAGACCACCATCGGCAAACGTCTTGCCACGCGGCTCGGCCTGCGTTTCATCGATGCCGACAATGAGATCGAGCGGGCCGCGGCGCAGACGATCCCGGAGATCTTCACCGAACACGGCGAGGCCTATTTCCGCGACGGCGAGCGACGGGTGATCGCCCGGCTGCTCGGCGAAGGGCCGCAGGTGTTGGCGACCGGCGGTGGCGCCTTCATGAATGCCGACACGCGCGCGGCTATAGCGGAGAAGGGGATTTCCGTCTGGCTCGAGGCGGATGTCGACCTGCTGTTTGCCCGCGTGCGCCGCCGCTCCAACCGGCCGCTCCTGGAAAACCCGGATCCGGAGGGAACGCTCAGGCGGCTCGTGGCCGAGCGCCATCCCGTCTACGCGCTCGCCGACATCATCGTGCAATCGCGCGACGTCCCGCATGATATCATGTGCGACGACGTGATCGCGGCGCTCGTCGGCCATCTCGATCGCCCTCAACAGGAGACTTCGCCATGAGCGCACGAGCGCCCGGACATGAGCGACGCGCGCGAGCGCCTGGATTGGACGCCGATGCGCCCGGGCCGGGAGGCGCGGAAGCACCGGACTGGCAGGCCCGCGTGCCGGTCGAGCTCGAAGCCAACGCCTACGACATCCTCATCGGCCCCGGCCTCCTCGCCGGGGCGGGGGCGACGCTGGCGGAGCGCTTTCCCGGCCGCCGCTACGCCGTCGTTACCGATACGACGGTGGCCGAGCACCATCTCGAGACCTTGTCGGCCAGCCTGAACGATGCCGGTCTCGGCTATTCCACCATCGTGGTAACGCCGGGCGAGGGCTCGAAGAGCTTTTCCGTGTTCGAAAGCGTGGTCGACGGCGTGCTGTCGGCCCGGTTGGAGCGCGGCGATCTCCTCGTCGCGCTCGGCGGCGGCGTCATCGGCGACCTCACCGGGTTCGTCGCCGGCGTCGTCCGGCGCGGCATGGGCTTCGTACAGATGCCGACGACGCTCCTGTCCCAGGTCGATTCCTCGGTCGGCGGCAAGACCGGCATCAACACCCGCCACGGCAAGAACCTCGTCGGCGTGTTCCACCAGCCCGCGCTGGTCATCGCGGATACCGCGACACTCGATACGCTCGACCCCCGCGATTTCCGCGCCGGCTATGCCGAAGTGGCGAAATACGGGCTGATCGACGATGCCGATTTCTTCACGTGGCTCGAGACCAACTGGCGCGATGTCCTCGCCGGTGGTCCGGCGAGGGTCGAGGCGATAGCCCATTCCTGCCGGGCCAAGGCGCGTGTCGTCAAAATCGACGAGAAGGAAACCGGCCCGCGCGCGCTCCTAAACCTCGGCCATACCTTCGGCCACGCGCTGGAATCGGTCACCCATTACGACGCGGAGCGGTTGGTGCACGGCGAGGGCGTGTCGATCGGCATGACGCTGGCGCATGAATTCTCGGTGCGGATGAATCTGTGTTCGCCCGACGATCTCGCCCGCATGCGCGCCCATCTGATCGACGTCGGCCTGCCGACGCGGCTCGATCAGATCCCCGGCGATCTCGGCACGGCCGACGACCTGATGGCGGCGATCCTGCAGGACAAGAAAGTGAAGCGCGGCCGGCTGACCTTCATCCTGACGCGGGGTCTGGGACAGAGCTTCATCGCCGACGACGTGCCGCCGGAGGCTGTCCGCACGTTCCTCGCCGACAAGCTTGCCGGGCACGCCGGCGTCTGAAGGGCGTCGCCCTTCCATTCGTCCCGGCCGTTCCCATATGGCAGGGGCCGGCTCCATATGGTCGCTGGCGCCCGCCTCTGCCCTTGACAAGCGGGGCGCCGGGCGGGATTGCATCCATCTCGGACCGCCGACCGGTCGCCTTCGACGTAGGGCGACGACGTGACATGAAAGCCGCGACCTCAGATGACCGACGAAGTCTCTCCTTCCGGACCAGCAGCCGGCGCCAGCGCCGGGGTCGTCATCGCGCCGCAGCCACCCTCCGCAGAGAAGAAATTGCCGGCCGGGCTGAAGCTCACCGTCGATCTGGCGCCGCTCGCCGCCTTCTTCATCGGCCTCAACGTCTTCGACATTTTCGTTGCCACCGGAGCGCTGATCGTCGCCACGCTTTTGTCGGTCGCCATCACCTATTGGCAGATCCGTCGCGTGCCGGTGATGTTGCTGATCACCGCCGGCTTCGTTCTTGTCTTCGGCGGGTTGACCCTCTACCTCCACAACGAAGACTATGTGAAGCTGAAAGTCACCATTATCTACCTGTTGTTCGCCGGGGCGCTGTTGGGTGGCCTCTTCTTCGGCAAGTCGTTCCTCGGCTATTTCTTCGAAGAGGCGTTCAAGCTGGACGCCGAAGGCTGGCGCATTCTGACGCTCAGGTGGGGGCTGTTCTTCCTCGCCATGGCCGGGGCGAACGAGGTCGTGCGCAATCTGTTCGACACGCACACCTGGGGCCTGTTCAAGGTGCCGGGCACGCCGATCCTGACCTTCGTCTTTGCCATGACCCAGGTGCCGCTGATCTCCAAGCACACGATCGAGGACGGCGCAAAGGAGGGGTGAGGCGCGCGGCCGCCCCTTATCCCGGCCGGCGGGCCGGGTGGCGCCCCTGACCCGCGGCCCAGTCGAAGGCTTCATCCATCCGGTCGTTGCCCCAGAACAACTCGCCGTCCTCGGTGACGAAGTTCGGTGCGCCGAAGATGCCGAGGCTCTGCGCTTCCTCCGTCGCCGCCTTCAGCCGCGATTTGACCGCCTCGTCGGTGCGCGCCCGGGCGAGCAGTGCGCCGGCGTCAAGGCCCAGCTTCGTCAAAATTGGCGCCAATGCCTCGGGCCGCCCAATTTCGCGCCCTTCTCCGAATTCGGCAACAAACACGGCCTTGGCGAAAGCCTCGCCCCAGCCATCGGTAGCGCCGAGCAGCGCCAGGCGGGCCGCAAGCAGGCTGTTCTGCGGGAATTCGCGCGGCCGGTGGAACGGCAGGCCGAACTCGCCGCACAGACGCTCGACGTCGCGCCACATATACCGGCCCTTGGCCGGATAGAGATTGAAGGGCGAGGTTGTCCAGCCCTGCGCCGAAAAGATCGGACCGAGCAAAAACGGCCGCCAGCGGACATTGACCAAATGGCGCTCCGCCAGCGCGTCGATCCGCATCGCCGCCACATAGGAGTAGGTTGAGGCGAACTCGTACCAGAAGTCCACGACAGGCAGATCGAATCGCCCCATGGCAACCCCTTGGTTTGACGGAAGCCTTCCTCCGTCGCCGATTTGATCGTACATCATGCGGTCTGAGCGAGGGAGAGCGAAGCGTGGCGGACGCATTCATACCTTGGATTTGGTCGGCGATGGCAAGCGCGAGGACAACGATCTCCGCGGAAGCCACCGATCATCCGATCGCCTCGGCGACGGGCGCGACCGTTGTCGCCTCCGCCATCTTCCTGGCGTGGCCTCAAATCGATACCGGCGCCGCCGGGCTGTTCCATGCGCTGGGCGACGGCTTTCCGGTGTCGCGCGTCCCCCTGTTCATCGCCCTTCGTGACGCCGGACGCGATCTGACCACGATCTGCGTTGTCGGACTGGTCATCGCCTGCATCGCCCGGCTCGTGCTGCCTCGGCTGCTCGCATGGCTGAAGCCGAGCGTGCTGACCTTTCTCGTCGTCTCGCTCGCCGTCGGGCCGGGGCTTATCGTCAACCGGATCCTGAAGGAATTCTGGGGCCGTGCGCGCCCGCTCGATACCGACCTGTTCGGCGGGCAACATGCGTTCTCGCCGGCCTGGGAGATCGCCGACGGCTGCATCCGCAACTGCTCGTTCGTCTCCGGCGAGGCCTCCGCCGGGATCTGGCTGGTGGCCTTCGCCTTTGTCGTGCCGGTTGCCTGGCGGCCGATCACCATCCGTCTGGCGCTCGCCTGGGCCATCCTCATCTCGTTCAACCGCATGGCGTTCGGCGGCCACTACTTCTCCGACGTCGTCATCGGCTGGGGGGTGACGATGATCGTCGTCCTCATCTGCCGCGAGTTGATCCTCGTCCGTCAGGCCGAGCCGATCGACAGCGGGGCGGTTTCGGCCGCGCTTCTTGCCCGGGCGAGGGCCGCGTGGCGGCGCATCCGGCCGGAGCGCGGGTCCAGAGACCTGTCATGACTTGACAGTTCCGCTTCAAGGTTTAAGCGATTGCCCTTCAAGCCGACGGTCCCGACATCGCCGCGAGATCCCCTTTCAGACACCTCCCAAGAGATCCCCCAATGAGCGCTCAATCGGTCAAGAAAGTCGTGCTGGCCTATTCCGGCGGGCTCGACACCTCCATCATCCTCAAGTGGCTGCAGCTGACCTACGGCTGCGAGGTCGTCACCTTCACCGCCGACCTCGGCCAGGGCGAGGAACTGGCGCCGGCCCGCAAAAAGGCCGAGCTGATGGGGATCAAGCCGGAGAATATCTTCATCGACGACCTGCGCGAGGAATTCGTCTCCGATTTCGTCTTCCCAATGTTCCGCGCCAATGCCCAGTACGAGGGCCTCTACCTCCTCGGCACCTCGATCGCCCGGCCGCTGATCGCCAAGCGCCAGATCGAGATCGCCCGGATGGTTGGCGCCGACGCCGTCTGCCACGGCGCCACCGGCAAGGGCAACGATCAGGTGCGCTTCGAACTCGGCTACTATGCGCTCGAGCCCGACATCAAGGTGATCGCGCCCTGGCGTGAGTGGGACTTCAAGAGCCGCGAGGCGCTGATCGATTTCGCCGAGAAGAACCAGATCCCGATCGCCAAGGACAAGCGCGGCGAGGCGCCGTTCTCCGTCGACGCCAACCTGTTGCACTCGTCTTCCGAAGGCAAGGTCCTGGAAGATCCATGGATCGAGCCGCCGGAATACGTGCACATGCGCACGATTTCGCCGGAAGACGCCCCGGACGCCGTCACTGAAATCTCGGTCGAGTTCGAGAAGGGCGACGCGGTTGCGATTGATGGCGAGCGTCTGTCGCCGGCGGCGCTGCTGACCAAACTCAACGAACTCGGCAAGGCCAACGGCATCGGCCGGCTCGATCTGGTGGAGAACCGATACGTCGGCATGAAGTCGCGCGGCGTCTACGAGACCCCCGGCGGCACGATCCTGTTGCAGGCTCACCGCGGCATCGAGAGTATCACGCTCGATCGTGGCGCCGCCCACCTCAAAGACGATCTGATGCCGCGCTATGCCGAACTGATCTACAACGGGTTCTGGTTCGCCCCCGAGCGCGAGATGCTGCAGGCGCTGATCGACAAGTCCCAGGAGACCGTCTCCGGCACGGTGCGCCTCAAGCTCTACAAGGGCAACGTCCGGGTGACCGGGCGGAAGTCGCCGTATTCGCTCTACGACCAGGACCTCGTCACCTTCGAGGAAGGCAAGGTCGCCTACGACCACCACGATGCCGCCGGCTTCATCAAGCTGAATGCCTTGCGGCTCAGGACGCTCGGCAAGCGTCGGCGGAAGCTGGCGAAGTAAGCCCGGCGCGGCATCGGAACCAGTGGATCGGCCGGCTTAGCCGGCCGGTTTTGCGTTGCCCAACGCGTGCGCGATGGCTGCGATCGCCATCATTGCCGGCAGCACCACGGCGAGTGCCAGCGTCGCATCGGGGAACAGCGCCGCCACCAGGCTTCCCAACAGGCCACCGCCCATCTGGCAGAAGCCGAGCAGCGCCGAGGCCGCCCCGGCGGTCTCCGCGAAGGGCGCGAGCGCATCGGTCGTCAGCGACGGCGTCACAAAGGCGATGCCGAAGGCGAAGACCGCGACTGGCAGCATCACGCTGAGGACGCTCGGCGGAAAGGCGGCATGGTCGATGATGAACGCAGCGCCGGCGACGAGGCAGAGGATGAGCCCGGGCAGCACCAGCCGGGCGGCCGTCGCCAGCTTCAGGAACTGGCGCACCACCAGACCGCCCAGGATATAGGAACAGGTCTGGATCATCATCGAGTAGCCGAACAGCGTCGGCGACAGCCCCACCTTGTCGATCAGCACGAAGGGTAGGATGGTGGCGAGCGTGTAGATGCCGCCGACCGACATGCCGAGCGTCACGCCGGGGAAGATGAACCGGCGATCGGCGAGGAGGCTGGCATAGACGCGCACCAGTTCGGCGGGATGGGCGTGAGCGATCTGCGGCGCGCGGTTGGTCTCCGGGACCAGGAAGATGACCATCAGCACGACAGCGAGCCCGTAGCCGACCATCAGCTCGAAGATCGCCCGCCAGTCGAACAGCTGCAGCATCAGCCCGCCGAGCGTCGGCGACACTGCCGGGCCAATGGCCAGGAAGATGCCGATGGCATTCATCACCCGAGCCGATTCCTGGCCGACGAACAGGTCGCGTACCATGGCGCGGGCGACCGCGATGCCGGCAGCGGCGCCGATCCCCTGTATCAGCCGGGCGACCATCAGCACCTCGATCGAGTGGGCGAAGGTGGCGAGGATGCTGGCTGCGAGGTAGAGCGACAGAAACACGATCTTGATCGGGCGCCGACCGAAGGCATCCGACAGCGGCCCGCAGATCAGCTGCGAAACGGAAAAACCGACGAAATAGAGCGACATCGTCAGCTTCACGGCCGCCAGCGTCGAGCCGAAGGCCGCGGCGAGCGTCGGCATCGCCGGCGTATAGAGCGACAGGGAAATCGGTCCGAGTGCGGTCATGACCGAGGCGACGAGCGTTGCCTTCGCCGTCGACATGACCGGACGATGATGGGATGAACTGCCGTCGATCACGAAGCCGCTGCCTCTTCGATCAGCAGGTCGCGCAGGTTCTGCCTGACCCGCGCCAAGAGTTGGCGCAGCGTGTCGACCTCGTCCTGGCTGAGGCTGCTGGTCACCTCGGCCTTGACCTTGGCGGCGACCTGAAGGATCCGCTCGACGATCGGAGCGGCGCCGGGCGTCACCCGGACGAGTTTCGCCCGCCGGTCATGCGGATCGGCGGTGCGCTCCAGGAGGCCCCGCTTCTCCAGCCGGTCGATCACGCCGACCAGCGTCATCGGCTCGATGCACATGCGTTCGGCCAACGACGTCTGCCGGAACGAGGCGGCCTTGTAGGCTTGCACCAGCGCACGCGCCTCGCCAGCGGTGAAATCGAGGTCATTTGCCCGCATCGCGGCTTCGAGCCGCCGCCAGAACATGCGGGTTACGTCGGAGAGAAGGAGCGGGATGGACTCCTCGGTTTCTGGCGGGGCCTGTACGATCTCACCTCTTGCGTCGGACACGGACAATTCTCGAACTCCTGATAATAAGATTGCCTTATAATCGTCATGAGCAAGGGTCAAGCCAAGGGTTGGACCCGATGATGCAGCCCAGCCACCCGGTGACCGCAGATCTGATTGTCGATCGCGGAGCGGCAGATGGCGCGCAGAACGTCATTTTAGCGTCATCGTACGGCCCGCTTCTTGCTTTATGATAGTCACTCAGTATATGAGGTCGCCTTATCCAAGCGACCGTTACCTTCCAACGCCGCTGCCTCGCGGGATGCGCGTGGCTAGCGACACCGATGGGTTATTCATGAAACTGCGCAACATCGCCATCATCGCCCACGTCGACCACGGCAAGACCACTCTTGTCGATGAGCTACTCAAGCAGTCCGGCTCCTACCGCGAGAACCAGCGAGTTGCCGAACGAGTGATGGATTCCAACGACCTGGAGAAGGAGCGCGGCATCACCATCCTGGCCAAGGCGACCTCGGTCGTGTGGAAGGACACCCGCATCAACATCGTCGACACCCCCGGCCACGCCGACTTCGGCGGCGAGGTCGAGCGCATCCTCAACATGGTGGACAGTGCGATCGTGCTGGTCGACGCGTCCGAGGGTCCGATGCCGCAGACGAAATTCGTCGTCGGCAAGGCCCTGAAGGTCGGCCTCAGGCCCATTGTCGCCATCAACAAGGTCGACCGGCCGGATGCCCGCATCCAGGAAGTCGTCAATGAGGTGTTCGACCTGTTCGCCGCGCTCGGCGCCACCGACGAGCAGCTCGATTTTCCGATCCTGTACGGTTCGGGGCGCAACGGCTGGATGTCGCGTACCCCCGATGGCGCGCAGACCGAAGGCATGGCACCGCTGTTCGATCTCGTCATCGAGCACGTGCCGGAGCCGACCGTGCATGAAGGACCGTTCCGCATGATCGGCACGCTCCTCGAAGCCAACCCCTATCTCGGCCGCATGATCACCGGCCGTATCACCTCGGGCACGGTGAAGCCGAACCAGACCATCAAGGTGCTGGCCCAGGACGGCAGCCTCGTCGAGCAGGTGCGTATTTCCAAGATCCTGGCCTTCCGCGGCATCGAACGCACGCCGATCGAGCTCGGCGAGGCCGGTGACATCGTTGCCATCGCCGGCATCACCAAGGGCACGGTGGCCGACACCTTCTGCGATCTTACCGTTACCGAGGCGCTGACCGCCCAGCCGATTGATCCGCCGACGGTCACCATGTCCTTCATCGTCAACAATTCGCCGCTCGCCGGCACTGAAGGCGACAAGGTGACGAGCCGCGTCATCCGCGACCGGTTGTTGAAGGAGGCGGAAGGCAACGTCGCCTTGAAGATCGAGGAATCCGAGGACAAGGATTCGTTCTTCGTCTCCGGCCGTGGCGAACTGCAGCTTGCTGTTCTTATCGAGACCATGCGTCGCGAAGGCTTCGAGATCGCCGTGTCACGCCCGCGCGTTGTTTTGAAGACCGACGAAGTGACTGGCGAAACCTTGGAACCGGTCGAGGAAGTCGTCATCGACGTTGACGAGGAACATGCCGGCATCGTCGTGCAGAAGATGAGCGAACGCAAGGCCGACATGATCGAGATGAAGCCGTCGGGCGGCGATCGCCTGCGCCTCGTCTTTTTCGCTCCGACCCGCGGCCTGATCGGCTACCAGTCCGAACTGATGACGGATACGCGCGGTTCCGCGGTGATGAACCGCCTGTTCCACGCCTATCAGCCCTACCGCGGCGACATCAACGGCCGCTCGAATGGCGTGTTGATCTCCAATGACGCGGGCGAGGCGGTCGCCTATGCCATGTGGAACCTGGAAGATCGCGGTCCGATGGTGATCGAGCCGGGCTGGAAGGTCTACCAGGGCATGATCATCGGCATCCATACCCGCGACAACGACCTGGAGGTCAACGTCCTCAAGGGCAAGCAGCTGACCAACATCCGTGCCGCCGGCAAGGACGAGGCCGTGCGCCTCACCCCGCCGATCCGCATGACCTTGGAAAAGTCGCTCGCCTGGATTCAGGACGACGAACTGGTCGAGGTGACGCCGAAGTCGATCCGGCTGCGGAAGATGTACCTCGATCCCAACGATCGCAAGCGCATCGAGCGGATGAAGAAGGCAGTCTGAGCGGGGTCTAGCCGGGACGGGTACTGGCCGGGCAATGGCTCGCTGTCCCGTCCGGCGATGCGCCGTCGCTGTCGCCATGACAACCGGATGATTTTCGGAGCATCTTGGGCCTGCCCGGCATCGACCGCGGCAGGCCTTTTGCCGTCCAGCGCACGCTTTTAGTGGCAGAGGTCGTAGCGCTTCAGCATGTCGACGATCTCGCTCGGCCGTCCCCTCCGGCACCCCGGTGCGGCCAATTCACGTGCCTCCGGCGTTCGCCCCATCTGCTTGAGCGCCACGGCAAGCAGCGGCTGACCGTACTGGCGGATGCCATCCTCGTATGGCCCGGCCTTGGCAAGATCGATCGACTGCCGTAGCTCGAACTCCGCCGCTCCGGCGCGACTGGCCTTGAGGAGATAGACTCCGCGGATCAGATGCGCGCGTGGATCCTTCGCATAGCGCTCGGCCAAGTCGCGTGAGCGCTGGTCGCCGACGTCAAAGTCCTTCGGCAAGTCCTTGTCTGGGATGAACGGCTCGGCCTTCGCCATCTGGACGAGGTCGGCGGCAGTCGGGAACTGCCGATAGGCAATGGCGGCCGCCACCACGGCGCAGGAGACATAGACGACCGGCACCAGCACAATCGCCTCCGATAGCCTGGGGCGGCGCTCGTCGCCCAGCCAGAAGGCGCAGATCAGCAACGCGACGGCAGCGCCGGTCACTGCCCCACCGGCGTGGGCGGAATAGTCGACACCGCCCGAGATACCAAAAATCAGCGGCAACAGCGCCGGGACGCCGAAGCGGAGCGCGGTGCGCCGCATGGCGGCGGAATCGGAGAGCTCGGTTGCCTTGTGGTGGAAGCTGGCCACGAACAGCGCGCCGATCAGTCCGGTGATCGCTCCCGAGGCGCCGACGCTGACCTGCGCGTGCGGATTGCCGATCAACGATCCGGCGACGCCGCCGAGCGCACTGAGACAGAAGACGGCCAGGAACCACGACCGCCCGAGCATCGGCTCGAGTCTGAGCCCGACGAAGAACAGCGCAACGCAATTGCCGAGTTGATGGCTGACGCTGCCATGCAACAGCGGCGCCAGGACAATGCGCCACCACTCGCCGTCAGCGAATACCCGATCGTAGGAAACCGCGCCGTAGGCGATCAGCGAGCGGATGCCGATGCTGCCGTCCGGCGCGGCATCCACGGCGAATCGCTGCTCCAGTCCGTAGCCGGCTGCGAACACGATGATGAGCACGAAGGTGAGGAACGGAATGCGCGCCCAAACGTGGGTGCCGTCCTCGACCGCGATTTCATCCGCCCTGGTGGTCGCTGGCCGCGGGGTCGAAGCGACGCGGCCGAAAGAGGATGCGCCCGTCGCCGGCAGCCGGGACGGCCCCTGCGCGGGGAGGGAGCGTACCGAGGCAGGGGCCGGCGTCGCCAGACGCGACAATAGCGCCGGATCGATTCCCCGCCTGCCGACCGTCTGCTCCGTCATGCCCGCCTCGCGCGTTCCGTGCGCCGAGACTCTTCGCATGAGTCCTGGACGTTCGGTTCCCGTATGAGGCTAATTTCCGGTGAATGGCGGCGGTGCGTAAACGAAGTCTTGCTGCAATGGCTCGGATACAAATTCACTTGACGATCCAATTGCTAGCGCCACGCGAACGACGCGCGGGCTCGGCAGCAGGGCGACACCTCCTGACAAAATGCAATTACCCTCTTTTCCACGTCGCCCGGCGCAGGTACCTTTTCGATCATGAGACTGGGTCAAATCGGCATCAGGCGCGCGACCATCCAGGATGCGTCGGCGATCGCCACCATCCATGACGAGGCGTGGCGCCTCGCCTATCGCGGCATCATACCGGGCGCCAACCTCGAGCGGATGATCGAGCGGCGCGGTCCGGCATGGTGGGCGAAGGCGCTGGAGCGCCGCAC
>JARLIT010000214.1 GCA_031291575.1 Ancalomicrobiaceae bacterium
GCTGACGTCGGGACGCAGATGGAAGGTGTAGGTCAGGTGATCCGCGGCGACCTCCCAAGAGGTTGCGAGCTTCGGATAGATGCGGTTCTCGGCGTTGATGGCAACAAGTCCCTCGAAGATGTTGCCGTAGGTGACCTCGCGAATGGCCTGGGCGGCGCCGATGGTCGGATCGAGCACCGGCGGCTCGAGTGTCTGGCAGATGGTCACGGCGTCGCCGGCAGCGAGCGCCGGGCCGGCCCAGAGACCGGCGGCGACCGCGCCGGCTGTCATCCAAATCCGAACGGACATGTCTTCGTTCCCCCTCCTCGGACGCGCCGATTGATTGGGGCGCCCCCCCGCAATGCCCTGGCGGCATCGCTTCCCGTCGCGCGATGCCGGTCGTGTGCCCCGCCGGGTGACGACGTCGCGTTCGACGCAGCCTCCGGGATGGCGTCCGTTCGAGTATCGCAGTGCGAAAACCGGCACAATCGCCATGTGAGCTGGCTTGGCAAGGACGTTCGTGTCGTTTGGTCTCATCCCCGAGGGGTCGGCGATGTTGCCGTGCGGTACTGCCCGATTCCGTCGCCAATCCGACGCCTCGGGCCGGGCGTCTGCCCAATATTGCGGCAGGGACCGGGAACGGCGTGGCGTATAGCCGGCGTTAACCCTTTCGACAGGGGATGGCGCGACCATGATGCGGTGAGCCGGCTCAAGGCAAGAATCCCTTGTTCCGGATCGATTTGGCGGGATTCTCGCGCTGCGGCGATCGGTTTTTCCCTGGCTGAGACCAATTCGCAACGGTCGAGAATTGATCTGTCCGCCGAAACTGGTGCATCTTTTGCAGGTTTTGACCAGCAGGCGAATGACAGGTTCCGCCGCATCCGGGCTGACCCATGACCGATCAGATCCTCATCGTCCTCCATCAGCAGGCATCGTCGCCCGGTCGGGTCGGACAAATGCTGAAATCGCGGGGCTATGCCCTGGACGTTCGCCGTCCGGCGCTTGGCGACTGTCTGCCGACGACGCTCGAAGATCACGCAGGTGCCGTCATCTTCGGCGGACCGATGAGCGCCAACGATGATCTCGACTTCATCAAGCGTGAAATCGACTGGATCGACGTTCCGTTGACCGAAGAGAAGCCGTTCCTCGGCATCTGCCTCGGAGCGCAGATGCTGGCGCGCAACCTCGGTGGTGCGGTCCGGCGCCACCCGGAGGGCCGAGTCGAGATCGGCTACTATCCGTTGACGCCGACTGAGGCCGGCCGCTCGCTGATGCAATGGCCCGAGCATGTCTATCAGTGGCATAATGAGGGCTTCGACATTTCCGGCTGCGGTACGCTGTTGGCGGAAGGCAACGATTTTCCCAACCAGGCGTTCTGCTATGGTCCGCGCGCCTTCGGCATCCAGTTCCACCCGGAACTGACGCTCGCCATGCTGTATCGCTGGACGGTGAAGGGCTGCGCGCGCTGCGAACAGCCGGGGGCACGCCCGCCGCCGGAGCACCACGAGGGTCGCGCGCTCTACGACGGAGCGATCCGCGGCTGGCTCGAACACTTCCTCGATCTGTGGCTGGATCCGGCGAGCCCGGCGGAAGCAGTGTGCCGCCTGAACGCGGCCTGATCGTATGGGGTCCACCGGAAAAGAAGGTGGCTTCAGACACCGCGAGCGGTAACGCATCCGGGGGGCTTGGGGGGCTGAACAGTCCGAAGGCGGGCCCGGTTCGTGGCATCTGAAGCCATGGTCGGAGCTTCCAGCGGCAGCGTGGCGCGTCATTGGCGCCAATGTGGCGAAAACCGGGCTTCCATCACGTTCCCGCGAGATCGGGCCTCGGGCCGTAGGGCGACCGATTGGTCCGGCCGGCGTCCGACGTGCCGGCCTGGAGCCGGCGGATGTGCCGGCGACGACCGTCTCGACACCGCAAAAGCACGGATCCCCAGCTAACTGACTGTTTTGCCGGCTGTCACCCCTTGCCAGGCACCGGCAAAACTCGCAATCATGAAGGTCCGGTGACATTCGGAGGCGCGCTTGAGCGAACTCGATGACAGTGTGGCCGGCGGCTCGGTGGTGAGGTTTATCCCTGCAGGCTCTTTCGAAGAGCCGCGCCAAGTCGCCTTCGACCGAACAGAACTTATTGAAATCCTAAAGCTCTATGGGCGGAAGGTGGCCGAGGGGGAATGGCGAGACTACGCCATCGATCTCCTCGAGAGTCGTGCGGTGTTTTCGGTGTTCCGACGAACGACCGAGGCGGCGCTCTATCGCATCGAAAAGTCGCCGAAGACGGCGGCCCGTCAGGGCGCCTATTCCGTCGTTGCCCAGGGCGGCATGGTGCTGAAGCGCGGACACGACCTCGTCCGCGTGCTCGCCGTCATCGACCGTCGGCCAAGGCTGGTCGAAATCTGAGGGCGGGGCGATCGGGAATGCCGGCCCGTCACGACGGGTTGGCGTCCTCAAGCGTGGCCGCGCCGAGGATCGGGCCGGGGCGGCCGTCGTTGTCGGTCTGCAGCAGCAGCGCGTAGCCGCAGTTCTTCGAGCGCATCAGCGCCACGCGCGGCAACTCGATCGACATCGGCTGGCCCTTCCACATGCCGATCGGCTGCATCTCTTTGACTACGTGGGTGTAGGTGACCGTGCGACCGGAATTCTCGCCGCGGCCGATGGTGACCACTTCCGAGCGGCCAAACTTGACCAGCCAGACGGTCGCCTTCGCCGCGGCTGGATCGGCCGCTGCGCCGACGTGTGCCACCAGCGCATCGCCGACCATGTCGACGGAAAGCGCGACCGGCAGGCCGCCGCGGTGCGTCGTCTCGGTGGCGACGGCGCGCTCGACCGCCACGGCATCCGAACCGACCACATGGGAGCGGCCGTCGACCACGATCTGCGGCGTGTAGACGGCGCGATCGCCCCGCTCCTGCGCATAGTCGCGCTGGCGGATGGAGAAGTCCGGCTTGGCGAACGTATCCTTCCAGCCCAGGTAATCCCAATAGTCGACCGGGAACGACAGCGTGATGATCGATCTGTCGGCCGACAGCTTCTCGATCAGCGCATCCGCGGGAGGACAGGACGAGCAGCCCTGACTGGTGAACAATTCGACCACAGCCTTGGGTGTGACCGCTGGTGTGGCCTCGCCGCACTGCGCAGCGGAGCCGGTCGCCATCGAGGCGACAATCCCGGTCACGATCAGGCCGAATTGTCGTTTCACGTCCGCGCCATCCTCTAGTCGCGAGGCCCGGCCGTCGCGGACCAGAACGGTCCGAACAAGCCAACCCCGAGCAATTCAGTCCACACCATGTCCCTGATCGTCAACGGTTCGATTGGATCGGAGAAGGGGCGGGGTGATGCCGGTCGATTGTGGGCATCCATTGGTTAAGGCGTTCCACCCCCGTCCGACAAGGAACTCCGCAGGCGGTCAACCGGCGATCAGCCGGCTGGCGGTCGTGGAGATCTTGGTCCGGGGCTTGCTGGCCGCCAATTTCATACGTCGCGGCCGGGCCTCAAGGCGAGTCACGATGGAGTGAGGCATGGCGCGATCGACGTCGACCTCGCAAAAGTGATCGGGCCGGTCAGCGGGCCGGTTCGCCGCGCCCGCGTTCGCTCCAGATCAAGGCGAGACCGCTCGCCAGGATGAGGGCGGCGCCGACGAGGACGGCGGCGACGGGGACATCTCCCCAGATGACGTAACCCCAGGCGAACGCCCAGATGAGCGAGACGTATTCGAGCGGCGCGACGGTCGAGACTGGAGCCAACCGGTAGCCTTCGAACAGGAAATATTGCCCGAGCCCGCCGACGAGGCCGAGGCTCAGCATGAGGCCGAGGCTGAAGGCATCCGGCATCACCCAGGTCCATGGCAGCGACGCGCCGCAGACAATGATGAACAGGCAGTTCGACGCCAGCATCAGCGTCAGCGTCGTCGTCGACCGGGCGAGAAGCCGGATCAGCACGTTGGTGCAGCCCCAGAGGAAGGCGGCGAGGAGCGTCAACAGAACGGGGAGAAGGCTCATCGATCCCGACGGGCCGCTGGCGATCACGACGCCGGCAAAGCCGACCATGGTCGCGCCCCAGCTCCAGGGGCCGACGTGTTCCTTCAGGATGACGATCGACAGGATGAGGCCGAACAGCGGCGCGGCGAAGTAGATGGTGATCAGCTCGGCGAAATGCAGCGAGCGGGCGGCGGTGAAGAAGGCGAGCCAGGCGGCGAGGATCAAGGCGGAGCGGACGAGAAGAGGCTTGCGGTTCGGTCCGAGAACCATCTCGCGCAGCCCGCTGCCGCCGGCGAGGATCAGCGTGAGTGCAACGATGACGATGGAGCGGAAGAACAGGATCTCCCAGACGGGCAGGCTGGCCACCAGCCATTTCACCGCCGCGTCGTGGATGGAAAAGACGGAAAAGCCGACGAGCGCGTGGCCGATGCCGGCCATGGTGCGGGTCGGCAGCGCAGGCAGGGAGGCGGTCATGGTGGGCTCGGCGTCAGGTCGGCGGGCGCGAGCGAGAACGGCACGCGGGGCCGGGCAGCACGACCGACCGCAGCGCTTGTCGCCGAAACGGGCGGCGAAAGCAAGGCGGGGGCACTGGCGGTGGTCCGAGCGTTCTTGCGGGGATTCTGCTAAAGGTTGTCTTGTCAATTGAAGATTATAACATCCGTGCTATATTTCCATGGGCGTTCCGATGCCATGGTCTGTTGAGACGCTGAATGCCGCGGTCGATCGCGAACTGCTGAGCCTGCCGAAGGATGTCCAGGCTGCCTTCCTCCGGCTGGCGGAGCGGATCGAGGCGGTCGGGCTGGAGCGGATCGGCGAACCGCACGTGAAGCATCTGCGCGGCAAGCTTTGGGAAATGCGCCTGAACGGCCGCGACGGCATCGGCCGGGCGATTTATGTGACAGCCGTCGGGCGGCGGGTCGTGGTCCTGCATGCCTTTGTCAAGAAGACGCAGAGGACGCCGCTTGCAGCGCTTGAACTGGCGGAGCGCCGAGCGTTGGAGATCAAGACATGAAGCTTGCCGACCTGAAAGTGAAAATGTTGGCCGACGACGAGGTTCGGGCGGAGTACGAGCGGCTCGGTCCGGTATTCGACCTCGTCGGCGAGATCGTCGAGGCGCGCAATGCTAGCGGCTTGACGCAGGCCGAGGTCGCCCGCCGCATGGGTACCACGCAGTCGGCCGTTGCCCGGCTCGAAAGCGCCCGCCACATGCCGAGCCTCAACTTTCTCACGCGCTATGCAGCAGCATTGGGGAAGAAGATCGAGGTGAGGGTGGTGTCGTAACGCTTTGTCTCACTCCTGCCAGTGGACCGAGCGCACGTGGGCGTCGCCGGTCGCCAGCAGTTGTGCGTCGCCGCCGGGCCACAGCGTCAGCCGCAAGGCGACGGCCCCGAGCGCCGGCTCGTTCTCGAACGACAGCCAGGCAAATGGCGCCTCTTCCGTCGCCGTCGCGCCGAGCCGTTCGATCGCGGCCGCCACCGCCCGTTCGGTCGCCTCGGGAAAATACTGGCGTGCGATGGTGTGGAAGACGACGCGGCAGA
>JARLIT010000215.1 GCA_031291575.1 Ancalomicrobiaceae bacterium
CGCAATATCGTCCTGACCGGCATCACCACCGACGTCTGTGTCCACACCACCATGCGCGAGGCGAACGACCGCGGCTTCGAATGCCTGATCCTCGCCGACTGCTGCGGCGCCACCAAGTACGACAACCACCTCGCCGCCCTCGACATGGTCAAGATGCAGGGCGGCGTCTTCGGCGCGGTAGCGACTTCTGAAGCGTTGTTGGAGGCGATCGGATGAGCGAAGCCACCCCCCTTCCGGCCGTCGGCATCGAGACCGTCGGTATGACCAAGATCTTCGGGTCGTTGCGCGCGCTCGAGGATGTCTCGATCAAGGTTCGGCCCGGCTCGTTCCACGCGCTCCTCGGCGAGAACGGCGCGGGAAAGTCGACGCTGGTCAAATGCATCATGGGCTTCTACCAGCCGACGCGCGGCTCGCTGATCGTCGATGGCCACGAGCAGGCGGTGAAGAACCCGCGCGATGCCATGCGGCTGAAACTCGGCATGGTCTACCAGCACTTCACCCTGGTGCCGTCCTTGACGGCGGCGGAAAATCTCGTGATCTCGCGTCCAGACTGTCCGAGTGTCATCGACTGGGACAAGGAGATCGCCGGTATCGAGGCGTTCTTCGAGAAAATGCCGTTCAAGGTGCCGCTGAGGGTGCCGGTGTCCTCGCTATCGGCCGGCGAAAAGCAGAAGCTGGAAACCCTGAAGCAGCTCTATCTGGATTTCCGCTTCCTCATCCTCGATGAACCGACCTCGGTGTTGACCCCCGACGAAGCCGACGAAATCCTCGGCATGCTGAAGGGAATGACGGCCGCCGGGGAACTCACCATTCTGATGATCACCCACAAGTTCCGCGAGGTGAACGCCTATTGTGACGAGGTCTCGGTGTTGCGCCGCGGCCGCTATGTCGGCGGTGGCCACGTGGCGGAAACCTCGACCGAATCCATGGCGCACATGATGATCGGCGATACCAAGATCCGCGAGCGTTCGGCGCGGCTGAAGGCCGGCGACGACAAGACGGTCTTGGAACTGGCAGCACTCTATGCTGTCGACGACGAGGGCCTGCCGGCGATCGAATCGATCGACCTGAAGGTCCATGCCGGCGAGATCGTCGGCATCGCCGGCGTTTCCGGCAACGGCCAGTCGGAACTGGTCGAGGTGCTCTCCGGCCAGCGCGAACTCGAAGACGGCCGTATCTTCATCCGCGGCCAGCCGTTCGAGCCGATCCGCCAGCACATGGACAAGTTCAAGGTCTACGGCCTGCCGGAAGAGCCGCTGAAGAACGCCACCGCGCCACGCCTGTCTGTCGCCGAGAACATGGCGCTCAGATCTTTCGACAAGCCGCCGATCTCGAAGAACGGTTGGTGGTTGTCACCGGGGCCGATGCGGGGAAAGGCCCGCGAGCTAATCGAGCGCTACCGGGTGAAGACGCCGTCGCCCGATACCCCGATCGAAAATCTGTCCGGCGGCAACGTGCAGCGCGCGGTTCTCGCCCGCGAGTTGTCGGGCGAGGTCGAGGTGCTGATCGTCGCCAACCCGTGTTTCGGCCTCGACTTCGCCTCCGTCGCCGAGATCCGCTCGCAGATCATCGAGCAGCGCAACGCCGGCGCGGCGGTTCTCCTCGTCTCGGAAGATCTCGACGAAATCCTCGAATTGTCCGACCGTGTCGCCGTCATGTCAGAAGGCCGGATTACCTATGTGTCGCCCATCGGCGACACTGACCGCGCCACCATCGGCCACGCCATGGCAGGGGGGCATTGAGGGTTGGAACCGCGCATGACTTCGCCCTCGATACCCCTCTCCCGGGCTTCGCCCACCCTCTCCCACAAGGGGAGAGGGCGAAGGGGCCGCAAGCCAACTGTTTGTGGTAACGCCGAAATCTGGCCACATCCCCCTCTCCCCTTGTGGGAGAGGGTGGGCGGAGGCCGGGTGAGGGGTGAAATGGAACCATGCCTGAGGTCCGCGCCATGATCACCGTCGCCGCCGAGCCCTTCCCCTATCCCTTTCCGCCGGAGAGAACCGCGCTCGTTGTCATCGACATGCAGCGCGATTTCATCGAGCCCGGTGGCTTCGGCGAGACGCTCGGCAACAATGTCGCCCTCCTCGATGCCATCGTCCCGACGACGGCCAGGCTGATCGGGCTGTTCCGCGAGCATGGCTGGACCGTCATCCATACCCGCGAGAGCCATTCGGCCGACCTCGCCGACTGTCCGCCGGCCAAGCGCCTGCGCGGGGCACCCTCGCTCAAGATCGGCGACGTCGGACCGATGGGGCGCATCCTGGTCAGGGGCGAGCCGGGCAACGACATCATTCCGGCGCTTGCGCCGATTGCCGGCGAAATCATCATCGACAAACCGGGCAAGGGCGCCTTCTATGCCACCGCGCTCGGCGATATCCTGCGGCTCAAAGGCATCACGCATCTGATCTTTGCCGGCGTCACCACTGAGGTCTGCGTGCAGACGACCATGCGCGAGGCGAACGACCGAGGCTACGAGTGCCTCCTCGTCGAGGACGCGACGGAGAGCTATTTTCCCGAATTCAAGGCGGCGGCCATCGCCATGATCCGGGCGCAAGGCGGCATTGTCGGCTGGACGGCGCCGTTCGCGGCGCTGGAAGCGGCGGTGAGGGAGGCAAAATGACTGTGGAATTCGATGTCGAGGCCTATGTCGCGCTGATGGCGGCGACGCATGGACTGACGATCCTGCCCGAGTGGCAGCCGGGTGTGATCGCCAATATGGCGGCCGTCAAGCGTGCCGCCGATCTCGTCATGGGGCTGGACTTGGGCGATCATGCCGAACCGGCACCGGTGTTCGAGGCGGGCGCATGAGCGACATTCTCCTCACCTCGGCGAGCGAAATTGCCGCGGCCGTCCGTGCCGGCAAGGTGTCGGCCGAGACGGTCGTTGAATCAAGTCTTCAGCGCGTCGCGACAACTGATTCGAAGATCAACGCTTTCACGGACGTCACCGTCGAGCGGGCGATTGCCAAGGCCCGCACCGTCGATGCGGACATCGCCGCGGGCCGCGATCCCGGGCCTCTCGCCGGTGTTCCCTTCGCTGTGAAGAATCTGTTTGACATCAATGGGTTGCCGACGCGCGCCGGCTCCAAGATCAACCGCGAGCTCAGCCCCGCGACGGCCGATGCAACGCTCGTCGCCCGACTGGAAGCCGCCGGTGCCATCCTCACAGGTGGCTTGAACATGGGCGAATACGCCTATGATTTCACAGGAGAAAATGTCCATGACGGCAATTGCCTGAACCCGCACGACGTGAGCCGCATGACTGGCGGTTCGTCGAGCGGTTCGGGCGCCGCCGTGGCGTCCGGCATGGTGCCGTTGGCGCTCGGTTCGGACACCAACGGCTCCATCCGCGTGCCCTCGTCGTTCTGCGGTCTGTTCGGCTTGAAACCCACCTATGGCCGGCTGAGCCGCGCGCGCTCGTTCCCCTTCGTGCCGAGCCTCGACCATCTCGGGCCCTTGGCCCGCTCGGTCGGCGATCTGGCCATCGCCTACGACGTCTGCCAAGGTCCCGACGCCGCGGATCCGCATCTGGCCGCCCGCCCGGTTGAGCCGGCATCCGAGACACTCGAGGATGGGATTTCCGGGCTTCGGATCGCCCGGCTAGGGGGCTATTTCGCCAGGTTCGGCCATGCCGAGGCCAATGCCGCGCTCGACGTCGTGTCGAGGGCGCTCGACATCTCGAGCGAGATCGAGCTGCCCGAGGTCGCCCGTGCCCGCGCCGCAGCCTATCTCATCACCGGGGCGGAAGGGGCATCTCTGCATTTCGACCGGCTGAAAACGCGCGCTGGTGATTTCGATCCCGACACGCGCGACCGGTTTCTTGCCAATACGATGATCCCGGCTCTATGGGTCACCCAGGCGCAGAAGCTCAGGTCCTGGTTCCGGGGGGAGATGACCAAGATCTTCGCCGAGTACGACATCCTGATCGCGCCGGCGACGCCCTGCGTGGCGCCAAGGTCGGGCGAGAAGCTCCTCACCCTCGACGGAACCGAGGTACCGCTTCGCGCCAATATCGGCGTCTTCACCCAGCCGATCTCCTTCATCGGGTTGCCCGTCGTCGCCGCGCCGATCTGGCTCGGCTCGACGCATCTGCCGATCGCCGTGCAGATCATCGCTGCGCCGTGGGCCGAAGCGACGGCCCTCAAGGTCGCCCGATACCTGGAAATGTCCGGTGTCGCCCGGGCTCCCGTGGCGGAGGTCTGACAATGGAGATCAACATTCCCGAGGTGAGGGCCGAATTGGCCGCCGCCTTCGATGTCTACGAGCGGGCTCTCGTCAAGAACGACGTCACCGCCCTGGACGCGCTGTTTCTCAATTCGGCCGAGACCATCCGCTACGGCGGCGCAGAAAATCTTTACGGCTACAATCAGATCGCCACGTTCCGCGCGGCGCGCTCGCCAATCGGTCTGGCGCGCCGGCTCGAGCGTACGGTAATCACCACCTACGGCCGCGAATTCGGCGTGGCCTCGACCCTGTTCCGCCGCGAGACCGCGCCCGGCCGCGTCGGCCGCCAGATGCAGACCTGGGTCAAGACACCAGCGGGCTGGAAAGTTGCCGCCGCGCATGTGTCGATCATTCCGGATCCGGAGATTTGAACGATGGCTGATATCGATCGAACGAAATGGCAGCGGCGGCACGCCGGTAAGGCGGCGATCCGCGCCGAAATCTGGACGTACCTCGAGACGAGTGGCATCGGTATCGCGCCGATCCGCGACCATATTCCGAATTTCCACGGCGCCGAGGCAGCCGCCGCGCATCTGGCCTCCGCCCCCTTCTGGGGGCCGGCCAGGATTGTCAAATGCAATCCGGATCCGCCGCAGATCCCGGTTCGTCGCCGCGCCCTCGAGGACGGCAAGCTCCTCTATGCGCCGATCCCCAACCTCTCCGACGACCTTCCCTTCGTCGAACTCGATCCGGAGGATCTCGCCCGCCGCAACATCTCCTTTGCCGATGCAGCCGTCGCGGAGGTCTTCGTCGAGGTCGGCAGGCGCGTGCGCTTCCAGGAGATGAAGCCGATGGACGTTCTCTGCGTCGGCTGCGTCGCCGTGACCAGAACGGGTGGGCGGACCGGCAAGGGCGCAGGCTTCGCCGACCTCGAACTCGGCATCTTCCGCGCGCTGAACCTCATCGCGACGGGCGCGCCCCTGGTGACGACGGTGCATTCCTCACAGGTCGTCGACGAGGCAGGGGTCATCATGCAGGCGCATGACAGCCCGCTGCACTATATCGCCACGCAGGACGAACTGATCGCGACGCACACGGCAATTACATTGCCCGCCGCCATCGACTGGGACAGGGTGCAGCCCGACCAGTTCGAGGCGATCCCGTTCCTGCGGCAGCTTCGCGCTGAACTCGCCAGCTGAACGGCGCGTCGGCGCGCCGTCAATCGCTCCGCGGTGACGGGGAAGCGGCGCTTTGTCGCCTCAGAACTTGTAGCCGATCCGTGCACCCCAGTTGGTCTGGCCCGGGTTGGTCGTGGGGCAGAGGTCGGCGTGCGAAATATGCTCGACGTTGGCCGTCAGGCTCCAGTTCGTGGTGAACTGGTAGCCGATGCCGGCCGACTCGCGGAAGGTGACCGGGCAGCCGAGGTCGGTGCGCTTGGCATCCCAATGCGTCGGGCCGTTGTTGACGGCGCCGCCGAACTCACTTTCAACATAGAGCTTGTCGAACAAGCCATAGCGCCAAGTCAGACCGGCAAAGACGTAGCTGTTGTGATTGTTGGTGGAAGCCATCACGCCGGCGTGCAGCCGTGGCGACAGGAAGGCATCGAGGAAGACGTTGCCGGTCGTGCCGGTCCAGACTTTCGACGACAGCACCTCGCCGGACAGGTCGAGGCCGCTGATCTCGCGCTGGTACCAGGTCACGTGGTCGTGCGGGTTATGGGAGTAGGCGCCGATGCGCACTTCATCGAGAAGCCGGAAGGCCGCGGCAATCTGGTCGCCGCTGTCGACGCCAAGCGCTGGCGCGGCGAAGGGCAGGGCAAGCGCGGCCGCGAAAAGCAGCGGGAACCAGTTCCGGAGCGTCATCACGAAACCTCGGATCGCAGGAAACGACGCCCGGACACCAGTGCGGTGCCCCAGCGACAGGCCTGATGGTCAAAACTTGTAGCCGAGGCGTGCGCCCCAGTTGGTCTGTCCAGGATTCCACTCGTTGAAGATCTGCGCGTGCGAAATGTGTTCGATATTGGCTGTGATGTCGATGTGGTCCGTCAGCTGATAGCCGATGCCGAAGGCCTCGCGGAACGTCACCGGCGAGCCGAGCCAGGTGCGGTTCGTCTCGTAATGATCCGGACCGTTGTTGGCGGCCAGGCCGAACTCCGGCTCGATGTAGAGACCGCCGATGACCTTCAGCCGCCACGTGACGCCGGCGAAAACATAGCTGTTGTGGCCGTTGGTGCTGATCATCGTGCCGACATGGGCGCGCGGCGACAGGAAGAAGTCGTAAAACACATTGCCGGTGCCGCCCTTTCCGAGCGGTGAGGTCAGGATCTCGACCGACAGATCGGTGCCGCTAATTTCCTTATCCAGATTGGTAACCCGCGGGCGTGGGTTGTGCGCATAGGCGCCGAGGCGCAACTCGTCAAAAAGCCGGAACCCGTCGTCGATCGTATCGCCGGCCCAAACTTGCGTCGCTCCCGACGCCGCACCCACAGCGAGAGCGAGCGCCGTCAACACCGTCTTTGCCGTCAGCATTCGCACTCCCCCAAATCAAGACGGGATTAGACTTTGTTGCCACCGATGCGGTCAACACGTGCGGCGCTCTCGTTAACGATTTGACGGTGGTGTGGCCGAATTGTGCCTACTCGCCGGCCCTGAAGTGCTCGCAAGGATTGTATTGGCGCGATCCAACACCGCCCGCACGCCACTTGCGGCAGGCGCCGGCAGGGTGCGACGGTGATGCAAGGGAGAGTTGCTTCGGTTTCGGCGCCGAAGCCGCGCCTCACGGTCGAATCGAATCAGACCGCGATCTTGGCACGCACCGCTTCCGGATCGATCGATTGCTTGTCGCCGGCGATCACCACTTCGCCGCGGTCGAGCACCGTATACGAATCGGCGAGTTCCTTGGCGAAGTCGAAATACTGTTCGACCAGCAGAATCGCCATCGTGCCCTTGTCGCGAAGATAGGCGAGCGCCCGGCCGATATCCTTGATGATCGACGGCTGGATGCCTTCGGTC
>JARLIT010000216.1 GCA_031291575.1 Ancalomicrobiaceae bacterium
AGCGACGGGCCGGCAACGGCCGGTGCCAACAGGGCAATCAGGACAGTGCGGCGATCAATCATGGCGGCCTTCCGTTGAGCGGACTTTATCCGAGGTTTGCCTCAAGCGCAGGCCTCGGAGACGAGAATTTTCGCCCTGTTGCTCCAATGCTGCGCCGCGCCGTACCGCCTTAAGCACTATCCCGAGGCGGGCGGCCTTCAATGCGGCTGGTCTTATGCCGCCGTTTTGCGCATGCTCAGACCCGGCCGTCGATTCCGCTCGACCGACAAATCCGGTAGCCTGTCGGGGCCGGCCGGACAGGCGATGCTCTGGTGGAGCGAATTTGGCATTTGTGTCCCGACCGCGGCCTGGGCGATCTCAAATGTCAAATTGGGGGCTCCGCTCGATTCAAATCGTTGCTTGTGGTCCCCTTATCCCGTCAATTGCTCTTGGACGTGCCGAGGGTGGGATGCAAATGTCGGGATCGGTCCACTCGGTTGCGCCGGGCAAAGCGAGGCATTGGTGGAGCTCATCTTTCTGATCGAGGGGATCCTCATCGGTGTCGCGTTCTCCGCGCCGGTCGGGCCCATCAACATCGTCTGCATCCAGGAGGCGATCCGGCGCGGATTCTCCGCCGGCCTCGCCGCAGGCATCGGCGCAGTGACGGCCGATACGCTGTTCGCCGCCATCGCCAGCTACGGTACGACGGCTTTTACCGGCACGGTGCTCGGCTGGGCGCATCCGCTGCAGCTCGTCGGCGGCGCGCTATTGATCGCCTTCGGCTGGCGCATCCTCTTGTCGCGTCCGCCGCAGGTTGGCGACGGCAAACTGTCGTCGACCTCGACCTTCTCGACGGCGCTGGCCGCCTTCGGTCTGACGTTCACCAATCCAGTCACGGTGTTCGGCTATATTGCCGTGTTCGGATCGCTCGGCAGCTGGGCACCCGACAGCGGCGACTACGTCGGCGCGACGATCCTGGTCGCCGGCGTCTTTACCGGCGGCTCGTTATGGTGGCTGGGCGTGGCGACCGTCGTCGCCTTTGTCCGCTCAAGCCTGTCGGAGCGGACGCTGAAGCGCATCAACATCGGCGCCGGAGCGATCCTCATCGCGTTTGGCGCAGCGATGATCCTGCGGCTGGCGCTCATTTTGCACTGACCGGCGCGGCGGAAAGCGCCGTCGAGGCTACTGCACCGAGCGGACGAGCGAAAATTCGCCGCGGCGCAGCCGATCGGGCAGTTTTTCAGCCAGCCCTGCCACCGCCTCTTCGCCGTAGGCGCTGACGAGGTCGGTGAAGACGGCGAACAGCGCCGCCTGGACGACGATTTCGCGCTCGATCCCCTCGACCTCGGCATCCATCATCGCGTCAGTGACGATTTCAAAGGCCGCGCGTTTTTTATCGGCGATGATCCGGTCGAGTTCGTCGGGTGTCTGTGTCTCGTCGAGCATGATCGGATTCTGTCCTCTCGCGCCTCGCGACACCGGCCAAGGCGATGCGGCGCAAACGCCGTTTCACCGTCTTGGTCCGTCCGAGGCGCCTTTGCGCCAGCCGAGGAACTCCATAGCACGGCTTTTGCCGCACGTGCGATTAACCGTTTCACAATGTTAACACGGATTAAACTTCGTCAACGGGGCATTAACGAGTCTAGCCAAATTCGCCGATTCTCTGCAGCACCCGTGGCAGGAAATGCACAGTTTCCACGCTCACTCAGCGTTTGCCATAGCGGTTGAGCACGTCTTCGGAGAGCCTGGCCCCTTCGGCGAGATAGCGTTCGATGATGTCCTGGGCGCCGGGCGTGCAGGCGCGATAGACCTCGGCGAACGAGCGATAGCTGCGGTTGAACTTGTCGATCAGCCGCCGGCGCCGCTCGGGCGTGGGGTCTTCGGCGGCGATCAGCGCATTCATCTTGTCGCGCCAGACCTGCGGCTCGTTGGCCCCGCACAGGGGGCGCAAATGGTGCAGTCCGCCGAGAATCTCGGCCAGCCGCATGTACTGCTCATCGTACGGCGGATCGCCGGAGGCAGCCATTGCCGGTGCCGATGTCACGACGGCGGCAACGAACGCAAGACCGGCGATGCCCCGCCGCGCTCCAGCCCGCCATTTCGCCTTGTCGACGCCCAACGTCCGTCTCCCTTCGTCCGCCACCAGCCCGGCCAGAATCACGTCCTCGCCAACGCTTGCGTCGCCAGAATATAGGGCAGCGTCCCCTCGACCAAGGCAACCTCGGCGAGCCGGTCGAGCGCCACCCATTCGGCGCGGTCGGCATCGTCGCCGGCAACCGGTTCGCCGGCAAGCCAGCGCGCGGCATAAACAGCGAGCACGACATGATGGCCGACGTCAGCGCCCTTATCCGGCATGCGGATTTCGCGCAGCTGCGAAAAGGCGGCGATCTCGCAGGCAACCGAGGTTTCCTCCGCCACTTCGCGCAGAGCCGCCTCGGCGAGGCTCTCGCCCCATTCGACCTTGCCGCCGACCGGGGCCCACAGGCCGACGCCCGGCGGATTGGCGCGGCGGACGAGCAACACCTCCTCGCCGCGCCAGACGCAGATCGAGACGCCAAGCGTCGGGCGCCGGGGTGGTGCAACAGGGGCTTGGAATGACATGCTCGCTTGCCCGCTCCTGGACCGTCAAGGCGAGGCGCGAGAGACGCGGCCCTCGAACAATGAGGAGTGTCAGTTCGAATTCAGGCGGCAATCGGACCGAGCCGCTCGGCAGCCCGTCGTCGTTCCGGGCCCGGCTTGGCCTCGCACGTCGGGACGAAAGGTTCCAGCATTTTTTACTCGAACAGTTCGTCGATCGATTCCTGGGCCGTATCCGGCATCGCATGGTTCGCCGGCACGACGTTGATGGTGCCGTTGATGAGGCCACCGGTCTCGGCGATGAGCGGCTTCAATTGCCGTTCGACCAGTTCGCGTAAGTGGAAATCCGTCTCGGGATCAAGCGGATCGTGACCGCGGAGCATATCCTGTGCCGTCAGCATCGCGGCGTTGAGGTCAGTCACCATGGCCTCGAAGCGACCGCGCAGGCCCGGTTCGGCCTCTCGGTAGGCAAGCACCGCGAGATCGCGGTGGCGGAAATGCGAATGGGCGAAATAGGCGACATAGTCGAGCGGCTGCCAGCCGAGCACTTCCTCGGCGCATTCCGGCATCGACGAGATGAGGTCGAGAAGCATGACGACGTTATTGAAATGATTAAGATAATCCGTCGCCAATCGGGTGGCGGGGTTGATATTCGCGTCGGCCAGGACCGACGGCGCCAACAGGGCGCCCATGTCCTCAAAAGCGGCGTCTGCGACCACCAGCATGGCTCCCACCAATCACCTCTCCCGAGCATTGGGGCCAGAATCGAAGGCTCGCTGCCCGCCCGTCCGTGACCACAGCGCAGAGCCCCGACCCTCCCGCCGGAGAACGGCGCAACGTCACTGCACCCATCAATCTAGCGGGGCATGGTTGCGAATTGCTTACCCGGCGGCGCCTTGGCCACTGGCGTGGGCGACGGCATTCCGCCGGCTTGCGGATTTCGGCTATAGTTGCGGCATGTGTGCCAGATTCACCTTGACCGCGCCGCCGGACGAGGTCAGGTCGCTGTTCCGCTACGATGACCTGCCGAACTTCCCGCCGCGCTACAACATCGCGCCGACCCAGCCGATCGCCATCGTGGCGATCTTCGAGGGCCGACGGCGGTTCCTGCTGGCACGCTGGGGGCTGATCCCCGGCTGGGCGAAGAACCCGGCTGACCTGCCGTTGATGATCAACGCCCGGGCCGAGACAGTCGCAGAGAAGCCGGCCTTCCGCGGCGCGTTCCGCCATCGCCGCATGCTGGTGCCGGCGACCGGCTTCTACGAATGGCAGCGGACCGGCAAGGGCAAACAGCCGTTCCACATCCGACTTGCCGCCGATCTGGCTCCCACGGGCCTGTTCGCCTTCGCCGGTATCTGGGAGACCTATCTCGCCGCCGACGGATCGGAGATCGACACCGCAGCGATCCTGACCCTGCCGTCGTTGCCGCCGGTGTCGCAGGTGCATGACCGCATGCCGGCCGTGGTGATGCCGGCCGATTTCGACCGCTGGCTCGATTGCCGCGGCACGACGCCGGACGAGGCACTGCGGCTGATCGTACCGGGTGTGCGGTTCGACCTCTTCCCAGTGTCGACCCGCGTCAATTCGGTGCGCCAGGACGACGAGGGCCTCGTCGTGCCGCTCGCCGAACCGGTGACCGCGACCGAGCCAGCACGCCCCGCCGACGTCGCGACGGAGGCGCCCGCCCCATCGCCCGAATCGGGCGAAGGCGAGCGCGACCTGTTCGGCGCACCCGTCGTCGTCAGCGGCAAGGCGCGGACGAAACACGGCGCGTCGAAGCGCAGCTGACATCGCGACGGGAGCGCGGTCGCCACCGGCCCCCCCTCGCCGTCCCGTCACATGCCCGGGACCGGCAGCACCGGCATGACTTCGACCGAATCGCCGGGGAAGACCGTGAAGTGGGGATGGCCGACGAACATCTCGGCGGCAGCGTCGAACGAGTCCGCGCGGACGATCGTGTAGCCGGTGAGCCCATTCGACACGTCCTCGATGCCGGCATTACTGATCTTCTTGGTCTTGCCGAGCGGCCCACCGAGTTCGACGATGGCGCCCTTGTGCGCCTCGACCCAGCCGTGCCAGGCGGCGAGGCCGGCCGTCACCCGCTCGGCCCGTTCTGCCTCGGTCAACGCCGACCAGGCGGCCATCTTGGAATTGACGGGAGTGCCCAGAAAGACCGCGAGATAGGTGGTCGCGTCCGCCATGAATTTCCCTCCTCTAATGTATTATCCGCTATGCAACGGCGAAAATGTTGATATCAACGTTTCATGGACAGGTCAACGACGACTGATTCGATCGCACGGGACGTGCACGATGCTTGCCTGTGTCTGGCGGCGCAACGGGCGTCACGCCGGCTCGCCCGGCAGTTCGATCGCGCCTTTCAGCCGGTCGGCCTGACCAGCTGGCAGTTCTCGCTGATGGTGGCGCTGATGGGGCTCGGGGCCACGCGCATCGGGCAACTGGCGGAATTCCTTGCCATGGACCGCACGACGCTGACGGCGGCCCTGAAAGTGCTGACGCGGCAGAACCTCGTCGCGGCGGTCGCCGATGCCAACGACGGCCGCGCGCGCAAGGTCGCGCTGACCGAGGCCGGCCAGGAGAAGACCGTCGCCGCTGTCGACATCTGGCGGCGCGAACATGCCGCCCTCGAGGCGCAGATGGTGAAGGGCCACGCCAGACAGCTACGCGATTTGCTCACCGAATTGGCGATGCTGCCGGCGATGAAGGACTAGCCGTCTGCAAGGACTCGTGCACGTGGTCTGCGCAAAATCGAGTAGCAATCTGAAACGAATACTGTTCCGCGAGCATCAACGTGGCACAGCATTTTAGCAATACGGACTCCACTGTCAGAGTTCGTCATTGCGAGCGAAGCGAAGCAATCCAGTCATTTTTGCCCGGCTTCTGGATTGCTTCGCTTCGCTCGCAATGGCGACTATGGCTGGAATTGAAACGTCGAGCGTTACAGCACGCGTCCCGGATTGAGGATGCCCTTCGGGTCGAGCATGGCTTTCAGCCGCCGCATCAGCGCCATCTCCGGCCCGGAGCGCACGCCGGGCAGAAGGTCGCGCTTCAGCCGGCCCACGCCGTGCTCTGCGGCAATCGAACCGCCCATCTCGGCGACGATGGCATGCACCACCGCGTTCATCTCCTCCCAACGAGCCAGGAACGTTGCCTTGTCGGCCCCGATCGGCTGGGTGATGTTGAAGTGGATGTTGCCGTCGCCCAGATGGCCGAACGGCACGGGCCGGCAGTTGGGGATCAGGCTTTCTGCCGCCGGGATGGCGCGCTCGAGAAAGGCCGGGACGAGCGCGACGGGAAGGGAAACGTCGTGCTTGATCGAGCCGCCCTCCATCTTCTGCACGCCGGACATCTCGTGACGCAATTTCCAGAAGTCATCGCGCTGCTTCAGCGAGGCGGCGAGCGTCGCATCGATGACGAGCCCGGCCTCGAAGCCTTGTTCGAGGATCGCTTCCATGATCGCCCGGGCAGCTTCTTCCGACGTGCCGACCGAGATCTCGACGAGGAGGTACCAGGGCTGCGGCGTCGTCAGCGGATCGCGCATGCCGGGGATGTGGGCGATGGAGAATTCGACGAGGCGGCGCGGCATGATCTCGAAGGCGGTCAGCTGGCTGCCGGCCTGGGCCTTGGCCAAGGCCAACAACTCCAGCGCGGCGGCCGGGGTCTCGACGCCGACGACCGCCACCTCCTTCGCCCGCGGCTTGGGGAAGAGCTTCAGCACGGCGGCGGTGATGACGCCGAGCGTGCCCTCCGAGCCGAGGAACAGGTGCTTCATGTCGTAGCCGGCATTGTCCTTCCTCAGCGACCTGAGACCGTCGATCACCTCTCCGGTCGGCAACACGACTTCGAGCCCGAGCACGAGGTCGCGGGCATTGCCGTAGGCGATGACGGCGGTGCCGCCGGCGTTCGATGCCAGATTGCCGCCGATGGTGCAGCTGCCTTGCGCGCCGAGCGTCAACGGGAACAACCGGTCGACGGCATCGGCGGCGGTGTGGATGTTGTCGAGGATAACGCCGGCCTCCACCGTGATGGCGTCGCCGGCCGGGTCGACGTGGCGGATGCGGTTCAGGCGCCCGAGCGAGAGGACGATCTCGCTGCCGCTCTGGTCCGGCACCTGGGCGCCGACGAGGCCGGTATTGCCGCCCTGGGGAACGATCGTCGTGCCGGTCTCGGAAGCGAGCTTCAGGATTTCGGCCACTTCCGCCGTCGTGCCGGGTCTGAGCACCACCGGCGTCACGCCCTCGTAGAGGTCGCGCCATTCGATGAGATACGGTTTCTGGTCGTTCACGTCGGTCAGCGCGTATTTTTCGCCGACGATTGCCGAGAAGCGGGCGATCAGATCAGCCGCGGGAACGGCATGCGGCTGCGCGGAAGCGAACGGGTGGGCGACGGAGCTCGAAGACATGAAGTCCCTCTGAAAAGGCGTGCCGGCGGCCTCGACAGCGACGGCAGTTTGGCGTCACAGCTGCTTCTACGGCATATAGCGCTTTCGATCCAAGGATCGAAGTGTCGGGACTGCCCGACCGGCTCCGACTTTAACCGGGATGGTGCTCAGCGCTTGCTCAAGTCGCCGCGCTCATGCGATAGAGGCCCACCGCTCGACAGGAATGGGTCCGAGAAGAAGGGTGATCAGATATGGCCGAGGCGAAGGGGTTGATGGCTGGCAAGCGCGGGCTCGTCATTGGAGTCGCCAACAACCGGTCCATAGCCTGGGGCATCGCTAAAGCGGCGGCATCCGCAGGCGCCGAAGTCGCGTTGACTTATCAAGGCGATGCCCTGAAGAAGCGGGTCGAACCGCTGGCAACCGAGATCGGCGCCTTCGTCGCCGGCCACTGCGACGTGACCGACGCCCAATCGATGGACGCCGTGTTTGCCAGCCTGGAGAAGCACTGGGGCCGGCTCGACTTTGTCGTGCATGCCGTCGCCTTCTCCGACAAGGACGAACTGACTGGCCGCTTCGTCGATACGACCGAGGGCAATTTTTCCAAGACCATGCTGATCTCGGTCTACAGCCTGACGGCGATCGCCCAGCGCGCCGAGAAGCTGATGACGGATGGCGGCTCGATCGTCACGCTGACCTATTACGGCGCCGAAAAGGTCATGCCCAACTACAACGTCATGGGCGTGGCCAAGGCGGCGCTGGAAGCCTCGGTCAAGTATCTTTCGGTCGACCTCGGGCGCCACGCGATCCGTGTCAACGCCATCTCGTCCGGGCCGATCAAGACGCTCGCAGCCTCCGGCATCGGCGACTTCCGCTACATCCTGCGCTGGAACGAGTACAACGCGCCGCTCAAACGCACGGTGACCATCGAGGAAGTCGGCGACAGCGCGCTCTATCTTCTGTCGGATCTGTCGCGTGGCGTCACCGGCGAAATCCTGCACGTCGATTCCGGCTACCACGTCGTCGGCATGAAGGCGGTGGATGCGCCGGATATCTCCGTCGTCAAGGATTGAGCGCTTCCGTCCGACAGGCGGACCGCAAGGCGACGGCGGCTCACGGAGCTACCTGACCAGACGGTCCAGGGCACTCATCACCGCCTGCGGCAGGGCGCCGGACCAGTCGTGACCGACGCCGCTGACTTCAACCAGTTTGGCGTTCAGCCCGCGCTGTTGCGCGGCGGCGATGAAATGCCGTGACTGATCGATCGGCACGACATCATCGGCGGTGCCATGCACGGCGACGATCGTGATCGCCTTCGAGATGCCCGAAACTGCGTTCAGCCCGGAAACGCCGCCCTGCGGCTTGTGCCGGTACTCGCTGAGAGCGTTGGTGTCGTAGACGCCGGACGTCAGGACGACGCCCTTCAGGAGATCAGGCTGCGTGCCGATGATCACGCCGAGGTTCATCGAGCCCATCGAATGGCCGACGGCAAACACAGAGCGGGCGCCGAACCGTGATTGCAGCGCGCGGACCGCGGCAGTGATCTCGCTGGTGTTGTCGGGAAGCCGGCGCCCGCCGTCCGAACCATCGCTGCGTTTGCCGTTGGCGTCGTAATATCCGGGCTGCAGCAGCGCTACCGCAACGACGTTCTTGTGGCCTTCGGCAAATCGCTTGGCGTAGGGGTACATGTAGTCGGCCGGTCCGCCCTTCGATACGGACCCGTGCACGAACACCACGAGGATCGGCTTCTGGCCTTGGGTGGCCGCGCCGAATGCCTCGTAGGCGAGGCCGGCCGCGCAGCTGTCCCCGGTACACGCCATCGCCGGCGCGCCGAGGAATGCCATCAGGGTGAGAAGCGAAGCCCAAATGAAACTGCGCATATTCTATGCTCCGGATTGCTTCGTAGGGTGGGTGCCCGCCGGACAGCTTCTGTCCGCGGTTGCGCCAACACAACAGAATCCCGTGCATCTGAAATGACATGCGTATTGGCCCGGATCACCTCGTCGGCAGGGCCCGCAGACCGCCTCACGCCGCCGCCTGATCGCCTCTGAGCTTGCCGCCGCGCCGGCGCATCACCTCCTCGATCGCCGAGCGCAGCCGATCGAAGGAGACCGGCTTGGTCGAGAACCCGTCGACGCCGGATTCGAACGCCCGCTCGCGATCCTCGGCCAGCGTTGCCGCCGTCAGGGCAATGATCGGCATATCGGCATAGGGCTCGCCGCTGGTGCGGATGGCACGGGTGGCGCTGAGGCCATCCATGCGCGGCATCATGATATCCATGAACACGAGGTCGAACGGGTGGGCGTCGAGCGCCTCGAGCGCCGCCTGACCGTCGCCGACGCTCGTCACCCGATGCCCCATCTTCTCCAGGAAGCGCGTCGCGATCAGCGCGTTGGTCGGACTGTCCTCGGCGAGGAGGATGTCGAGCGACTTCGCATCGTCGCCATGGGTGCGAGGCGCCGCCGACAGGCCGTTGGCGCCGCGCGCATCGTCTTCGACCCGCATCGGCAGCAGCACGGTGAAGGTCGATCCGCGGCCAAGCTGGCTCGACACGGAAATCTCTCCGCCCATCTTCTCGGCGAGCTTGCGCGAGATCGCCAACCCGAGGCCGGTACCGCCGAAGCGGCGGGTGATGGAGCCGTCGAGTTGCGAGAAATCCTGGAACAGATTGCCGATGTATTCGGGCGCGATGCCGATGCCGCTGTCTTCGACGGCAAACCGCAGCAGGACATTGCCATCATTGGCCGGGCCGGCCTGATCGACACGCACCTGAACCCGGCCGGCTTCGGTGAATTTGACAGCGTTGCCAAGGAGATTGAGGATGATCTGGCGCAGCCGGCGCGGATCGCCGGTCAACCGTCTCGGCACGTCCGGGGCAATCTCGATGGAGAGCGACAGCCGCTTTTCGGTCACCTGCGGCGAGACCATCTCGGTGGTGTTAGAGACCAGTTCGGCGATGTCGAAGGGCACCGCCTCGAACACCATGCGGTCGGATTCGAGCTTGGAGACGTCGAGCACGTCCTCGATGATGTTGAGGAGATGCGAGGCGGAGCGCCGCATGGTGGCGATGTAATGCGCCCGCTCGGCCGGATCGTCGCACTCTTCGATCAGATGCGTCATGCCGACGACGCCGTTCAAGGGCGTGCGTATTTCGTGGCTCATGGTGGCGAGGAAGGCGGTTCGGGCGCGCTTCCCGGCTTCTGCACGGTCGCGCGCTTCGGCGAGGATCGTCTCGGTTCGCTTCCTCACGGTGATGTCGGTCAGCGTGAACAGCGTACCGCCGCCCGGAACGATCGACGTCTGCAGTTCGATCTGCGTGCCGTCGGCGAGCGCCAGTTCGCGCGTCGTCAGGTCGATCGCCGGCTCGGTGAGATTGAGCCGGTCCAAGACGTCGCGCGGCATTGGATCGCCCGTGCCCACGTCATCATCGAGGGACAGGAAGTTGCGCGCCCGCACATTGATGACCCGGATCCGGCCGTCGCGGGCAATCATCACGATGCCCTGGCTCATGTGCTCGAGGGTTTCTTCGAGTTCCTCGGATTTCTCCGCCACTCGCCGCTCGCTTTCGCACCGCGCCGCTGTGGCCCGCTTCAACCGGATCTCGTGGGCGATGCCCATGCCGGCGGCGATGATGATGATGATGCTGAGCCCGCTCGCCGTCGAGTAGAACAGTGTTTCGGTATTTTGGTAGTCGTCGAGAATGTCGGCCTCGGATTCCGACACCGTGACGATCAGCGGGAAATCCTTCATATGGCGGAAATTGACGAGGCGGTTGCCCGCTCCGTTGACCGCCGGACCAAAGAAGTGCCCCTTGTTGGCCGCCATCAGCAGTTCGAACTGCTGGGTTCCGACGATCGACTGGCCGAGCGTGTCGGAATTCAGGCCCCCGCGGGCACGGATAATGCCGTCGGTGCCGATAAGCGTGATCGTTCCGCCCTGCCCAAGATCGATCTGTTCGATGAATTTCGACAGATGGTAGGGATCGAGCGAGGCGACGATCACGCCGCCGAAACTGCCGTCGGGCTTTGATATGCGGCGCGTGAGCTGGACCGTCCACTTTCCGCTGGCACGGCCGAGCACAGGCTTGGAAATGAACAGCGTGTCGCGGATGCCGGTCAGATGGACGCGAAAGTGCTCGCGGTCGGACAGATCGACGGGATCGACGTTGCGGGCGACGTTGGTCGCCATCAGTTTGCCGTCCGGACCGATGAGGGCGATCTGCACCGTCAAATCGCGCAGCAAATAGACGTTAGTCGTCCACGACGGCAGATCGAAGCCGGTCGGATCGCTCTCGTAGGCATGGCGCAGAAACAGGATGGTCTTGTCGATATCCTTGATCGACCGGGCGACCTGTTCCTCAAAAATGCTGGCGAGATTGGCGGTATTTTCGATCGTCGCCTGGAAGGATTTCTCGCGGTCGAGTTTCAGGTACAGGTAGGTGCCGCCCCAGACGAAGGTCAGCAAGGTGAGCGCGAGCACCGTCGACAAACGCCCGCAGGCATGCAGGATTTCGCTGCTGCCGTACGCCCGTCGAGCCGTTGCCGTGTCATGGGCCACGCTTCACCTCACACCCAGTTTCCATCTTCCGCTGGACGACATGTATCGCGTACGTTACCTCCGCCGGGATAAATAACTATTAAGATGATCTGCCGCTCTGCTGCACAGTCCAGCCTGGAAATAGGGACGATCGTGGGGGTAACGCTTGCCTCCGATCGCCCTCATTCAATTGGATTTGCGAAAGGATCTTAATCATGATGCCGATGACTCGGCGGAATTTGGTATCGGGCCTCGCTGCAGGCATGCTTGGGCTTTCCGGCTGGCCGGCGGTAGAGGCGGCCTCGCCGCAATGTCGCGCCATTGCGCCCGCGCCGAAGCAGGCGGCCCCGGTGATCGAACCACCGCTCGGCGACCTCGGGCGACAGAAGGGCGTCGCCATCGGCGTGCAGCTCGACGTCTCCTACACCCACGACTACGGCGAGGGCATGTACGACGCGGCCTATACCCAGCTGGTGCGGGCGGAGAAGCCGGATTTCGTCGCTTTCGGCAGCGCCTTCAAGTTCGGCAACGTCGCGGCCGACGCCCCCTCGTCCGACGGCCTATTGGCCTTTTCCGACACGCCCAGCGGCGTCGCCGACACGTGGTACGTCGCGCGCGATCTGGCGGCGATGACGCGAGCCGCCGGGATCGGCGGACGCGCCGATGCGCTCGTCTGGCAGGACGACCAGGTCATCCAGCCGTGGTTGAGGAAGATCGCCGCCGGCTCCGCGCCGGATCGGCGCAAGAATGCCGATCTCGACTGGAATCTCACCCGGATGGAGGCCTACATCGCGGCGGCAATCGCCAAGATGTACGATCTGTCGGCGGGCGATCCCGCGTATTTCCGCTCGATCAGCCTCGTCAACGAGCCGCTCGATCCGTTTGCCGCCCACGGGCGCGTCGCCTATCGTGGCGGCTCGTTCGCCCCGCCCGGCCTGTTCCTCGATACCGAGACCAAGCCGGCCGGCTATATCGCCGACGCCTTCCGTACGGCGGAGGCGGTGAACCGGGCCATCGCCCGCGAGCGCGGCACCTCCCCGCTGACCGCCCAATTGATCCTCAACGAGACGACGCTGGAGACCGATCAATTCGGCCCCGTGATGCGGCCGGCGTTGCTGAAGCTGCTCAGGCAGATGCAGGCCGAGGGCCTCGCCATCGGCGGCGTCGGGCTCGAATGTCACCTGCAGCCGCAGATGATGGCGGACCCGTTCAAGCCGGACTGGTCGGCCTTCGGCACTTTCCTCGACGAGGTCGCCGGCCTCGGGCTCGATATCCACCTGACCGAACTCGACGTCATCGACTACGTGACCTCGTGTTCGGGCCACAAGGGATCGATCGAGGACAGCGACCGACTGGTGGCGCATTACTTCGAGAGCTTCCTTGCCCGCGCGCTCGCCTGCCCGAAGTTGAAGTCGATCACGTTTTGGGATTTGAGCGACCGCTATTCCTTCTACCGTCAGCTCGACGTCGCGTCCTGGTACGGTTACGACCACGTCCGGCTGCCGCAGGCGCTGCGCTCCTGGCCACGCTGCGGCGAGATCCCGGCGAAGGCGGAGGCGATCGCCTGCCCGCGCCCGGCCGTCTACGACGATCACTTCCGGCCGAAGCCGGCGCGCGCGGCCATCGCCCGGGCGTTGGTCGCTGCCCCGCCGCGCGGATGACCCTCCCAGGCGTCACGCCCGGGCTGCTGTTGTCGGCACGCACCAGCCCCGCCGCAATCGGCACGCCCCACCGCCCGAACGCAGCATTGCGCATTGCTGTGCCGGGCCATTGCCCCTATCTCCCGGGCCATCGCGCGGCGAGGGGTCCATGGTTCGAGGCACGGTCATCCACATCCGGCACGGCGAAACCGACTGGAACGCCACCCAGCGACTGCAGGGCGGGCAGGAACGGCCGCTGAACGCCGTCGGCCTTGCCCAGGCAGCCGACTCCGGCGTCAGGCTGAAGCGGCTCCTGGCCGATCTCGGCCGCGACGCATCCGACTTCACCTGGATCTGCAGTCCGATGCAGCGGGCGCGCCGGACCATGGATATCGTTCGGCAGGAGCTCGCTCTGCCGCCCGGTGGGTATCTGATCGAGGAACGGTTGCGCGAGATTTCGTTCGGCACGCTCGAGGGGCTCACCTACGAGGAGGTGGAGGCGATCGATCCGGCCAGCATGCACGGCATCCGCACCGACAAGTGGCATTTCGTGCCGCCCGGCGGCGAGAACTACGTCATGCTGACCGACCGGGTCCGCGCCGGATTCGAGGCGACCTCGGGCGACCGCATCATCGTGGCGCACGGCGGCGTCTTCCGCGCGCTGCTCGGCATCCTGCGCGGCGAAGTCGACGAAACGCTCGCAGAACTCACCGTGCCGCAGGACCGGTTCTTTCTCTGGCAGGACGGCCGAGAAACCTGGGTCTGATGGACCCGCACCAGCTCACAGCACCGCGAGGATCCGCGCCCAGGAGCGGATGCCCTTGTGGAAGCTCGAGAGCTCGTATTTCTCGTTCGGACTATGAACGCGGTCGTCGTCGAGGCCGAAGCCGATCATCACCGAATCCATGCCCAGCTGCCGATTGAAATTGCCGACGACGGGAATCGAGCCGCCGCTGCCGATGATCAGCGCCGGCGTGCCCCATTCCTCGGTCAGGGCTCGCTGCGCGCTCCTCAGCGCCGGACTGTCGAAGGCGACCGCCAGTCCGGGGCTTGCTCCATGCGACTTGAATTCGGCGCGCGCATCCTTCGGCAGGCGCTGGGTGACGAAGGCGCGGAAGGCATCGCGGACCGCCTGCGGGTCTTGTCCCGCCACCAGTCGGAACGAGACCTTGGCCGTGGCCGTCGCCGGGAGCACTGTCTTGAAACCGTCACCGGCATAGCCGCCGAGGATGCCGTTGATCTCGGCCGTTGGCCGCATCCACATCTGTTCCAGCATCGAGCGGCCCATCTCGCCGGCCGGCTGCGACAGGCCGACGGGGCCGAGGAACTCGGCAGCGGTGAGCCCGATGGCATCCCACTGGACGCGCAGATCGGCCGGCGGCTCCCCGACGCCTTCATAGAAGCCGGGCAGCGTCACCGCGCCGTTGGCGTCGTGCAGATCGGCGAGGATGCCGGCGAGAACGCGAATCGGGTTCAAGGCCGGGCCGCCGTAGAGACCGGAGTGTAGATCGCGGTTGGCGCAGCGGATGATGACTTCCTCGCCGACGAGGCCGCGCAATGTCGCGGTGATGGCCGGCGTCGAACGGTCCCACATATCCGTGTCGCAGACGAGCGCCAGGTCGCATGCCAGTTCGTCGTGGTTCTCGTCGAGAAAGGCCGGCAGCGACGGCGAACCGGACTCCTCCTCGCCCTCCAGAAACACGGTCACACGGACCGGCAGCTTGCCGGTCACGGCAACGTGGGCACGGCAAGCCTCGATGAACGTCAGGAACTGGCCCTTGTCGTCCGCTGTGCCGCGGCCGAGGAGGATGCGCGAGCCGTCCGGGCGGGTCTCGATCGCCGGCTCGAACGGCGGGCGGTGCCACAGCTCGATCGGATCGACTGGCTGAACGTCATAATGGCCATAGAACAGCACGTGCGGCGCATCGCGCTCCACTGGCCCCTGCCAATGCCCCACCACCATCGGGTGGCCGGGAGTCGTCCGGACCGCAGCCGAGAAGCCGATGGAGGCGAGGTCGCGCGCCGCCCAATCGGCGGCGGCGGCGACGTCGGCGGCAAAGGCCGGATCGGTCGAGATCGACGGGATGCGCACCAACTCGAACAGCCGTTCAAGGCTCTCGTCGAGGGTTGCGTCGATCCGGTCGAGAACGCGGTCGAGGGTGGGGGACATGGTCGGTAGCCTCGGTCGAATAGGGCACCGCCGGCGCTCCGGCGGTCGGATGGGCAGCAATAGACACCGTCGGGCCTCGTCTGTCGACTGAGTGCGAATGTCAGCAGTCAGTGCATTTGCGCATTTGCCGCTTGAGCCGAAGGCCTGGCTCTGCCACAAGCGCGCCGACCCGGAGGCTCAATGCAAGAACTCATCGAACGGATCGTCGCGAACGTCGGCATCGACACGGCAACAGCCTCCGCGGCGACCGGCATCATCCTGAAGTTCCTCGTCGACGAATGTCCGGCCGAGCTTGCCGACCGCGTCATCGATCAGGTCCCCGGCGCGCCGGACCTGATCGCCGCAGTGCCGAAGTCCGGCAATTCGCTCGGCTCCATGTTCGGCGGGCTGATCGGCGGCAATTCGGGCGGACTGCTGGCAACCGTCACCGCCCTCAATCAGGCCGGCCTCGAAATGGGCGAGATCGACCGCCTCGCCAAGTGCTATTTCGCCTTCGCCGAGGAGAAGGGCGGACGGGCGCTCGTCGAGGAGATCCTCACGGCAGTGCCGCAACTGAAGGTCATCGCCCGCTGATATCGCCGCCGTGTCCGGCACCGCCTCGCGCCCGCTCCTGCCGCAGTGCGGCTGCCTCACCAAAGGCCCAATATCGCGGCCGGGCGCGGCGTGATACCGAGGGCCGACCTCGCCGGGCCCGGAGCCGGGCGGGGCGGTCCGGATACCGACGGCGACCGCTGCGTTCGTCCGATCGAGTCGGGCAACCACCGCATTGGCGGTGGCAAAAGGCGTGCGGCCGGGGAGGACCTCATTCATGTCGACCAATGCCGTCTTTCCCGACATCGGACTTGCCGGCTGGCAGGCGCTGGTGGCAAAGGCGCTGAAGGGCGCGCCCATCGACAGGCTGAAGACGCCGACCCGCGACGGCTATGTGATCGAACCGCTCTATCAGAGGGCTCGCGATGCGGTCGTCGTCGCGCCCGAACGCGGCGCCATGCCCTGGGGCGTCGTCCAGCGCATCGATCTTCCCGATGTGGCCGAGGCCAACCGGCAGATCCTCGCCGATCTCGAAGGGGGGGCCGACGGGCTCGACCTGGTGTTTTCGACCTCCCCGCATGCCCGCGGTTACGGCATCGCCGCCTCCGATCCGGCAGCGATCGAGCGGCTGCTCGCCAGCGTCGATCCGCGCTTGATCACGCTTCATATCGATGCCGGTGCCGAAACCGCGGCGATCGCCACCCGCATCATCGACGTCCTCGCGGCCAGCGGCATTGCCGCGAGCGAACTCAGGCTCACGACCCTCATCGATCCGATCGGACTCGCCGCCCGCAACGGCGGCACCGAGGCCGGGCTCGGTCCGGCGATCGCGGCGGCCGGCGACGCGGCAGAACGGCTCGGCACGCGCGGGTTCGCCGGTACGATCCTGTCGGCCGACGGGCGCGTCTGGCATGAGGCGGGGGCCGGCCGGGCCGAGACGTTGGCAGCGATGCTCGCCACCACCGTCGCCTATTGGCGGGCCCTGGAGGCCGCCGGGCTGGAGGTCGCAGAGGCGGCAGGCCGTATCGCCTTCATCCTCCCCGTTGACCAGAACCAATTTTCCGGCATCGCCGACATCCGGGCGCTCAGGCTCCTGTGGGCGCGTGCGACCTCGGCCGCCGGCCTCACCCCGGCGCGGGCGCGGATCCACGCGGAAACGTCGTTGCGCATGATGAGCCGGCTCGACGCCAATACCAACCAGATCCGGCTGACGGTCGCCGCCTTCGCCGCCGGCGTCGGCGGGGCCGACACAGTCGCGGTCTTGCCGTTCAGCGCCGCCAACGGCCTTGCCGACGCCTTCGCCCGGCGGCTGTCGCGCAATCTGCAGCTGATGCTGATCGAAGAATCCAACCTCGCCAAGGTGGCCGATCCAGCCGCTGGTTCCGGTCGGGTGGAAGCTGAAACGCGCTCCCTTGCAGAAGCGGCCTGGACCCTGTTCCGCGCCATCGAGGCCGAAGGCGGCATCGGCGCCAGTCTGACGGCCGGCAGGCTGCAGGCGCGTATCGCAGCGACCGCAGAGGCCCGCGCCAGGGACATCGCCCGGCGCAAGGAGCCGCTCACCGGGGTGAGCGAATTCCCCCTCTTCAGCGAGCCCGCCGTCGCGGTCCTCGACCTGCCCGCCCTCGCCTGCGAACCGCCCCCGATCGGCGTGGCCTTCCCGGCGCTCGCCGGCCACCGCGTCTCCGAGCCGTTCGAGGCACTGCGAGAAGCCGCCCGGGCGACGAGCCCGGCTGTGTTTCTCGCCAACCTCGGGGCAATCGCCGATTTCACCGCACGCGCGACGTGGGTGAAGAACCTGTTCGAGGCGGGCGGCATCGCCGTGGTGTCGAACGACGGTTTCGCCACGCAGGAGGACCTCGTCGAGGCCTTTGTGGCAAGCGGCACCCGCGCCGTCTGCCTCGTCTCGTCGGACGCGATCTATGGCGAGCAGGCGCTTGCCTCATTGGCAAGGCTGAAGGCGGCCGGCGCCGCTCCGATGTTCTTTGCCGGCAAGCCGATGGACACGCCCGGCGAAGCGGCTTTGCGACAGGCTGGCGTCGATCGCTTCGCCACCGCCGGGCTCGATCTCTTGTCGTTTCTTGCCGAGGCGCAGGCGCTGATTTCGGGCGCCCGCCGCTGACCGTGCCGAGTGCATCAACCGCCCCCAAGGCCGACGAGGTCGCCCGATGAGCCGCATTCCGAACTTTACCGACTTGGAGTTCGCCGTTGTCGCACCGCCCGGCGCAGGATCGGCCGAGGAGCCATGGCTGACGCCGGAGGGCATCGTCGTCGCGCCGGCCTACGGCAGGCAAGCGCTCGAAGGGCTCGCCAACCTCGACACCTGGCCGGGCGCCGCGCCATTCTTACGCGGGCCCTACCCGGCCATGTATGTCAACCAGCCCTGGACGATCCGCCAGTACGCCGGCTTTTCGACGGCCGAGGAGTCCAACGCCTTTTATCGCCGCAACCTCGCGGCCGGCCAGATGGGCCTCTCCGTCGCCTTCGATCTCGCCACCCATCGCGGTTATGACTCCGACCACAGCAGAGTGACCGGCGATGTCGGCATGGCCGGCGTGGCGATCGATTCCATCCTCGACATGCGCACGCTGTTCTCCGGAATTCCCCTGGATCAGATGAGCGTATCGATGACGATGAACGGCGCGGTCCTGCCGGTCCTGGCGCTCTACATCGTCGCGGCCGAAGAACAGGGCGTGCCGCAGGCAAAGCTCTCCGGGACCATTCAGAACGACATCTTGAAGGAGTTCATGGTCCGCAACACCTATATCTACCCGCCCATCCCGTCGATGCGGATCATCTCCGACATCTTCGCCTATACCTCCAGCCATATGCCGAAGTTCAACTCGATCTCGATCTCCGGCTACCACATGCAGGAGGCCGGGGCGACTGCGGATCTGGAGCTCGCCTATACGCTCGCCGACGGCATCGAGTACATCCGCGCCGGCGTCGCCGCCGGGCTCGACGTCGATCAATTCGCGCCGCGGCTGTCGTTCTTCTGGGCGATCGGCATGAACTTCTTTATGGAGGTGGCCAAGCTCAGGGCCGCCCGGCTGATCTGGGCCGAACTGGTCGCCAAGGAATTCTCCCCCAAGGACCCGCGCTCGCTGTCGCTCCGGACCCATTCGCAGACGTCGGGCTGGTCGTTGACGGCACAGGACGTGTTCAACAACGTCGGGCGCACGGCGATCGAAGCCATGGCGGCGACACAAGGCCACACCCAGTCGCTGCATACCAATGCGCTCGACGAAGCCCTGGCGCTGCCGACCGATTTCTCCGCCCGCATCGCCCGCAACACCCAGATCATGCTGGCGCAGGAATCCGGCACCACGCGGACGATCGATCCCTGGGGCGGCTCCTATTACGTCGAGCGGCTGACGCACGAATTGGCCAGCCGCGCGCTCGGCCACATCGCCGAAGTGGAGGCGCTCGGCGGCATGGCCAAGGCGATCGAGGCGGGCATCCCGAAGCTGAAGATCGAGGAGGCGGCGGCGAAGACGCAGGCGCGCATCGATTCGCGCCAGCAGACCGTCGTCGGCGTCAACAAGTACAAGCCGACGGAGGAACGGCCGATCGAGGTGCGCCAGGTCGACAATTCGGCGGTGCGCACCACCCAAATCGACAAACTGCGGCGGCTCCGTGCAGAGCGTAACGAGGCGGTGACGCAGGCTGCGCTGGCCGCCTTGAGCGAAGGCGCCGCCGGCGGTGGCAATCTCCTCGCCTTGTCGATCGAGGCGGCGCGTGCCAATGCGACGGTCGGCGAGATCAGCCTTGCCATGGAGACGGTGTTCGGGCGGCACCGAGCCGAGATCCGCGCCATTCAGGGCGTCTACAAGCGGGAGGTGGGAGCCATGTCCGAGGCGGTGGAAACGGTCGCCCGGCTCGTCGCCGCGTTCGAGGAGGCGGACGGCCGGCGGCCGCGCATCCTCGTTGCCAAGATGGGCCAGGACGGGCACGACCGCGGCCAGAAGGTGATCGCCTCGGCGTTTGCTGACCTGGGCTTCGACGTCGATATCGGGCCCTTGTTCGCGACGCCGGAAGAGGCGGCCCGCCAGGCGGTGGAGAACGACGTGCACATCGTCGGCGTTTCCTCGCTCGCCGCCGGCCACCTGACGCTGGTACCAGCCCTGAAGGCTGCGCTGGAAGGGCAAGGGCGCGGCGACATCATGATCGTCGTCGGTGGCGTCGTGCCGCCGCAGGACTGGGACGCGCTGATGGCCGCCGGCGCTTCCGC
>JARLIT010000217.1 GCA_031291575.1 Ancalomicrobiaceae bacterium
GCCGCCGTCGGTCTCGGCTGGTGGCTGACGCGCGCGACCGGCCTCCTCGTCGCCTTGTCGATCGCGTTCATCCTGTCCGGAGCCATTGGCAATGCCATCGATCGGGCGATTTACGGTGCGGTGATTGATTTCGTCTATCTCTATACCGTCGACCGGGCCCATTCCTGGTATGTGTTCAACCTTGCCGATGCCTGGATCGTTGCCGGGGTGATCGGTCTCCTGTATGACTCGGTCTTCGCCGGACGCAGAACCTAGTCCCGGCGAAGCGCCCTAGGACCGCCACAAAGACAGCGTTCCTGTGGCAATCAGTATGGGACTGGCGAAGTCCGGCCGGCGCACCGTGCGATCGCGCCAGCTCGTAAGGAGTAGGAATCCGGTGACGGACAGGCTGACATCCCGCTTTCTGCCACGCTTCGGTGGGCTGACGTTCGTCGTCGCGCTCGCCGCCTGCTCATCGACTGGGTTCGTCGACGAGGATGCCGACAAGCAGGTTCCCGAAGACAATCTCGCCAAGAACGTCCTCATCGCCTCCGGCGCCATCGATGATCCGAACGCCAGGCCGATGCAGTACAGCCCGCGCGCGCCGCTGATGGTGCCGCCGAAGCGGACGCTGCCGCAGCCGGTCGATGCCGACGCCAAGCTGGCCAGCACGAAATTCCCGGTCAATCCGGAGGATGCGGATCTGAAGCGCCGTCTCGCCGTTGGCGACGATACGGTCGGCCAGCGCGTCATGACCCCCGACGAGCAGAAGAAATACAAGAACCTGCCGACCTCCGGCCCCGGCACTCCGGGGACGACGATTGCCCCGAGCAACCAGCACGATGCCAGCCTGCCGCTGAAGCCTTGGGAGCTCGACGGCAAGGCCCAGCAGCAGGCGCTCGCCGAGGCGGATAAGACCAGCCCGCGCCGCAAGCAGGACGCGCTGATCACACCGCCGGAAGCCTATCGCACCCCCTCGGCCAAGGCCCCGATGCAGGCTGAGGAACAGTCCAGCTGGAAGCCGTCGTGGTGGCCGTTCTGAGCGAGGCGCCTCGTCTCGATCGGGCCGGACAGGCGAGCGCGGCTCGTTCTGCGACGGATGTCGCTGCACCCGGCAACTCGCCGGTGCAGATCGACGAAGTTCGCAGACACCCCGGCGTTTGGCCGGGTGCGGTCGCCTAGTCCATCTTCTCACCCTTCCGCCTTCTTCCAGGGATTTCAGTCGTGCCCGACCGCAGATCCAATGCTTCCGTTGCCGTCGAGCCCGCCAAGCAGCGCTTCGGCATCCTCGTTGCCGGGCTCACCGCCGCGGTTCTGGCCTTCGCCCCGGTCGCCGCAGCGGCCGCCGAGGCCGTCGCCCCGGCCCCGATCGCCAACGTGCCGGTGCTGCCGGCCGCCCCGGTGTTCGGCCGCAACGTGACCGATTTCACGCTTGCCAACGGCCTCGAAGTGGTCGTCATCCCGGACCACCGGGCGCCGGTCGTCACCCACATGGTCTGGTACAAGATCGGTGCGTCGGACGAGCCGCGCGGCAAGTCCGGGGTGGCGCATTACCTCGAACACCTGATGTTCAAGGGGACCAAGGCGAACCCGAACGGCTCGTTCTCCAGCCAAGTCGCCGCGATCGGCGGGCAGGAGAACGCGTTCACGGCCTCCGACTACACCGCCTATTACCAGCGCGTCGCCAAGGAGCAGCTGGGGCTCGTCATGCGGCTCGAGGCCGACCGCATGGAGAACCTGATTCTGTCGGAGGCGACGGCGCGACCGGAGCTGCAGGTGGTGCTGGAAGAGCGTTCGATGCGCACCGATTCCAGCCCCTCGGCGCTGCTGGGCGAGGCTCTCGATGCAGCTCTCTATGTCAATTCGCCCTACCACATCCCCATCATCGGCTGGCGGCACGAGATCGAGAAGCTGACCTACAAGGACGCGCTCGACTTCTACAATCGCTTCTACACGCCGAACAACGTCGTTCTCGTCGTTGCCGGCGACGTCGATGCCGACATGGTGAAGCGTCTAGCCGAAGAGACCTACGGCATGGTGCCCCGCCGGGCCGAACCGGGCATGCGCGTGCATCCGAGCGAGCCGGAGCCGAACGCTCGGCGCAGCGTCACCTATCAGGACGAACGGGTGACGCAGCCATCGTTCCGCCGTGCCTGGATCGTGCCGTCGTTCCGCACCGCCAAGCCCGGCGAATCCGAGGCGCTGGAAGTGCTCGGCGAGGTCCTCGGATCGTCGACCACTAGCCGCCTGTATCGCCGGATGGTCATGGACCAGCAGTTGGCGACGTCGGCCGGCGGTTGGTACCAGTCGAACGCCTGGGACGATACCAAGTTCCTCGTCTATGCGACGCCGCGCGACGGAGTGGCGCTTTCCGACATCGAGCAGGCAGTCGACAAGCTGGTGGCCGAGATCTCCAGCGACGGCCCGAGCGAGGCGGAAGTCGCCCGCGCCAAGCGAAAGCTCGTGGCCGAGGCTGTGCAGGAGCAAGACAATCAGGCGACTCTCGCCCGCATCTTCGGCGAGTCGCTGGCGACCGGCGAGACCGTTGCCCAGGTGCAGACCTGGCCGGCGCGCATCTATGCGGTCGATGCGGCCGCGGTCAAAGCCGTGGCCCAGAAATATCTGACCGCCGAACGCGGCGTTACCGGTCTTCTCGTCAATGGCCCCAATCCGGCCGCCAAACAGCTGGCGACGACCGCCTCGCGGAGCCCCTTCCCGGCGGGACCGATCCGTTGATAGGCAGCGACCACCAAAACCAGCGGCAGGTGAGACCGATGATCAACGCACGCTTCCCTCTCGCTATCGCCCGGCGGCTCGGCCAGCTCATCGTCCCCATTGCCCTGATCGCCGGGATTGCGGCGATGGGTGCCGAACCGGCCGTGGCGGCGGCCAAGGTGCAGCGCGTCGTCAGCCCCAGCGGGATCGAGGCCTGGCTGGTGGAAGAACACGCCGTGCCGCTGATCTCGATGAGCTTCTCTTTCAAGGGCGGCAGCGCCCAGGACCCGGCGGGCAAGGAAGGCAGCGCCAACCTTCTCACCACGCTGTTCGATGAAGGCGCCGGCGAGCTGGACGGCCAGGGCTTCCAGGCGCGCGAGGAAGACCTCGCGATGAAGCTGTCGTTCGAGCAGGACCGCGACAATCTCTTCGGCTCGTTCAAGGCGCTGTCGGAGAGCCGGGACGCCTCGTTCGAGTTGCTGGCACAGGCGATCGAGGCACCCAGGTTCACCGACGACGCGGTCGAGCGGATGAAGCGCGAGGTCGTGGCGCAGGTCAGGCGCGAAACGCGCAGCCCGGATTCGCTGGTTGGCGAGATCTGGGCCAAGGCGGCCTTCCCCGAGCACCCCTACGGGCGGCCCGGCAACGGCAGCGAGGCGTCGATCGCCCAGCTCACCCGTACCGACGTGGTCGATTACTACGGCCGCGTTCTGGCCCGCGACGGACTGAAGATCGGCGTCGTCGGCGACATCGACGCCGCGACGCTCGCCCCTCTTCTCGACAAGGTGTTCGCCGGGCTACCGGCAAAGGCGCGCCTCGCCCCCGTCGCCGATGTTGCGCCGAAGCCCGGCCTGACCGAGGCGACGCTCGATACGCCGCAGACGCTCATTCGGTTCGGCACGATCGGACCGAAACGGCGCGATGACGATTTCATGGCTGCCTATCTGATGAACTACATCCTCGGCGGCGGCAGCTTCTCGTCCTGGCTGGTCAAGGAGGTCAGGGTCAAGCGCGGCCTCGCCTATACGGTCGATACCGAACTGGCGCCGCGGAGCCACAGCGGCCTCTTCGTCGGAGGGCTCGGCACACGGCCGGAGAAGGCCGCTGAAAGCCTCGACATCGTCCGCTCCGAATTGAAGCGCATGGCCGAGACCGGTCCGACCCAGACCGAACTTGACGAGGCCAAGGCCTATATCACCGGGTCCTATGGGTTGCGCTTCGACACGTCCGAGAAGATCGCCACACAACTGATGGCCGTGCAGCTCGACGATCTCGGCATCGACTATTTCGAGCGGCGCAACAAGCTGGTCGAAGCGGTGACACTCGATGACGTCCGGGCGGCGGCCAAGAAGATCCTGTCGCACGAGCTGACGATCGCCATCGTCGGGCCGAAGGCTGGGAACTGAGGCGGGGCGACAAAGATTGACGTCAGCCGCCCGTTCAGGTGGGCGGAAAATTCGCGGTCGCAGGTGGTTTTGGGGCCGAAGCGTCGCAATTGCCGACCGAATGGATCAGGCTCAACATCTCTGTGGCAGGCACTTCAATGAGCCTTCGAAGTCACGTTATCGGCATCGCCTTGGCTGCCGCCTCGGGGCAGGCTGCTGAAGCCCACGTGATTTGCACGATCATTGCCGACGCAGCCTCCCAGAAGATCTTGTTGCAGCAGGGAAGTTGCGAACAGCGCGTCACACCGGCGTCGACTTTCAAGATTGCGATCAGCCTCATGGGGTTCGACGCCGGGGTCCTGAAAGACGAGCATTCCCCCAGTCTCCCCTACCAAAACGGATATGTCGATTGGGGTGGAGCCACATGGCGCCAGGCGCAAGATCCGACAAGCTGGATCAAATATTCCGTCGTCTGGTTCTCGCAACAGGTCACTCGTTCATTGGGTATGCCGCGTTTTCAGCAATACGTGCGTGATTTTCAGTACGGGAACGTGGATGTCTCCGGTGACAACGGCAAAGATAACGGCCTTGATCGCGCATGGATCAGCTCTTCGCTGAAGATATCACCTCTCGAACAAGTCGTATTCCTTGAGAAAATTGTAAACAGACAACTGCCTGTCAATCAACATGCCTTTGACATAACTGGCAAGATCACTGAAATTGCGGGGGCACCGGACGGTTGGACGATCCACGCCAAGACCGGGACCGGATTCCCGCGCGAGAACGGGGTCGCCGACGAGAGCCATGGCTACGGCTGGTTTGTCGGCTGGGCAACAACGGATCAGCGCACGCTCGTGTTTGCGCGGCTGATCCAGGACGAGCAAAAGGGGCAGCGTCCAGCTGGCCTGACAGCTCGGGACGACTTCATGGCCGAGCTGCCAGACCTATTGAATTCACACGCGAACTGACGCGTCGGACGCTCGCTCAATGCGCCATCAAGACTGGCACCGTCATGGTCCTCAGGATGTCGCGGGTGGCGCCGCCGATGAGCGCCTCGCGCATCCACGAGTGGCCGTAGCCGCCCATCACCACAAGATCGAAGCCGTTGTCGGCGGCGTAGTTGAGGATCGTGTCGGCAATCGAAATGGTGCCGGCGGACAGGCATTTGACCGACACGTCGAGACCGTGACGGGCGAGCCAGGTGGCGAGATCGGCTCCCGGTTCGCCCGGCTGTTCCCTGGCCGAACCGATCATCAGAACGGTCACCTCCGAGGACGGCGACAGGAATTGTAGCGCCGCCCGTGCGGCACGGGCAGCCGGACGACTGCCGTCCCAGGCAATGATGACGCGATCAGGCTTCAAGGGTGACTTGGCGATGTAGGGAACGATCAGCAGCGGCGCGACACCGTCGAACAACGCGGTCTCGACCAGCACGTCGCGTAAGGGTTCGGGATTGTCCGGGTCGTCCTGACCGATGACGACGAGATCGCTCAGGCGCGATGCCGCAACGAAAGACTGCGGGATGCCGCCCAGCAGCACTTCGGCGACACGCGCTTCGCGCGAAATGTCGGCCAGGCGGGCAACGTCCTCGAAGCGGGTGACCGCCTCTTCGGCGGTCTTCATTGCCTCTTCGCGCGCCGCCTCGATCATCTCGACGGGGATCGGAGCGATGACGAAACCGGGCACGATCGGATCGACGGCAAGCGCCAGACCGGTCAAGTGGGCACCGCATTGACGGGCCAGATCGACGGCGACTTGAAGCGATGGGCTATTCGGGTGGGCGAGGTCGAGCAGGAGCAGGATGTCTTTGCTTTTCATGGGAAGCTCCTTGTCTGAAGGCCGAGAGGACTCGCCGGATGGTCTGCAGCCTCTAATCTATATGTGGTCGTCCGAGCGACCGGATTCCACTCCCGAACCCCGGTCGCGGACGGACGCCCCCGCGGAGGCAAGCCGTTTCCTGGCCGCTGCTTTTGCCCCGCCAGGAGAGCCTGCACTGTAGCGCCCCCGTCGCCGTTGACGCCCGTCAACGGACGACGGATTTCGCCTCGAAGCGCCAAGCCGGGCACCGTCGAACCGAAGTCGCCACCGATCTGACCGCAATCGCCTGGCTCCCGCCATCAGCCTTTGGTCGGGGGCATTCGACCGGGCGATAGATTGCCGAACAGACGTCCGTCCGAAGGTGTGCGCTACATCGTGCCGGGGAAGCGGCCTCCGTCCATCAGGATGTTCTGGCCGACGATGAAGCCGGCATGCACCGAACAAAGGAAGGCGCAGGCGCGGCCGAACTCATCCGGGCGACCGATGCGGCCGGTCGGATTGGCGGCCTCTGCCTCGGCCATCACCTCGGCGACCGGCCTGCCGGTGCGGGCCGCTTCCGCGGCAAACGTCGTCTTCAGCCGGTCGGTGGCAAAATGGCCGGGCAGAAGGTTGTTGATCGTCACGCCGTTGCGGGCGACCTGGCGTGAGAGGCCGGCGATGAAGCCGGTCAGCCCCGTCCGGGCTCCGTTCGACAGGCCGAGGGCGGGGATCGGCGCCTTCACCGCGCCGGAGGTGATGTTGACGATGCGGCCGAAGCGCCGCGCCGCCATGCCGTCGACGACGGCGCGGATCAGCATGATCGGGGCGATCATGTTGGCGCCGAGCGCCTTCTCCCAGGCCGCTTCGTCCCAGTCACGGAAATCGCCGGGTGGCGGGCCGCCGGCATTGTTGACGAGGATGTCCGGATCCGGCATGGCCGCAAGGATGGCGGCACGGCCTTCGCGTGTGGTGACGTCGCCGGCAAGCGTTGCGACCGTCGCGCCGGTCGAGTGGCGAATGTCGTCCGCCGTGCTCTCCAGCTGATCCGCCCCGCGCGCGGTGATCAGCAGGTCGACGCCTTCCGCCGCGAGCGCTTCGGCACAGGCGCGCCCGAGGCCCTTCGAGGCGGCGCAGACGATGGCCTTGCGGCCCTTCAGACCCAAATCCATGGGGCATTCCTTTTGATTGTGGCTCGCGCCTGATTTGCTTCGACGGCTGGCGCCGGATACCGCCAGCTCTCGGACAGCGAAAGATGTCATCCCCGGCGAGCGTTCGAAGAACGCGAGGGAAGGGGAACCAGAAAGCCAAATTGCGAGTCGTGGTCTTCTGGATCCCCTTCCCTCGATTTGCGTCCCGCAAATCTCGCCAGGGATGACATTTGTGGCTTTGCCGGCTCTCCTGCCTCATTGGTCAAAACAGCGTCCCCTGCCCTTCCGGCGGCCGCGGCTTTCTGGCGGCCGGGGCACGCTTCGGGGCAGCATGCTCGGGCGTTGGCGACGACGGCAAGAGAGATCCCGGTGCCCCCGAGCCGGCGACCGCCGGGAGCCGGCCGTCCTGGAACTCGATGTCGAGAGCCGCCCCTTCGACCACGTCCGACCGCCGGCGGACGGGCCGTCCCTCGGCATCGCGGACGAGCGCGAAGCCGCGCGACAGCACGCTCTGGTAGGAGAGCGTCCCGAGGAGCTTCTCTGCGCTCGACAACCGCTGCCGGCGGCGATCGGCCATGACGGTGATCGCCCGGTCCTGCCGCTCGCCGAGCCGTGCCAGCCGCTCGCGGGCGACGCTGAGACCGCGCATCAGTGTCGCAGGCGTCAACCGGCCGGTGAGGCGGGCAAAGCGGGTGGCATGCAGCCGCGTCGCCCGACCAAGCGCTTCACCCAGGCGGCTCGAGGCGAGATCGAGCCGTTGGCGCCGGCTGCCGAGGAAATCGGCGGCGGCGGGAAGAGCCCGCAGGACGCTGCGCAAGGCCTGCCGCCGCTCTTCCATGCCACGGCGGAGAGCCGCCGAAAGCCGCACCCCGCCCATCTCGACGCGCGTCAACAGATCGGCGCGGACCGGAACCGCCATTTCGGCCGCTCCCGTCGGGGTGGGGGCGCGCAGGTCCGCGACATGATCGAGCAGCGTCCAGTCGGTCTCGTGGCCGATGGCCGAGATCAGCGGGATGCTGCATCGCGCCACCGCCCTGATCACGATCTCCTCGTTGAAGCTCCACAGGTCTTCCAGGCTGCCGCCGCCGCGCGCCACGATCAGCACATCCGGCCGCGGGATCGGACCGGAGGGGGCAAGCGCATCGAAGCCGTCGATGGCGGCCGCAACTTCTGCTGCCGATGTCTCGCCCTGCACTCTCACCGGCCAGACGATGACGCGGGACGGAAAGCGGTCGGCAAGCCGGTGCAGGATATCCCGGATGACAGCGCCGGTCGGCGAGGTAACGACGCCGATGACCTTCGGCAGGAAGGGGATCTGCCGCTTGCGCTCCTGGTCGAACAGGCCTTCGGCGGCAAACTTCTTCTTGCGCTCTTCCAAAAGCGCCATCAGCGCGCCGACGCCGGCCGGCTCCAGGGCCTCGATGACGATCTGGTATTTGGAGGAATTCGGATAGGTCGTCAGCCTGCCGGTGGCGATCACCTCCATGCCCTCTTCGGGACGGAAGCGAAGTTTGGCAAACGCGCCGCGCCAGACGACCGCGTCGATCTTGGCGGCATCGTCTTTCAGCGCGAAATAGGCATGGCCGGACGAATGGGGCCCGCGATAGCCGGAGATCTCGCCCCTGACGCGCACATGGCTGAACCCCTCCTCCACCGTGTGTTTGACGGCGAAGGACAGTTCGGAGACGGTGAATTCGGCGACGTTTTGAAGCCGTGGCTCGGTGTCTTGGCTGCTCAGGCGCGTGATCCCTTGCTACGGCCGGGGTCGATCCATCGGGCGGATCCGGCATCGGGTCAGATTGCGGCGCGCATATTGAGCGGATTCCGTCTACAAGACCAAGCCCAATTCTGGGGTCGAGCTGGCAAGTGAGACCTTCCGAAGCAAGTGTTGTCATTCCCGGCGAGATTGGCGTAGCCAATCGAGAGAAGGTGATCCAGAAGCCACATGGAAAATGCTCGGGCCTCTGGATCCCCTTCCCCTCGCTGCCTTCGGCGCTCGGCCGGGGATGACATTTGTACAATCTATCAGGCTTTGTCGGCAGGCGGCGCCACGGGCAGCGACGACCGCTTTGCTCGATGTGCCGATTTCGAGTTTTGACCATGCCCCGTTCAGACTTCCGTATGCAGCGTCTCCACGTCGATGCCGACCTCGCCCCGGATGGCCGCGTCGAGCCCAGCCGTGAGCAGGCGAACTACCTCCTCAACGTGCTGCGCCTCGAAGCGGGCGATGCCATCCTCCTCTTCAACGGCCGCGACGGCGAATGGCGGGCGGAGATCACCGAGGTCGGGCGCAAGACCTGCGTGCTTCGCCTCACCGACCACATCCGCGCCCAGACGCCGGCCGCCGACCTCGTCTATCTGTTCGCGCCCCTCAAGATGGCACGGCTCGACTACATGGTGCAGAAGGCGGTGGAAATGGGCGCCGGCGTGATCCGCCCGGTGATCACCCGCCACACCCAGGTGACGCGGGTGAACCTCGACCGCATGGCGGCCAACGTCGTCGAGGCGGCCGAGCAATGCGGCATCCTGGCCGTGCCCACGGTGAAACCGCCGATCGACCTCGTCCGCATCCTGGAAACCTGGGAGCGCCAGGAGCCCGACCGCCGGCTGATCTTCTGCGATGAAGGCGAGGAGAGCGACAATCCGCTTGCAGCGTTGGCGAAACTCGGGCGCGGGCCGCTCGCCGTGTTGATCGGTCCGGAAGGCGGCTTCGCCGAGGACGAACGGGCGCTCCTCAGGGGCTACACCTTCGTCACGCCGATCCCGTTGGGTCCGCGCGTCCTGCGCGCCGATACTGCGGCGGTGGCGGCGTTGGCCGTCGTTCAGGCGACGATCGGGGATTGGTGAGGCGACCGGCGGGTTCGGCAGATCAGCCCGGCACCATCCCCTCCGGCAACCCCATCGCGTGCGCGGCGATTGCCCCCGACGTCGTCAGCCAGGCGCGCTCGTCCTGGACGATGTGGCGCAGTGCCCGTGCGAGGTGTTTGAAGCGATGCGGCTCGCCGACCAGATAGGCGTGCAGCGCGACGCCCATCACGATCGGCCGCTCGGCGGCTTCCTCGGTGAGCACGTCGTAGGCATCGACGATCATGTCGGCGAACTCTTCGCCTTCGCGCTTGCGGCCGACGATCTGCGGGATGTCGTTCAGTTCCTGCGGATAGGGCACGGCCAGGATCCGTCCCGACCGCGTCTTCATCCAGGTCGGCTGGTCGTCATGGCACCAGTCAAGGCAATAGCTGAAGCCCTCCTCCTGCAACAGGTCGAGGGTGACCGGCGATTGCGAGATCCAGGGCCCTAGCCAGCCTTTGGGCGTCTGGCCGGAATGGGCGGCAAGCGTATCGCGCGCCTCGGCGATCAAGGCGCGTTCGGCCGCCTCGTCGAACGTGCCCTGGCGCTCCGAATTCGTCCTGCCGTGGCCGATGATCTCGTCACCGCGTTGGACGAACGGGGCGATCGCCGCAGGCGCCTGCCGGCACATGTCGGAGTTGACGAGGAGGGAGGCCGGCATCGACAGCTCCTCGAACAGGTTGAGCAGCCGAAACACGCCGACGCGGTTGCCGTAGTCGCGCCAGGCATAGTTCAATACGTCCGGCTGCGGCCCACCGGGGGCGAGTTCGGCGCCAAGCCCCTCGCCAAAGGAAAACCATTCGAGATTGAGCCCGACATAGACGGCGAGCCGTTTTGCCGCCGGCCAGTCGTAGACGGGGCGATCGGGAATGGCGGAATAGGCGTAGCGGCCGTGGTCCTGCATTTCATCACGTCCTGCGCTTCAATTGCGCGATCTGGTGGCGGAAATCGTCGAAGACGGGGGCGAAGTCACCGATCGGCACGCGGCTGACGAGGCGGCGCACCCCGACCTTCAACGCCTCGATCGCCTGGGCGCGCGGCGACTTCGGCACCACCGTCGGATCGGAGGAGAGATCGTCGACAGAGCGCGCCAGTTCGCGCGCTTTATCGATGAAGCTCTGCGCCACCAACCGCTCGGCGAAACTGACGCTCGTCGACGTCCGATCGGCCGGGCCGATCATGGCGGCGACGGTGGCGGAGGGCAGCGTCAATCCCTCGATGACGAGACCGAGTGCATAGCCGTCGACCAGGATGAGGAAGACCAGCCCGGCGATCACGCTCGGAATGCGCACGCCCGAGCGGGACGCGGCGATCATGCGGCGGCGCTCGACGAGCGTCGGCATCTCGACGTCGACCACCTTCAAAAGGCGGACGAGGCTGGCAAGCTCCAGCGGCCTCGCCGCCACGGCAAGGCCAAGCCGGGCGAACAGAACCGTCACCAGAAACGTGATGTAGGCATTGGCGGTCCAGATATCGCCGAGCGGGTCGAACATCGTCAGAACGGCCTCGGCGGTGAGCGCGGTCGCCGCGACTGCCGCCCAGGGCCGGCCGATGCCGGCGAGCCAGGCTGTCGGCACGAGACAGGCGAACCAGGACCAGCTGAAGCCGACGCTGCCCGTGCCGCCGGAGCGGTTGTAGAGCCGGACCGTTGCCCTGCCAGAGCGGCCGAAATAGGCTTCGAGGTCGCCCGCTGCGATGATCGGAAACCCGCTCTCGGTGTGGCGCAGCCTCAAGGCCTTGTCGCCGAAGCGCTCGACGGCGAAGACCAAGGGATGGGCGCCGCTCGGCTCGCCGAGGATCCTGACCAGCCGGCGAACATCGCCGGACCAGGCGAAATGGGCGTCGATACGGGCCACGGCCGGGGCGAGCACCAGCGAATCGACCGGATTGAACCAGGGGCGGCGGCGGATCGCTTCGTCGAGTTCGACGGCAATGGTTCGTTCCAGCGCCAGGCGACCGGCGAGATCAAGTTCCTCGGCCGCCTCGAACAGGTCGCTCCAGCGCCCGGGATCGGCGATGTCGTCGCCCGCCGTCAGACGGATGGCGAAGTCGATGAGGAAGCGCAGCGACAGACGCCGTGCCCGCGCGGTCTCAACCGTCTCGCTGGGCAGGGGGGGCGGCAGCCGAAACTCCGGCGGCGACGGGATTGTGCGGTGCACCGGCGCGGCATCGCGGAATTCCGGCGGCGGATCGTCCGCCGTAACGCGCGAGAGGACGACGGGCGCCGGCTTCGGCGCTGGCTCCAACTTCGGCGCAGGCCCGACGGCCAACGGGACGTCGATCCGGGCGACGGGCTGATCGGCGGCAGCTGCGGTCCCATCCGGCGCGGACGAAAGCGGAGGAGGCGTCCCCGCATCGGCCTCGGAGGCCCCTGATTCACCAGCGACATCTACCGGCACGGCAAACGCAGCGTCCACCGTCGCGAACATTTCCCGGTAAGGGCTCCCCCGGCGCGGCTCGCCGCGATCGACTTCGAACGGACGCTGCTCGCCGACGCCGACGTCCGATTGCCGCGCCGCGCCGCGGCGGCGCACCCAGTCGAGCGCGCGGTCGCGGGCGGTTACCAGTGCCTGAAAGGCGATCGGATCGTCCTCCGGTCGGGTCGACTTCAGCGCTGCCGCATAGGCCCGCTTCACCGCGCGTTCGTCGGCATCCAACGGCAGATTGAGCGGCGGAAAGAGGGTATCCATGCGTTCCTGGGTTTCCTGCCGGCCGGATCAGTCGAAATCGCGGAAGACATCGGTCTCGAGGCGATCGAGCAAGGCGGAGAACTGTTCGCGTTGGCGCTCGGGGTGGGCGTTGCGCGGGTCCTCGATGGCCTTGGAAAAGGCGGTAAGCGCCTCGGCCACCCGCTCGCGCTTGTCTCCGAGCGTCTCGGCGTAGATGCGCTCAGCGCGCGCGATCAACAACCTGTTTTCGGCCTGATCGCGCGGGGCGACCTTCAGCCCGGACAGATCCGAGAACCGGCGCTCGAGGTCGCCGTCGGTGAGGTCGGCGCGGTTCTTGAAGATGCGGCGATGCCGCTCGCCGGTCGACGTCACGCGCACTTCGACCTCAAGCGCGCCGTTGACGTCGTAGGTGAAGCGCACGTCGATCGATTCGCGGCCGGCCTTGCCCTGCGGTACCGCGATCGACAGCGTCCCCAAATGGACGTTGTTCTCGGGTTTCAGGTTTTCGCCCTGGTAGACTTCGACGTCGATGCGCTGCTGCCGGTCGGAAACGGTGACGAACGTGTCGGAGCGCGAGATCGGCACCACCGAGTTGCGCTCGATGATCGGCACGGTGACGAGCTCTCCCGACTTGCGGCCCTCGCCGGAATTATAGGCCGAGATGCCGAGCGTGTAGGGGCAGACGTCGGTCATCACCACGTCTTCGAGCGCGGAGGACCGCGTCTTCAGTCCGGCCTGCACGGCGGCGCCGAGCGCCACCAGATGGTCCGGGTTCAAGTGCGTCAGCGGCAGCCGGCCGAACAGGCGCGCGACCAACGACCTGACCGCCGGCATGCGCGTGGCGCCGCCGACCATGACCACCTGGGCGATCTGCGCGGGGTCGAGGCGGGCGTCCGAAATGGCGCGTTCGAGCGGATGGCGCAACCGCATCAGCAGGGGCTTGACGATTGCCTCGAACTCGGCCCGTTCGAACGAGCCTTCGAGTGCGCGCCCCGGTAATTCGAAGCCGTAAGAAACCGTCTGGCGGGCGCTCAGCTCGATCTTCAAGGTCTCGGCAAAGCGGACAAGGCGCGAGGCGTCGGTCGGAGCCAGGCGCGCCCGCTCGATATCGTGGCGCCGGCAGACCGCCTCCAGGAGGGAATCGCGAAAATCGTCGCCGCCGAGGAAGTTGTCTCCGGCAGTGGCGCGCACCTCCATGACGTTGTCGTATTTGTCGAGGATGGACACGTCGAAGGTGCCACCGCCCAGATCGAATACCAGGAACTGCGCCTCGTCGACGTCGCCGAGCCCATAGGCGAGCGCCGCCGCCGTCGGCTCGTTCACCAACCGCTCGACCTTGAGCCCGGCGAGACGGGCGGCGTTCAGCGTCGCCTTGCGCTGCAGGTCGTTGAAATAGGCAGGGACCGAGACGATCGCCTCGTCGATCGGCTCGTTGAGGTGCGCCTCGGCGTCGCGCTTCAATTGGGCGAGCACCAACGACGACAGCTCCTCGGCGCGATAGCCGCGGCCGTCGAGCCGGGTGATCTTTTCCGTCCCCATCCAGCGCTTGAACGCTGCAATGGTGTCGTCGGGCCGCGTGATCAGCCGCTCCTGCGCGCTGCGGCCGACCGAGACCTCGTGCGCCTGGATGTTGACGACCGAGGGTGTCAGAGCCTCGCCGAGCGCATTCGGGACGAGCTTCGGCCCGTCCGCGGTCCATGTGGCGACCAGCGAATTCGTCGTTCCCAGATCGATTCCGACGATTGCCATCGGCACAGTCCTCGATCGCCCCGCCCGTCGGGCGGACCTCAATGTTGGCGCACCGCGCCGGCTTTTCAATCCTTCGTCGCGGCCCGCTGCCCGGGTAGGCAGCATCTCGGGCACACGGCAACGGAAACCGCCGTCAGGGTGTTGAAATCCGCCACGGCGGTCAACACCTACACCGGGGCCGTGGGACATGAAAAGCCCAACCGCCGGGGAGGAAGCAGCGTGCACGCCGACTCGGCGGCACTGGTCGCCGGACAGCGGTCCGGATGTCTCCTCGAAAAACGTGTTTGTCGGCGCTGGCGCGCAACGCTATGGTGCGCCGCGCCCGACCGGAGCAGCGGTCGACGGTCACTTTGGCCGCCGGTCATTATTGTCGTTGGATCAATGGCTTGACACCCAGTCGAGACCGGAGATCGCAAATCGAGCGCTGTCCAGGCGCGAGGAGCATCAGTTCATGGCCCGCGACACCGTCGACGCCATCCCGATCGAAAGCCGCGAGCAGCTCGTCCACTGGTTCGAAGCCGGCGCCAAGCCCGCCGCCGATTGGCGGATCGGCACGGAACACGAGAAATTCGGCTTTTATCGGGAAGACCATTCGCCGGTCGGCTATGGCGGCGGCAGGGGCATCGAGGCGATCGTCGAGGGGCTGAAGGCTCGACTTCAGTGGGAGCCGATCTGCGACCGCCACCACATCATCGGTCTCGTCGATCCGCACGGCGGTGGCGCCATCAGCCTGGAGCCAGGCGGGCAGTTCGAACTCTCCGGCGCACCGCTCGTCGACCTGCACCGGACCGCCGCCGAGTTTGAAACCCATCTCGCCGATGTCGGCAAAGTTGCCGATGCCCTCGGCATCGGCTTTCTCGGGGCCGGAACCAGTTCCAAGTGGCGGTTCGACGAGACGCCGGTGATGCCGAAATCGCGCTATTCCATCATGTCGGCCTATATGCCGAAGGTCGGCAGCCGCGGCCGCGACATGATGTTCCGCACCTCGACCGTACAGGTCAATCTCGACTTCTCCTCGGAAACGGACATGGCGAAGAAGCTGCGCGTGTCGCTCGCCCTGCAGCCGATCGCCACCGCCCTGTTCGCCGCTTCGCCGTTCCTCGACGGCAAGCCGACGGGGTTCCTGTCGACCCGCGCCGAGATCTGGCGCGACACCGATCGCGACCGCACCGGCAATCTGCCCTTCGTGTTCGAGGAGGGCTTCGGCTACGAGGCCTATCTCGACTGGGCCTTCGAAGTGCCGATGTATTTCATCAAGCGCGGCGATACCTACCACGATGTCGCCGGCGTACCGTTCCGCGACTTCGTCGACGGCAAGCTGAAAGACCGGCTGCCGGGCGTCACGCCCGAAATCGGCGACTGGGCCAACCATCTCGGCACGCTGTTCCCGGACGTCCGGCTGAAGCGCTATCTCGAACAGCGCGGCGCCGATGCGGGCTCGCTGCCTCACATGCTGGCGCTGCCGGCACTGTGGGTCGGGCTTCTCTACGATGCTGCAAGCCTCGATGCGGCCGAGGCGCTCGTCGCGGGATGGGATGCCGAGACGCGCGACCGGCTGCGCGACGACGTCCCCCGGCTCGCCCTCAACACACCGCTGGCAGCAGGCTCCGTGCAGGACGTGGCGAAAGAGGTCGTCGCCATCGCCAAGGCCGGGTTGCAGCGTCGGGCGATCGTCAAGGACGACCGCGACGAAAGCGTCTACCTCGAGCCGATCGAGGAGATCGCGGCCTCTGGTGTGACCGTCGCCGAACGCATGCTCGCCGATTTCGACGGGGCCTGGGGTGGCGACATCGACCGCATCTTCTCCGCCTATGCCCTGACCTGACGGCGTGCCGCCGGCCGAACCAGACCGAAGATGGCAAAAAGCCCCGGACACCCGCCGGGGCTTTTCTCGTTTCAGGCCTGAGCGGCGCCGATCAGGCGCGCTTGCCGAACAAGAGATTGTCGAGGCTCCAGGCGCCGGCACCGGAGGCGGCGATGAACAGGGCGGCACCAGCGATGGTCCAGTTCTTGACGAAGTGGATGCCCTGCAGCATGCCGACGAGACCCTCGACATGCGCGTAAGGCAGGTGGAAGTAGTAGCCGGCGATCACGGTGAAGAGCGCCACGGCGATGGCGGCGGGGACGGTGAACAGGCCGAAGGCAACAGCGAGCCCGCCGCCGAGTTCGACGATCACGGCACTCCAATAGGCGAATTCAGCCGGGAACGGCAGGCCACCGGAGGCGATGTAGCCGACCGAAGCGTCATGCGACATCAGCTTGCTGAAGCCGGACGAGATGAAGATGTAGGCGAAGATCAGACGGCCGGCGAGTTGCAGGGCGTTGACGACGGGGGCGGGCAGAGTAAGCATGACTGAATTCCTTATGGACCTTGGGCGCCGGATCGCTGGCGAGCCGACGGTTGAACGGATTTTCACCCAAGCCTCGACTGGACATTCGGCGGGGCAACTGCCCTGCATGCGATCCGGCCTCAAGTTCGGGCGACAGCGCGGACAGGTTGGCTGCCCGGCTCGCTTCCCGCTTACAAATGGCCGATTCCACTCGATGAACAATCGCCACATGAATGGACGGACTGTTGCCTCAGAGTGATCAATTACCTGCCAACCGGCACTAGAGCTTGATTATTGCGGTGCCGTACGACCGGAACAGCAGCGAAGCCGGCCGGAGCGATCACTTGAATTTGACCGCGCGACGTAGCCGGCACAGGATGCGGCAAACGAGCGGGAGGCAGCGATGATCGATATGACGGCTTTCCTCGGCGATCCGGCGGGTCGCGACCTCGTGGCGCAACTGGCGCGGCAATTCGCGCTTCCGCCCGACGAGATCAAGCGGGCCCTCGATGTCGCCCTGCCGACGCTCGCCGCGACGCTGCAGCGCCAACTCTCCGATCCCAAGGCGATGGCGAGCTTTCTCGCGCTGATGACGCCGGCGGCGAGCCGACCGTCTGTCAGTCGTCCGTCCGCCGATCCGGCCCGCGCCGGAGCGGAGGCAATCGGCAAACTATTCGGATCCGCCGAGGTGGCCGACGCCGTTGCGCGGCAGACCGCAGCGACGACGGGGCTCGGGCAGGCGGTGATGACGGCAATGATGCCCTGGGCGGCGGTGGCGCTGGCCACAGGCCTTGCCGCTGCGTCGAAGCCCGGCGGCGATCCCGGCGATCTTGCCAAGGCGATCGAACCGGTGACGGCGAAAGTGCCCAATCCGATCGGGCCGAATACGCTGTTCGACGAGACCGTCGGCGAATTCATCCGCGGCTACAACCGCGGCCGGCCGCAACCCCAGCCCGAACCGCCACGCTCCGAACTCGAACAGATGCTCGGCGTCCTGGTCGAGACCGGCAGACAGGCTCAGGCCGCGCATATTCAGGCGGTCGAGGAGATCCTCGACCGCCTGATGGGACGCGCCAAGACGTGAAAGTCGCGGCGTCCGTCCCTCACCGTGCCGCGGGGGAGGCACAGGCAGCTTCCGGCGCGATCGCCTCGCCGACGGCGGTGCGCGCCGCCGCTTCGATTTCCGCCAGACGGTTCGCCTCGAGGCGCTCGCGCGCCTGGGCCCGGTACCCTGCCCGGCGCTCGACCGCCATGATCCTGAGACGCATGGTCGGGTCGCTCGTCAGGTCTGAGGCGAGCGCGGCGCCGACATCTCCGCGGGTAATGCCGATATCGCTCAGCATGCGATCGTCGAATTGCCACATCTTCAGCACGACGCCGCGGTTGCGGTAGGCATGGATGGCGTATTTCACGGTTCGCGGCAGATAGACGACGGCCTCGGCTGCCCAGGTCGTGCCGCGGACCACGCCCGCCACGAAGGTAGTGCGGAGGAAACCGAGGGTGGACGAAGGGGCGGACAGCATTTTTCTCTCCTGTCATGGGCCGAGGGGTCAAACGCCCGTCTGGTGACGCCAAATCGCCGCCGCGGGAGGCGCGGCGGTGTCGTTGGAGGGTTGCAGGCGGGAACAAACGTACAATGACGTAGGCCGATTGATTAATCCAACGAATGTTTCTAATCTGAGCCTTCACGAAAAATGATGGATTGGACAGGCGAACCATGAGCGGCATTCTCGATCTCGACCAACTCAAGACTTTGGTCGCTATCGTCGAGCAGGGCGGTTTCACCCGCGCCGCAGACGCCGTGCACAAGACGCAGTCGGCGGTGTCGATGCAGATGCGGCGGCTCGAAGACCGCATCGGCAAGCCGATCTTCGCGCGCGACGGCCGCCAGTCGAAGTTGACCGAAGACGGCGAACGCCTGCTCGACTACGCCCGCCGCATGGTGCGGCTCAATGACGAGGCCTTCGCGGTATTCGACGAGGCACAACTGACCGGTCGCGTGCGCTTCGGCACCCCGGACGACTATGCCGACCGGTTCCTGCCCAACATCCTCGCCATGTTCTCGCGCTCCTACCCCCGCGCCGAGGTGACCGTCGTCTGTTCGCCGACCGACATGCTGATCAACCTGATGGAGGCGGGCGAGCTCGACCTCGCCATCATCACCCAATCCAAACAGCGCCTGCCGAGCGAATTCGTCCGGCGCGAGCCACTGCTCTGGGTCGGCTCACAACGCATTCCGGCGCATGAGATCGACCCCCTGCCGCTGGCTCTCGGCCAGCCGTCGTGCTGCTGGCGGCAGACGGCGCTGGAATCGCTGGAAGTCGCCGGACGGCGGCACCGCATCCTCTATTCGAGCTGGAATTCAACCGCGATCGCCGCCGCGGTGCTGGCCGGTCTGGCGGTATCCGTCATGCCGGAATCGGCGCTCCGACCGGGCATGCGCGTGCTCGGCGAGGCGGAGGGGTTCCCCCGGCTCGCCCCCTGCCAGATCGGCCTGGTGCGGTCGTTGCGCGAGACCTCGGCCGTGACCGATGCACTCGCCGGCCATATCGTTGCCGCGCTCGACAACCTGTCGCAGCACTACGCCTTCGCGGCGGAGTGAGGGCTCTTTAGTCGCTCCGAGCCAGATACTGAGGCACGATTGTCATCCTCGGCCGAGCGACTTCAGTCGCGAGGGGAAGGGGATCCAGAAGTCGCAGGCACGATCTATGCGGTTTTCTGGATCCCCTTCCCTCGATTGGCTGCGCCAATCTCGCCGGGGAAGACAATCGAATGTGCGGAAGGCCCACCGATCAATGCCGGTCCCGGCCCGTCTCACCCGCGCTTCGCCGCCTGCGCTTTCTCGCGGATGGCCGAGAGCGTCGTCATCGGCGTGATGGCCTCGGGCGAGATCTTCACGTGGATCAGCGCCGGGCGGTCAGCCGCCAGTGCCTCGGCCAGCGCCGGGGCGATCTGCTCGTCCTTGCTCACGGTCAAACCCAGAGCCCCATAGGCACGCGCCAAGGCGGCGAAATCCGGGTTGACCAGATCGGTCCCCAAAACCCGCCCCGGGAACTCCCGCTCCTGGTGCATGCGGATGGTACCGTAGATGCCGTTGTCGACGACGACGACGACGATGTTGGCGCCGAACTGCACTGCCGTGCCGAATTCCTGTCCGGTCATCTGGAAGCAGCCGTCGCCGGCGAAGGCGACCACCTGCCGCTCGGGGAATTCCAGTTTGGCGGCCACCGCCGCTGGTACGCCGTAGCCCATCGAGCCCGACGTCGGCGCGGCTTGCGTGGCGTAGCGGCGGAAGCGCCAGAAACGGTGGATCCAGGTGGCGTAATTGCCGGCGCCATTGGTGAGGATGGCGTCGTCGGCGAGTTGATCCTTCATGGCAGCCAGAAGGCTGGCCATCTGCACCTCGCCGGGCGTCTCAGGCGGCGTATCGCTCCAGGCGCGGTAGTCGGCATGGGCCGCGCGCGTCCAATAGGCCCACGGGATGGTGGAATGGGGCGGCTGCAGGCTCTCTGCGGCGGCGGCAAAAGCCGCCGGGCTGGCATGGATGGCGAGCGCCGGACGATAGACCCGACCCAGTTCCTCTGCGCCCGGATACACATGCACCAGCGACTGGCGAGGATCGGGGATGTCCAGCAGCGTGTAGCCCTGGCTCGCGACTTCCGACATCCGCCCGCCGACGAGCAGGAGGAGATCAGCCTCCTCGATGCGGCGCCGCAAGGCCGGATTGAGCCCAAGGCCGACATCGCCGGCATAGTGCGGATCGAGATGATCGAACAGCATCTGCCGGCGGAAGGAACAGGCGACGGCCAAATCGAAGCGGTCGGCGAAGCGGGCAAACTGCCGGCACGCCTTCTCGCTCCAGCGCGAACCGCCGAGAATTGCGAGCGGACGCTTTGCCGCCCACAGTCGCTTCTGCAGATCCCACATCTGGTTGAGACCCGGATGGGTCTCGATCTGCGCGGAGGCTTCGGCAGCAACCGTCTCCGCGGTTTCGACCAGCATGTCCTCGGGCAGCACCAGAACGACCGGGCCGGGCCGGCCGGAGGTCGCCGCATAGAAGGCCCGTGACACCATTTCCGGCACGCGCGCCGCGCTGTCGATCTCGGCCACCCATTTGGCGATGGAGCCGAACACCTGGCCGTAGTCGAGCTCCTGGAAGGCCTCGCGCTGCCGGAAGCCGCGCTCGATCTGACCGACGAACAGGATCAGCGGCGTCGAATCCTGTCGGGCGATGTGCAAGCCCGCCGCCGCATTGGTGGCGCCGGGGCCGCGGGTAACGAAGGCGATGCCGGGCTGGCCGGTCAATTTACCCGTCGCCTCGGCCATGATGGCGGCGCCCGATTCGTGGCGGGCGAGAACGACGTCGATCGGGCTGTCGTGGAGTGCATCGAGAACGGCAAGATAGCTCTCGCCCGGCACGCAGAACACACGTTTGACGCCGTTGGCCTCGAGGGCATCGACGATCAATCGGCCACCGGTCTTCCTGTTCGACACTGTCATCGGGTTGCTCGCTGCGGACGGATCCGTCCTTCAAGGGGGATCCCACCCAATAGCGCATATCGGCGAGCGACTGAACCGGTCCGCGCGTCTGGCTGGCCGGCATTTCGTCGGTGGCGCAACCGGACCGGCGAGGCGGCTGCCCCGCCGTTTCTCACACGGGCTCGACCGAACCGACGACGAAGGTATTGAGCACACCGTCCTCGTCGCGGATCGAGACGTATTCGCCGGGGAGGAAGGCGTGCGCGCCGAACCGGTAGCCGGCTTCCGGATCATCGCCGTTGGCGATATCGTAGACCATGGCCCAGCCGCCGCCTTGCCGGTGCACCAACAACCCGACCTCTTCCTCGCCGTCCCAGAAGCGCCTGACGCGGCAGAGATGGCGCGATTGCTTCCAGGCTTCGGCATCGATATGTCCTGATGCATCGAGCGGCGCCTTGAACTCGTAGCCGCGCAACACCGAGCCTTCCGGAAACTCCTTGGTGCGCGCGAGCGTGAGGCGGATCTTCTTGAGGGCCAGGTTCGGCATGGCACATGTTCTCGTTCTTGGCGCAGAGCTGCGCATGACACTTGCTGATTGACCAGACTTGAATGCCGGAATTGACCTTGGTCAAGGGCGATTGCCCAAATCGGCGATGAATTGTTTATGGAGTGCGGAGCGGTCGATGCTGGACATGCAGGAAGACCAGGAAGCCGTCATCGCCTTTCTTCTCGAGCCGCGGACGTATGGCGAGGAAGGTCCGGTCGAGCGCATCGATACCCACGCGGCCATCGTCTTCCTCGTCGGTACCCGCGCCTTCAAGATGAAGAAGGCGGTCACGTTTCCCTTCCTCGATTTCTCCACCCTGGCCCTCAGGGAAGGCGCGGTCAAACGCGAGATCGCTCTCAACCGGCGATACGCACCGGAGATCTATCTCGGCGTCCTGGCCGTAACGCGCCGCGCCGACGGCAGCCTCGCCCTCGGCGGCGACGGAGCGGCCGTCGAGTGGCTCGTCGCCATGCGCCGCTTCGACGAGGCGGCGACGCTCGACCATCTCTCGGCCGCCGGACCGCTTGCCCCCGCCATCGTCGCCAAGCTCGCCACCGCAATCGCCGGCATGCAGTCGCTGGCCGAATGGCGCGAGGCCGCGCCCTGGATCGCCGATCTCTCCGGCTACGTCGAGCAGAACCACACCGCCTTCCTCGCCGATCCCGCCCTGTTCCCGCCGGCGGCAGTGCATCGGCTGACGGAAGTGGCCCGCGCCGAACACACCCGCATCCGCGACCTGCTTTTCGAGCGCGGCCGGCTCGGCTGCATCCGGCTCAACCACGGCGACCTGCATGCCGGCAACGTGGCGGTGATCGACGACAGGCCGGTCCCCTTCGATGCCATCGAGTTCGACGATCGAATCGCCACCGGCGACATTCTCTACGATTCGGGCTTCCTGATCATGGACCTGATCGGGCGCGGCCAGGGGCGCGCGGCCAACGTCCTCCTCTGGCGGCTGATCGTCGAGACGGC
>JARLIT010000218.1 GCA_031291575.1 Ancalomicrobiaceae bacterium
AAGGTCGGAAACGATCACCTGTTCGCGCCGATAGGCGGCAGTGCCGCAGGATCCGACGCTCGGACCGACCGGCACGTCCTGCAGCTGGCGCATATAGGCCTCCGGCAGGTTGGGGCTGGCCCCCTGGTGCAGATGGCCGGAAACCGGGTCGTACAGCAGGACCGAGGCGGTGATGCCGACAATCTGCGATTCCACCAGCAGCATCAGACCGTCAAGGATATCGACGATCGGCGCGCTCATGGCGATCTTCTCCAGGAGCGCCGCCTGACCGTCGCGCCAGTTCTCGCTGCGCTTGCGCTCGGTGATGTCCTTGGAAATGCCGATGATGCCGACGATGTCGCCCTTCTTGTTGCGCATCGGCATCTTCGAGGTGAGGATCCACTTCGGCTTGCCATTGCCGGTATAGATGATCTCTTCCTTGTCGATCAGCGGCTCGCCCGTCCGCAGCACCCGCTCCTCGGCATCGCGGAACTGCTGCGCCAGGGATCTCGGATGCAGCGAGAAGTCGTCGATCCCCAGGAGGCTGCGGGTGTCTTCGTAGCCGAGGTCGAACGCGTGGGTCTTGTTGGTCAGGACGAAGCGGCTGAGGCTGTCCTTGACCCACAGGTAGTCTGGGACGAGATCGAGCATCTCCTGCAGCGGCGTATCGTAGATGCCCTCGATCAGGTGATCGTTCTCTTCGACGATCACGTTGGCGATCTCGATCCAAGTGTCGCGGCCGAGTTGATGGCGCTGAATGCGGATGCGGCGCCCGGCCGCATCGTCGAACAGCCACAAGGACGGAACCCCGCTCGCGTCGGCGTCGGCGCTCCCTTCGCGATACCGGGGAATGACGCTGCGCAGGCCCGTCTCAAGCCGCGCGGCGATTTCATGGAACCCCACCCCGATCGGCAACTGGTCGGGCGCCAGACCAAAGATCTCGCAATAACGTCGGTTGCGCAGCGCCAGGCGGCCGGATTCGAAGATGGCCAGTCCCTGATCGATGAAGTCGATGGCCTCACTCAGCCGGCGGTCGAGTGCAGACGGAGCCCAGGCAACGGCTGGAGCGGCCCCGGCTGCGAGGGCAGTCGGGTCGGTGTCGGATGAGCTCCCCGCCTCCGCGACGATCGCGGACAGCACGGCTACCGGTTCGGCTGTCTGGCCTGGCAAGCGGCTCTCCCAGCTACCACGATCGCAAACCAGCTCGATCGCGGGCATTCGTACGAGACAAAATCTAGTCCGGATATACTAATTCTGTGTAAACACTAGAGATTCAAGTCAATAATATAACTATTTAGAATTTTACATACGTTCGATCTACCAACACATCGCTCATCAATTTCGAACATTTTTCCGAAACGGCACGTAATTGCCCCCAGACGCGTTCGGGCAGCAGCGTATCTTACAGATGCTTGACATCCACTCAACGATGAACCGCCCCCTAGTTGTACTCGACGATATTCATTACTGCCCGTTTTCACCATTGCAACCGGCATGTACTGCAAAATAGAACGTCCCTCATATGCAAATATTAGCAATGAATAATCTAGACTATTCCTGCTGTCCGCTTGCCGAGCAGCCACAGCCCGACACAACGCCCGACTGCGCCGCAAACCGGCGACCGGCCCTGCCCGCGTCCCTCAAGTCTCCGGGCCCAGAGTCAACTCGGCGACGAAGTCATAGGCGTCGCCGCGATAGTAGGCCCGCGTGAATTCGACGATGCGGCCATCAGCCAGATAGGCAACGCGCTCGATCCGGAGTGCCGCCGCTCCGGGGGCGACGCCGAGAAGCGTTGCATCCGGCCCGGTCAGATTGACTGCCGATAGCTTCTGCAACGCCCGAACCGGCCTGACGCCGCGCTCCTCCAGCGTGTCGTAGAGCGACGTCGCCACCGACTGCGGGTCGGGCAGGAAGTGGTCCGGGATCGCGGCGCGTTCGACCGCGATCGGCACACCGTCTTCGAGCCGCAACCGCCCGACGCGGCTGACCTGCTGGCCCATCGTCAGGCCGAGCACCATCGTCTCTTCCGGCGTCGGCGGGCCCTGGCGGCGGTCGATGACGCGCACCGACGGCACGCGGCCGCGGGCGCGGATATCTTCCGAGAAGGACGACAGGCGCGATAGAGACTGGTCCGCCTTGCGCGCCGGCGGCGCGACATAGGTGCCGGAGCCGTGCCGCTGCGTGACGAGGCCGCCCTTGACCAGCACCTCGAACGCCTTGCGCACGGTGACGCGGGAAATCTGCATTTGGGCAGCGATCTCGCGCTCCGGCGGCAAGGCATCGCCGGGCTGCAGCTGCCCGGACTCGATGGCATCGCGGATCAGCGCTTCGAGCCGCAGATAGAGCGGCGCCGGATCGCTTGTGGAAAGCCGGTCTGGCCGGAAGATGTCGCGCATGTCGGTCATCTCCGGCCGAACCCCGCAACGCGCGCACGCACGCCGTCGACCGCGCAGGCTGAGCCACACCCATCACCGGAGCTGGGGCGGCCGCTCAGGCCGCCGACGCGACGATCGCTGCCGCTGCAAATTGCACGTGAGAAGCCTTCAGCGCCCACAGGCCAGATTCCTTCTGCCCCGACCGTCGACCGGGACTCGTTCAAAATGAATAATACCAAGACCATGCCAATATGGGAACCCCTTGAGACGAAAATGCAATTTTGAGACTGCGGCGGATCTGGCAGAGCTGTTTCCACGGCAGGAAGCGTCCGCGTCGAACCGCCGACCATGACCGCCCTCCCCCTTAAGCGAGCGCGTGCCAGGCGGGGACGATTCGATGGCTCCGAGCTTAGTGGCGTCTTGCGCCGCGATTGCGACAGAAGTGGGCGACTTCGGCGCGCGCGCCGACTACGCCTCATGCCACCACGCCATGCAGGCTTCGGGCTTAGGCCTTCACGTAGACCCAGGCGGTAATGCCGGACTGCAACGCCACCTCGATGCGCTTGTAGTCGGCAACCTCATAGCGGTCGGCGGCTTCGAGTTCGGCAGGCGTGATGCGGAACACCTTGCCGGCGACCGCGTCGGCGGCGTTGGCGGAGGGGCTGACAACCGGATGAAAGCGCTCGCCGCTCGTCTTCAGCACATCCGGATCGGTGATCTCCAGCCAATCCTTGCGCCAGCCGGGCATGGCGTCATCGGCGCCCTCCAACAGTCGCCCGAAGGAGGAGAGCTGCACGCTATCGAGCTGCAGCGTGCCGTAGGAGAACAGGTTGATGCTTGCTTCACCGGTCATGTTCTCGTCTCCCTGGTGGCGCCGCTCGAACAGAACGACTTGGTGGGCAGCGTAATCCGCGCGGCCGAATTCGACGAAGCCCAGCTTTTTCGCCACATGGATCGACGCCGCGTGGTCGGGACGGATGATGCAGGTCTGACGCCGCGCCGGAAAATGCTCGTCGGCCCAGGCGAGAAGCACGCGCATCGCCTCTTCGACCAGCCCTTTGCCTTGCGCCGCGCCGCACAGAACCCAACCGGCTTCCAGAGTGCCTTCGAGCGACGGCGTCAGGTCGCGACGCAGATCCTGGAACCCGGCAGCGCCGATCAGCGTGCCGCTCGCCTTATCCTCAAGCGCGAAATAGCCGAAGCCGAGATAGTGCCACATCCCGACATGTCGCAGAAAGCGCGACCAGGCGACCTCTTTCGGCATGGGATCGCCGCCGCCGATGAAGCGCGTGACGGCGGGCTCCGCCCAGATGGCGGCATAGGCCTCGAACTCATCGAAGCGAAAGGCGCGAAGTTTGAGGCGGGCGGTTTCGAGGGTGGGGGCTTCCGTGTCAGGCATGGCATGAGAATAGTGGGCTTCGCTGGCCGCCACAATTAGGCGATTCGGAATGTGGCCGTCAGGCTGGCGACGTCGCGATTGGGCCAGAAGTCGTTTGCCGACATCTTCATCATTGCGGCTCGGAAAGCTGCTGAGTTCCGCGCCATCCTCTTATGATCGTTGTCGATTTCACGCTGCCGCAAGATTGACCTCAGTGATTTCCGCTAGCTGCACGGTTTACAACGGCGTCGTTCTCGGCTAAGGGAGAGGCGTCGTAGGGAGAGACGGCTTTAGCCGCGCCGAAGGAGCAACCGCCCCGGAAACTCTCAGGCAAATGGACCGCGACACCAAGACATCTGGAGAGAGCTGTCCTTGAGACAGCCGCCGACGGGATAATAATCTCAGGCGAACGGACAGATGGGGCGATCGAAGTTGACTGATTTCTAGTCAGAGGATCGCCGAACTTGCCGTTCCAGATGAATGTTTCCTTGCGCGCCGAACAATCGACCGCAGCATGCCTACGCGTGCGCCGGCCGTTTCTTGCTGCCATGATCAGCACGGTGAGGCCATGCCTCGCCGGCTCCATGATCGCGTTCTGGATCAGGGAGCGCTGAGACATGACGACCGATGCAGCCTCCCCGCTTCAGCAGACGCCGCTCCACGCCTGGCACATAGCTCATGGCGCCCGAATGGTGCCCTTCGCTGTCTACGACATGCCGGTGCAATACACTCCCGGCGTGCTGAAGGAGCACCTTCACACCCGCGCCGGAGCCGGCCTGTTCGACGTCTCGCACATGGGTCAGGCCCGGCTGATCGCCGCGGATGGCCGCCACGAGACCGTTGCCGCAGCGCTCGAAGCGCTGATCCCGACGGACGTGGCGAACCTCGCGCCGGGCCGGCAGCGCTACAGCCAGTTTCTCGATGCGACCGGCGGCATCCTTGACGATCTGATGGTATCGCGCGCTCCCGGCGAGGCCGAGACCGGCACGCTTCGCCTCGTCGTCAACGCCGCCTGCAAGGCGGCCGACTACGCCCATATCGCCGCACATCTGCCGGCCGGCGTCCGTCTCGAGATCGACGCGGATCTGGCACTGGTCGCCATCCAGGGGCCGGCGGCCGAGCGCATCGTTGCGCGCCTGATGCCGGAAGCGGCCGCGATGGGGTTCATGGCGACCGCCTTCGGCACGATCGCCGGTCTGCCGGTCTATCTTTCCCGCTCGGGCTATACCGGCGAGGACGGCTACGAGATCTCGGTGAACGCCTCACAGGCGGTCGCCCTGTGGGAGGCGCTCGCCGCCGATTCCGCCGCGCAAGCCATTGGGCTTGGGGCACGCGATTCGCTCCGCCTCGAGGCTGGGCTCTGCCTCTACGGCAACGACATCGATACGACCACTTCGCCGGTCGAAGCAGGGCTCACCTGGTCGATTCCCAAACGCCGGCGCGAGGCGGGTGGCTTTCCGGGCTTCGAGCGGCTTTCGCGCGAATGGCGCGAGGGACCGAGCCGGTTTCGGGTCGGATTGAAGCCGGAAGGCCGCGCGCCTATCCGCGCCGGCGTCGTCCTTTACGCCAATGAAACCGATCCCGAGCCGATCGGCCGCGTCACCTCCGGTGGCTTCGGCCCTTCGGTCAACGGTCCCGTCGCCATGGGCTATGTCGGCCGGGCGCTGGCGACGACGGGCACCCGCCTTTTCGCCGAGCTGCGCGGGTCCCGCGTGGCGATTGACGTCGTCGATCTTCCCTTCCTTCCCAACCGCTTCAAACGCTGAACGAGGTTTCCATGTCGCGCGCCTATACCGAGGATCATGAGTGGATCGACGTTGCCGGCTCGATCGCCACGGTCGGGATCACCGATCACGCCCAGGCGGCGCTCGGCGATCTCGTCTTCGTCGACCTGCCGAAGCTCGGCTCGCCCCTGAAGAAGGGCGATGCCGCCGCCGTCGTCGAAAGCGTCAAGGCCGCCTCCGACGTCTATTCCCCGCTTTCAGGCGAGGTCGTCGAGGTCAATCCGGCAGTCGCCGACGAGCCCGGCCTGATCAACCAGGATCCTGGCGGCGCCGGCTGGATCTTCAAGCTCAAGATCTCGGATACCGGCGAACTGGCGGGCCTCCTCGACGAGGCCGCCTATTCCGCTCTGATCGCGTGAGGGTACCCAGACGATGCCGAAAGCCGAAGTCACGTTGCCCGAATTCGCCCACCGCCATATCGGCCCGTCCGAGGCCGACGTCGCCTTGATGCTGAAGGCGGTCGGCGCGACATCGCTCGACCAGTTGATGGCCGAGACGCTGCCCGCCTCCATCCGGGCTGAACGCCCCCTCGCCATCGGTCCCGGTCTCACCGAGGCCGAGGCGCTTGCCCGCATCCGCGCGATCGCCGCCAAGAACGCGGTCTTCACCTCGCTCATCGGCCAGGGCTACTACGGCACGTTTCTCCCCGGCGTCATCCAGCGCAATATCCTGGAAAATCCCGCCTGGTACACGGCCTACACCCCGTATCAGCCGGAGATCAGCCAGGGCCGGCTGGAAGCGCTCCTCAACTTCCAGACCATGGTCGCGGACCTGACCGGCCTCGACGTCGCCAATGCCTCGCTTCTCGACGAGGCAACCGCGGCGGCGGAAGCCATGGCGATGGCGCACCGGTTGGCGAAGGGCGGGCGTAACGCCTTCTTCGTCGATCGCAACGTGCATCCGCAGACGCTCGCCGTGTTGCAGACCCGCGCCGAGCCGCAGGGGTTCGAACTCGTCGTCGGCGATCCCGCCAAGGACCTGGATCCGGCGGCCGTATTCGGCCTCCTCATCCAGTATCCGGACACGCGCGGAGCCATCAGCGATCCGCGCGCAGCGATTTCCGCGGTGAAGGCCGCGGGCGGCATCGCCGTGGTGGCGACCGACCTGCTGGCACTGACGCTGATGACGCCGCCCGGCGAATTGGGCGCCGACATCGCAGTGGGTTCGGCGCAGCGCTTCGGCGTGCCGATGGGCTATGGCGGGCCGCACGCCGGCTTCATCGCCTGCCGTGACGCGTTGAAGCGGTCGCTGCCCGGCCGGTTGGTCGGCGTGTCGATCGATGCGCGCGGCAACCAGGCCTATCGGCTGGCCCTGCAGACGCGCGAGCAGCACATCCGGCGCGAGAAGGCGACGTCCAACATCTGCACGGCGCAGGTGCTCCTTGCCGTCATCGCCTCGATGTACGCCGTCTACCACGGGCCGGCAGGCCTGAAGGCGATCGCCGAGACGGTCAACGAGAAGGCGCGCGTGCTGGCCACGGGGCTTGCCCGGCTTGGTTATTCGCCCGCTTCGACCGGCTTCTTCGACACGATCACCGTCAATGCCGGAGGAAAGTGCGACCGTATCCTCGCAGCGGCGCGGGACAGGCGGATCAACCTCCGCTCCATCGGGACAAGCGAGATCGGCATTGCCGTTGACGAGACGACGACGACCGCAACCGTCGAGGCGGTGTGGGCGGCCTTCGGCGGCGCCTTCGCCTATGGCAACGTCGTACCCGATGCCGGCTTCGGCCTCCCCGCTGGGCTCGCCCGCACGTCGGCCTACCTCACCCATCCGGTGTTCGACACGCATCATTCCGAGACCGAGATGCTGCGCTACCTGCGCCGGCTGGCCGACCGCGATCTGGCGCTCGACCGGTCGATGATCCCGCTCGGCTCCTGCACCATGAAACTCAATGCCACGGCGGAAATGGTGCCGATCACCTGGCCCGAGTTCGGGTCGCTGCATCCGTTCGCACCCGCCGATCAGGCCAAGGGCTATGCCGAGCTCATCTCTACGCTCGAAGGCTGGCTGGCCGAGATCACCGGCTACGATGCGGTGTCCTTGCAGCCGAACTCCGGCGCGCAGGGCGAATACTCCGGGCTTCTCGCCATCCGCGGCTATCACCACGCACGCGGAGAGGCGAACCGCGACGTCTGCCTGATCCCGGCCTCGGCGCATGGCACCAATCCGGCCTCGGCACAGATGGCCGGCATGAAGGTCGTTGTCGTCGCCTGCGATCAGAACGGCAACATCGACATGTCCGACCTGGAAGCAAAGGCGGTGGCCCATGCGGCAAACCTCGCCGCTGTGATGGTCACCTATCCGTCCACCCATGGCGTGTTCGAAGCCGACATCCGCCGCCTCTGCGACATCGTGCATGCCCACGGCGGGCAGGTTTATCTCGACGGCGCCAATTTGAACGCCCAGGTCGGCCTTGCCCGGCCCGGCGACTACGGCTCCGACGTTTCCCACCTCAATCTGCACAAGACCTTCGCCATTCCGCACGGCGGCGGCGGCCCGGGCGTCGGCCCGATCGGGGTGAAGGCGCATCTGGCGCCGTTCCTGCCCGGACATCCCGAACTCGGGGGGCGGACCGGCGCCGTTGCCGCCGCACCCTACGGCTCGGCCTCGGTGTTGCCGATCTCCTACATGTACATCGTGATGTTGGGGGCCGAAGGACTGAAGCGGGCGAGCGAGGTGGCGATCCTGTCGGCCAACTACATCGCCGCCCGGCTCGAAGGGTCATTCCCGCTCCTCTACAAGAACGACAGGGGCCGGGTGGCGCACGAGTGCATCCTCGATCCCAGAGCGTTCAAGGATCGCCTCGGTGTCACCGTCGACGACATTGCCAAGCGGCTGATCGACTTCGGCTTTCATGCGCCGACGATGAGCTTTCCCGTGCCCGGCACATTGATGGTCGAGCCGACGGAATCCGAATCGAAGTATGAACTCGACCGGTTCATTGCGGCGATGGTCGCCATCCGCGCCGAGATCGCCGAGATCGAGGCGGGGAAGATCTCCGCGGCCGACAGCCCCTTGCGGCATGCGCCGCACACCGTCCTCGACATCGCCGATGACGACTGGGCGCGCAAATACACGCGCAAGCAGGGATGCTTCCCCGCCGGGCAGTCGGCGCTCGACAAGTACTGGAGCCCGGTCGGCCGCGTCGACAACGTCTACGGCGACCGCAACGTGCAGTGCTCCTGCCCACCGATCGAGGACTATGCTTCCGCGGCGGAGTGAGAGCGGCGGGACAGGTCACATGAGCCTGGGTCCTTCACTGTGAGGAGCCCGGCATGGCCGGGCCTCGAACCATGAAGGCTGGCGGCGGAAGGCGCATGACGCCTTTGGTATGTCGAGGCCTTCGTCCCAGGCACGGTGTCATCCTGGCGAAAGCCAGGATCCACTCGCCGTTCAACGGACGACGGCCGTCGCGGCTGTTCCGCGGCCCGCAGCGCCAGCGTAATGCGCTGAAATATCAGTGGATCCCGGCTTCCGCCGAGATGACACTCCGGGGTTGGGTCAGGCGCACAGCGTCGCGCTTGGCGCGATGCGGCTCTGGCATTCCCTCCGTTGCCCGTCGGCCACACGCGCCGGCGGCGGATTTTTCCGCCCTATCCATCGCGCACCGATCGGCTATCTTCCGCGGCAGCCAATACGTCAGACCGCCGAGGAGCCCCCGATGTCCTACGTTCCTGCGCCCGACCACTACGACCGCATGGTCTACAACCGTTGCGGTCGCTCGGGCCTCAAGCTGCCGGCGATTTCGCTGGGCCTCTGGCAGAATTTCGGCGACGACCGTTCGCTCGACTCCAAACGAGCGATCTGCCGGACGGCGTTCGATTTGGGCATCACCCACTTCGACCTGGCCAACAACTACGGGCCACCGGCCGGCAGTGCCGAAACTGCCTTCGGCGAACTCATCCGAACGGACTTTGCGCCGTTCCGCGACGAGATGATCATTTCGTCGAAGGCCGGATACCGGATGGGGCCGGGACCCTATGGCGAATGGGGCAGCCGCAAGTATCTCCTGTCGAGCCTCGACCAGAGCCTGAAGCGCCTCGGGCTCGATTACGTCGACATCTTCTATTCGCACCGCCCAGACCCCGAGACGCCGCTTGAGGAGACGATGGGTGCGCTCGATAGCGCCGTCAGGCAGGGTAAGGCCCTCTACGCCGGCATCTCCAACTACAGGTCCGAACAGACGCGCGAAGCGGCGGCAATCCTCAAGCGGCTGGGCACACCCTGTCTCATCCATCAGCCACGCTATTCGATGTTCGACCGTTGGACCGAGGCCGACGGATTGTTCGACACGCTCGACGAGGACGGGATCGGCTCGATCGTCTTCTCACCGTTGGCGCAAGGGGCCCTCACCGACAAGTATCTCGCCGGCATCCCGAACGATAGTCGCGCCGCGGCCGGCAAATGGCTGTCGCCAAGCTATCTCAGCGAGGCACGACTGACGCAGATCCGTCAATTGAACGAAATCGCCAAGCGCCGCGGCCAGAGCCTGGCGCAGATGGCGCTCGCCTGGGTGCTCAGAGGCGGACGGGTCACGTCGGCCCTCATCGGCGCCAGCCGGCCCGAGCAGGTGATCGACTGCGTGCACGCGCTGGACAGGCCTGATTTCAGCTCCGAGGAATTGGCTGAGATCGACCTTTATGCCATCGATCCGAACGTCAACGCCCCACCCCGTCCTGCCACGCGATAGGTAGAGCGATCCGGCGCCCGCTGCATTTTGCGTCGGATGCCGGGTGTTTCCGTCGGATGGAGCATGGATCGGAACCACGTTTTCGGCTTAACACTCTTGGCGTGACCCGTCGCGCCGCCGCCCGGCCATGCCGTGCCGCGGTCGACCGACGGGTTGGCGATGATCACATAAGGCGGCCGAGGTGCCGGTGGACGCATTTTCTGACGACCAGACAGCTGCCGGACGGGCCGATGGCAGGCCAGGCCGCCCGCCGATCTCCCAGCGTTTTCAGCGCTCGCGGACGGCTGTCTGGATCGCCACCGTCGGGCCCGGCCTTCTCGTCATGCTCGCCGACACGGACGCCGGCAACATCGTCGCCGCGGCCGATGCCGGCGCCCGTTGGGGCTACCGGCTGTTGCCACTGCCGATCCTGCTGATCCCTGTGCTCGCCATGGTGCAGGAACTGGCGGCGCGCATCGGCATCTTCTCTGGCGGCGGCTTCGGCGACCTGTTGCGCCAGCGCACCGGCCGGCTGGTCCGGACGCTCGCCGGACTGTCGCTCCTCATCGCCACCTTCGCCTCCCTGACGACGGAACTCTCCGGCATCACCGGGGTCGGCGAGATGTTCGGCCTCTCTCGTGCGTTCGTCCTGCCGGCGAGTGCCGGGCTGATCCTGGCGATCCTGCTGTCCGGCGAATACCCGCGCGTGCAGCGCCTGGCCATCTTCATCGGCCTGTTCGAACTCGGCTTCGTGGCGATCGCCTGGATCTCGCACCCGACCGCCAAGATGTTGTTCGTCGACCTGCCCGACCAGCGTTTCGGCGATCCCGGCTACCTCTATATCGCCGCGGCGCTGATCGGGGCGACCTTCAATCCGTGGATGATCTTCTACCAGGCCTCGGCGATCGCGGAACTGAGGACCGGCGAGGCCGGCTATCGCGCCGCCCGTCTCGATACCTGGATCGGCGCCCTGGTCACGCAGCTGTTGACGGCCGCGGTTCTGCTCGCCGCCGCCGCTGCCGTCGCGCGCGGCCGGGCGCCGGGCCCCCTGACCGAAATCGGCCAGATCAGTCAGTTTCTCGAGCCGGTGCTGGGGCCGACATTCGGACGGCTCGTGTTCGGCCTCGGCGTCATCGGCGCTTCGCTGGCGGCGGCCATCGTCGCATCGCTCGCCGCCATCTGGGGACTCGGCGAGCTCGTCTCAGGTCGCGAGGCCTTCACGCCGGGCCGGGCGCGCGGACCGTTCGCGCTCGCCGCCGCAGCGGTTGTGGTTCTCAGCGCCATCGCGGTCGCGGCGACCCGCGATCTCGTCTGGCTGTCGGTCGGACTGCAGGTGCTGAACGCTCTCCTCTTGCCGTTCGTCGCCTTCCTGCTCGTCGTCATGACCGCGACGGCGCTGCCGCCCGATGTCCGGCTGAAGGGCGTCCGGCTGTGGCTGGTGGTGGCGGCGATCACGCTCGTGGCGGCTGCTGGCCTCGTCGGCGCGGCAACGATGCTGATGTGAGGACGTTTCCCTTGATCACCGCCAGTCGAGCATGCGCTTCTCGATGCGGCCGATGACGAAACTCACCATCAGCCCAAGCATGGACAGGATCGACACGCCGGCGAACAGCTTTTCGAGATCGTAGAGAGAGCCGGCGGTCAGGATATAGGCGCCGATGCCGTATTCGGCCCCGAGCATCTCGGCGGCGGTCAACAGGATGATACCGATGGCGATCGCCACCCGCATGCCGGAGAGGATCGCCGGGAACGCGCCGGGCATCACGATCTTCGTCACGATCGCCCACCAGCCGAGACCAAACGACTGGCCCATGCGCACGAGCGTGCGATCGACGTTGTCGACGGCGCCATAGGTGGCCACCACCATCGGCGTGAAGGTGCCGAAGGCGATGAGCGCGTATTTCGACGTCTCGTCGATGCCGAACCAGATGACGAACAGCGGCAACAGAGCGATCTTCGGAATCGGGAACAGCGCGGCGACGAGCGGCACCAAGCCGGCGCGGATCAGACTGAACAGACCGATCAGCACGCCTAGGCCAATGCCGGCCGACAGCCCCAAGGCGATGCCGACACCGAGGCGACGCATCGATGGGACGAGATGCTGCATGAGCCCGCCCGAAACAGCCAGATCGTAGAGCGTCAGCGCGACAGCCGACGGGCGCGGCAGTGTCAGGTTCGAGATGATGCCGGAGCGCGTGCCGGCCTCGACCAGCACGATGAGGACCAGAAACAGCGCTGGCGCGACATGGCGGACGGGCCTCGGGGCGAAGCCGCCGCCGCGAAAGGCGATAGGTCTGGCGGCCACAGGCCGGGCCCCGGTTGCGGAGTGGGTCTGATCAACCATCCGAAAGCTCCCGATCGGCGGCCTCGGCCTCGGCACGCATCATCGACCAGAGTTCTGCCTGACGCGCCGCCAGTTCGCCGGCGGCTCCAGCCCGTTCGGCGAGCGGAATGTCGATGTCGAGCATCGCCCGGATGCGGCCGGGCCGGCGCGACAAGACGACGATGCGATGGCCGAGGCGCACCGCTTCGTCGAGATTGTGGGTGACGTAGACGGCGGTGAACGGGGCCCGCGTCCACAAGGCCACGAGATCGTCCATGAGGAGTTCACGGGTCTGGCTGTCGAGCGCGGACAGGGGCTCATCCAGAAGCATCACCGCCGGACGGACGGCCAGCGCACGGGCGAGCGCCACGCGCTGACGCATGCCGCCGGACAATTGCCGCGGCCAGGCGGCGCGAAAATCCGTCAGGCGCGTGCGGGCGAGCACATCGTCGATGATCTCGCGCCGCTCGGCGGCGGCGAGGTGGTGGTGTTCGAGCACCAAGCGGATGTTGCCCTCCACCGTGCGCCAGGGCAGGAGAGCGAAATGCTGGAACACGTAGGTCAGCGGGTTGAGGCAACCGGCGGGCGGCTGCCCCAGCTGCAGTACCGCACCGCGGTCGGGACGTTCCAACCCGCCGAGGATTCTGAGAAGCGTGGACTTGCCGCAGCCGGACGGGCCGACGAGGCAGACGATGCGCCCGGTCGGAACCGTGAGGCTGATGTCGGCCATCACCTCGACCGGGCCGTAGGCATGACCGACGGAGACGAGTTCCAGCTGCATGTCACGCCTCGGGCCCGACTGACGGAAGGCTCATAGCGTCTTCACGTAGCTGGTGTCGAATAGCAGTTCGGGCGTGATCGTGTCCTTCACCATCTTCTCGGACTTGAACCAGTTGAGCTGATCGGTCAGGGACGTCGTGGACATGGCGAGCCCTTTGGAGATGCGCATGGCGCCGTCGGTCAAGTCGGCGAAGGCGACGTCGGCGGGCGTGTCGGGGTCGAGGTACTTGTGCACGATCGCGGCAAGCGCCTTCACCTCGTCCGGACCGGAGGTCTTGTCGACAAAGGCGGCATTGTAGTCATCGACGGCGCGCGAGTAGGCGCGCAGGAACCGTTCGGTCTTGTCGCGCGCCTGGCCGGCGTTCTTGGCCGAGGCGAACATCGCCGTGACCTGATAGTCGGGGGCCACCTCGGAAACGAGGCCGATCTCTCTGGCGCCGCCCGTGGTCGTCAGCTTTTTGGCGACGTTGGCCTGCACCGCCCAGGCATCGATCTGGCCGGACGTCATCGCGGCGACGATGGCGCCGAGCTTCTGCAGCGGCTTCAGCGTCATCTGCGACAGCGCGAAGTGGTTCGCCTCGGCGATCTTGTAGGCCATGTAGTGGAACGAGGATCCGGCCGTGGTGATGCCGAAGGAATGGCCGGGAAGCTTCGCCGGGCTCGTCAAGCCGGCCTCAAAGGCTTTGCCCGAGGCGAGGATGAGCGAGCCGGTGATGCCCTTTTCTTCCTTCAGCGCGCCGCCGATCACCTTGATCGCGCCCTTGTCCGCCAGATTGATCAGTGCGCCGGACAAGGCGGTCGCCCCGTAGTCGACGTCGCCCGCGGCGATGGCCACAGCCATCGGCTGCGCCGCCTCGAAGAACTTCATCGCGACATCGAGGCCCTCGGCGACGAAGTAGCCGCGATCGACGGCGATGTAGGAGGGCGCATGACTTGCCAGCTTCAGCACACCCATGTTCACGACCTCGCCGGCACGCGCCGGTCCGAAGCCGGCGAGCCCGGCGCCCAATCCAGCACCGATCCCGGCGAGTGTTTTCAGCGCCTGCCGGCGTGTGGAAGCCATCCGTTGCATGCCCATTCCTCCCCCGTCCAATCCCCCTGCAGTGCCGCCATTGCGGCCCGAAAGCCTCGTAGGCCCTCGAGCCATCGATGTCGAGGGGGAGGCGCGCCAGGGTCGGTGGGCCGTCGGCGCAGCTGCGCGCCCGGCAGACACCCACTCGACGGCCTCAGCCGTCGGTCCCCCAGGCGCTTGCTCGGGCTTCGTCGGTCTTCGCTGCTCAACCCTGCCGTCCAGCCCAGGGCTTGAACCAGTCGAGCCCGTCGAGCGTGGCGCCGCGCGGGGAATATTCGCAGCCGACGAAGCCGCGATAGCCGAGCCGGTCAAATTGGGCAAACAGATAGGGGTAGTTCAGCTCCTCGGCGTCCGGCTCGTTGCGCGACGGCACCGAAGCGATCTGCACGTGACCGACGACGGGCAACAGCCGGCGGAAGCCGGTGACGACGTCGCCATGCAGGATCTGGCGATGGAAGACGTCGAACTGCAGCCTGACGTTCGGCCGTCCCGAAGCCTCGATACGGGCGACCGCATCGTCGAAGTCGGCGAGGAAATAGCCGGGCATCGAGCGCGGGTTGATGGGTTCGATCATGACCTCGATGCCCGCCGCCCCAAGACGCTCGGCGGCATAGTCAAGCGAGCGCCTATAGGCGGCCTCGGCCGCCGCGTCGCCGCGTCCGGCAAGCCCTGCCATCATGTGCAGCTGGGTCGTCTTCGTCGCCAGCGCGTAGTCGAGGCCCTGGGCGACGCCGTCGCGGAATGCCTCGAACCGGTCGGAAAGCGCGGCGAGCCCGCGCTCGCCCGCCTCCCAGTCGCCCGCCGGCAGATTGAAGAGAGCAAGCGTCAGGCCGGTCGCGCTC
>JARLIT010000219.1 GCA_031291575.1 Ancalomicrobiaceae bacterium
CCTGCAGGCGCTTGCCCGCCGCTTCCGGGGTCTCCGTGCCGTTCAAGACGTTGGCCGAGGCGAGCCAGGTCTCGTTTTCGAGGTTCGGCGTGCCGCGCGACAGGATCTGGTAGGTCGAGCGGATGGTCGACTTGCACTTGCCCCGCCAGGAAACGAATTCCTTGGCAAGCGGATCGGTCAGTTCGATGGCGCCTGGCTGCAGGCTGAAGAAGCCCGGCAGAGCGTTGGCATAGATCGAGCCGAATTCGGGCGAGGCGACCCAGGCGAGGAAGGTCTTGGCGGCCTCGAGGTTCTTGGAATGGGCGTTCATGCCGAGCGCGATGTCGACATGGTCGGAGATGTAGCAGGTGTCACCCGCCTTCTTCACCGGCGGCAGGAACACGCCCATCTTGAACTGGGCTTGCGCGTTGAAGCCGGAGATCTCCCACGAACCGGCCGGATAGATGGCGGCGCGACCGAGGGTGAACAGGTTCTGGCTGTCGGCATAGGCCTGCGCCTTGTAGCCGTCACCCATGTAGGGGGCCCACTTGGCCATCGTCTTGTAGGGCTCGACCCACTCCGGATCGGTCAGCTTCTGCTTGCCGGCGATGAGCGCGGCGCGGCCTTCCTCACCCTTCCAGTAGTTGGGGCCGATGTTCTGGTAGCCCATGGTGGCGGCTTCCCAGAGTTCCTTGGTGCCCATGTCGAGCGGAACGTAGGTGCCGTCCTTCTTCAGTTTCTCCAGGTCCGCGAAGAACTCGTCCTCGGTCACCGGCGGGGCCTTGATGCCGACCTTCTCGAAGGCATCCTTGTTGTAGATGAAGCCGTGGATGACGGAGGCGACCGGCACGCAGAAGGTCACGCTGCCGTCGTCGGTCGACCAGCCGGATTTGGCGACGGGGGAGAAGCCGGCGACGCCCGGGATGGCGTTGACCGCGGCGAGATGGCCCTTCTGGTAGAGCGACAACGACGCGTCGAACGGACGGCAGGCGATGATGTCGCCCGCGGTGCCGCCGTCGAGCTTGGAATTCAACGCGGCGTTGTATTCGGTCGGCGCCGACGGCTGGAACACCACCTTGATGCCGGGATGGGACTTCTCGAAGGCGGGGATGATCTTCTCCTGCCAGATCGGCAGGTCGTCATTACGCCAGCTCTCGATGACGAGCGTTGAGTCCGCGAATGCCGGGGCAGCAAGACCCCCCATGAGGGCGGCGCTCGCGGACGCAAGCGCAAGGGTTCGAATACGCGGATTGATCATGACGTTCTCCTGTTCCTTCGGGTGGAAAGACCCGATTCCCTCGATTGACGCCTTCCCGGATGTCTCTCCGGTCTCTTCCCTGGGCCACTGCCGCCCAAGATTTCTATCGCCCAGCTCATCGCCCGGCCGTATCCGCTTCCTGCAGTGCCGGCCGCAAGTGGCCGCCATGCCGCAGAAGCGCTGCGCGGGCCGCCTCGATCGAACCGAACCGCTCGATCAAAATGGCTGTCTTCACGTCGTTACCGGCCGCCTCCAGGCGCGCCCGCGCCGCCTCGGCGCCGATGCCGCAGATCCGCGCGATGATGCCGGCGGCGCGGCCTTTCAGTTTGGCATTGTCGGCCTGGACATTGACCATCATCCCGTCATGGACGTGGCCGAGACGCACGGCCGACAGCGTCGACAGCATGTTGAGAGCGCATTTCTGCGCCGTGCCGGCGTTCATGCGGGTGGAGCCGGCGAGCACCTCGGGCGGCGTCGGCAGTAACACCGGGACATCCGCAGCCACCAGCAGCGCCGAGCCGGCATTGCAGGCCATGCCGACGACGGAAGCGCCGCGGGCCCGCGCCTCCTCGGCTGCGGCAAGCGTATAGGCGGTCGACCCGCTCGCCGAGACGGCAACGACACAGTCGATTTCCGTCGGCTCGAGGGCTGCCATCTCGGCGCGTCCAGCCTCGGCATCGTCTTCCGTCTCGCCGGTGAGGCTTCCTGTCGCCGCCGGCTTGCCGGCAACCAGGATGGCGACCTGGGCCGGCTTGATCCCAAAGGTTCCCGGCAATTCCAGCGCATCGAGTTCGGCAATGAGGCCGGATGAGCCGGCGCCGACGTAGATCACCCGTCCGCCCGCCTTGAGCGCCTCGGCGAAGATGGCGCTGGCCGCCTCGATGGCCGGCAGCGCGGCGCGGACACTGCCGATCGCCTGAGTCTGAGCGTCGGCGATCGCGGCCAGGATGCTGCCAGCCGGCCAGAGATCGAGACCGCGATAAGCGGCGAGCGCCTGTTCCGTGGTCGGCAGCGTCGTCATGCGAGAGGTCCACGCGAAAAATCCGCTGAACGATACCAATACAAAACCGATCGTCAAGACGCGGGACCGGTCAAGCCGACTTATTTTTAAGCAACCGCCGATTTCGTATCAATTTGGGTGAAAATCGGGTCGCGCATTTACAAATGGGTTCGTACTGGTATTATCGTGGGCAAGGGTGAGGGGATGACCGAGCAACTGTTCCTTGGCGTTGACGGAGGCGGCACGAGTACGCGTGCCCGGCTTGCCGATTCGCTTGGGCGAAGGCTCGGCGAAGGCCATGGCGGCACCTCCAACCTGACCCAGGGCATTGCGCAAGCCGCCGCCGCCGTCCTGGCGGCAACGGCCGCCGCGTTTTCGTCCGCCGGGCTTTCGGCTGCCGACTACTCCCGTACCTATGCCGGACTTGGCCTCGCCGGAGCCAACGTGCCGAGCCTCGTCGCCGAACTGAACGCACACGGCCTGCCGTTTGCCGGCCACGCCATCGCCTCCGACGCCGTCATCGCCTGTCTCGGCGCGCATGGCGGCAAGGATGGCGCAATCCTCATTCTTGGCACCGGGTCGCAGGGGTTCGCCATCGTCGGGGGCGAGGAAACTGCCGTCGGCGGCTGGGGCTTTCTGTTGTCAGACATGGGGTCCGGTGCCATCCTCGGCCGCACCGCGCTGCGAGCCGCCGTCGCCAGCGTCGACGGGCTCGACATCGATTGCCCGCTCGCCCGCGCGCTGATGGAACGGTTCGGCTGCGACCCGGCCGAAGCCGTCACCTGGGCTGCGACAGCCTCGCCTCGCGACTATGCCAGTTTCGCGCCGATCATCTTCGAGCATCTCGCCGAAGGTGATCCGCTGGCGCGCCGGTTGATGGGCGAGGCGACTGTCGACGTGACGATCCAGATCGACCGGCTGATTGCCATCGGCGCCGACAGAATCGCGCTGATGGGCGGGCTTGCCGGCGTCTACCTGCCGCTGTTGCCGGACCGGCTCAGCCGCTATCTCGTGTCTCCGTCCGGCGACGCCGAGGACGGCGCCCTCCTGCTCGCACGCAGGACCAACTGGGATGCGCCCTCCAAGGAGCCGCAGCCATGACCGGCATCGCCAGCCTGCTCGGCCCGCCGCTGGCCGATACCTACGACCCAACGCCGCTGTATTTCCGCGTGCAGGAACGCATCCTCGCAGCGATCGAAACCGACCTTCTGAAGCCCGCCGAGGCGTTGCCCGGCGAGCGCGACATCGCCGATGGGCTCGGCATCAGCCGCGTTACCGTGCGCAAGGCCATCTCCGGACTGGTTGAGAAGGGCCTCCTCACCCAGCGGCAGGGATCCGGCACTTTCGTCGTCGGACGTCAGCAGCGGATGGAGCAGCGGCTGTCGCGGCTGACCTCCTTCACCGAGGACATGCGGCTGCGCGGGCTGATCCCATCGACCCGCTGGCTCAGTCGCGACGCCTCCCTGCCGACACCGGACGAGGCGATGCGGCTGTCGTTGTCGCCGAGCGAGATGGTGCTGAGGCTCAGGCGCCTCAGGCTCGCCAACGACGTACCGATGGCGATCGAGACCGCGGTCATCCCCAGCCGCTACCTGCCCGATCCCGAAGCCATCGTCGCCTCGCTCTACGATGCGCTCGAGGCCAACGGCGCGCTGCCCGTCCGGGCGCTGCAGCGCTTGCGCGCCGCCATCCTGACGCCAGCCGAAGCTGCGCTCCTCGACGTTCCGCCGGGATCTCCGGCGCTTGCCATCGACCGCATGTCGTACCTGGAAAGCGGCGCGCCGGTCGAATTCACCCGTTCCACCTACCGCGGCGATACCTATGACTTCATCGCCGAACTGAACCTGAGGCGAGAATGACTGAAATGACCGCGATGGCGGCTGAAATCCGTCAGGCGCCCGAGGCGCTTGCCCGCTTCTTCGAGCGACACGGGGAGACCGTTGCCCGGATCGGGGCTCGCATGCGCGCGCTTCGTCCGCCGGTGATCGTCACCTGCGCCCGCGGCTCGTCCGACAATGCCGCCGCCTATTTCAAGTATCTCTCCGAGATTCTGGCCGGCACGCCGGTCGCCTCGATCGGACCGTCGGTCGCCTCGCTCTACGGGGCGCGGTTGCAGCTCGAAGGCGCTGTCGTCGTCTCCGTCTCGCAATCCGGCCAGAGCCCCGACATTGTCGCACTGCAGGCGGCGGCCAAGGCTGCAGGAGCCTATGCTATAGCGGTCGTCAATGTTGCGGATTCGCCGCTCGGCCTCGGTGCCGATGCGACGCTGCCGCTCGAAGCCGGTCCGGAACTCAGCGTCGCGGCGACGAAATCGTTCCTGTCGTCGGCGGCCGTGCTCGCCGCTCTGGTCGCCGAATGGACCGATGATGCCGGCTTGCGCACCGCGACGCGCGCCCTGCCCGATGCCTTCGCCCGCGCGCTCGAGGTCGATTGGAGCGACGCGGTCGCCGAATTCGCGCGCGCCAAGTCAGCCTATGTGGTCGGGCGCGGACCGGGCCTGCCGATCGCCGCCGAGGCCGCGCTGAAGCTGAAGGAAACGGCGATGCTGCACGCCGAGGCGTTTTCCGGCGCCGAGGTCATGCACGGCCCGCTGCAACTGGTCGAGCCAGGATTTCCGATCATCGCCTTCCACCCCAAGGACAGGGCGCATCCGGCGATGAGCGAGACAAATGCCCGGCTGAAGGCCATCGGCGCCAGTCTCTACGTCGTCGAGGATGGCCCGGCGGCCCCCGGGCGCCTTCTCTGTCCGCCGTCGGGCGAGCCGCTGCTCGATCCCCTGGCCATGCTCGCCGCCTTCTATCAATTCGCTGAAGCGGTCGCCCGGGCGCGTGGACACAACCCCGACCGGCCGACGCGGCTGAAAAAGGTGACGGAGACACTATGACGACGGCATACGCCCTGACGGCGGAGAGACTTTTCACGGGCGAGGACATGCTCACCCGCCACGCTCTGCTGATCGACGATCGGACGATCGTCGATGTCGTGCCGATCGACCGGGTGCCCACCGGGGTGAGCCTGACCGATCTTGGCGCCGGCACGCTGGCGCCCGGCTTCATCGACGCGCAGGTCAACGGCGGCGGCGGCATCCTGTTCTCCGGCACGACCGGCGTGGACGAACTGGCCGCCATGGCGCGGGCGCATACACGCCACGGCACCACCGCCCTGCTGCCGACCCTCATCACCGACACGCCGGACGGCATGCGCACCGCAATCCGTTCGATCCGGGAGGCGATCGACGCCGACGTGCCCGGCATCGCCGGGGTGCATCTGGAGGGCCCATTCCTGTCGGTCGCTCGCAAGGGCGCACACGATCCGGCGCTGATCCGGCCGATGGCCGAGGACGACTTCACCGCCATCACCGGTGCCGGGATCGACACGCTCCTCCTCACCGTCGCACCGGAGACCGTTCCGGCCGAGACGATCTCACGGTTGGCCGCGGCCGGCATCATCGTCAGCCTAGGGCATTCCGACGCACCTTACGAACTCGTCGTCGCGGCCGCGGCAGCGGGGGCGCGCGGCGTCACCCATCTGTTCAATGCCCAATCTCAGCTGCAGGGGCGCAAGCCCGGCGTCGTCGGCGCTGCACTCGATACCGGCTCGCTGTGGGCCGGCATCATCCCCGACGGTATCCACGTGCATCCGGCCTCGCTCCGGCTGGCCATTGCCGCCAAGCGCGGGCCGGGGAAACTCTTCATCGTCACCGACGCCATGCCGACGGCCGGCGCCCCCGGCGACGTTTTCCACCTGAACGGCCGCCGGGTCACGCGGCAGAACGGCCGCCTGACCCTCGATAACGGCACCATCGCCGGCTCCGATCTGACCATGGACCAGGCGGTGGCGTTCGCTGTCGGTCATCTCGGCGTCGATCTCGCTGAGGCGTTGCGGATGGCGAGCCTCTATCCGGCAGAATTCCTCCACCTCGAAGGCAAGCGCGGCCGGCTGAAGCACGGCTATCGCGCCGATATCGTCCATCTCGGTCCCGATCTGAGCGCAACTGCAACCTGGATCGGCGGCGAACCCGTGCGCTGAGCCGGGCTCGAGACGGACAGACCCTCTTTTCAAGGAGACAGACATGCTGCCGCTGATCGAAGTCTGCGTGGAAGGGATCGACGGGCTGATCGCCGCCGAAGGCGCCGGGGCCGATCGGGTCGAACTCTGCGCTAGCCTCATCGAAGGCGGACTGACGCCGAGCATCGGCACGGTCAAGGCGGCACTGCGTCTGGCGAAAGGGCCGTTCTATCCAATCGTGCGGCCACGTGGCGGTGATTTCCTCTACTCAGAGGCCGAATTCCTCTCGATGCAGGCCGATATCGCGACGTTCCGCGACCTCGGCGTCAAGGGCGTCGTGTTCGGCGTATTGACGTCGGATGCGCGCGTCGACGAGGCCCGCATGCGCATACTCGTCGACACCGCCGGCGACATGGACGTCACCTGCCACCGCGCCTTCGACATGACGCGCGACATCGCCGAGGCGATCGAGGCGCTCGTCCGGGCCGGCGTCAAGCGCGTGCTGACGTCGGGCCAACGCGATACCGGCATCGAAGGGATCGCCAACCTCAAGCGGACCGTCGATCTGGCCGCCGGCCGGCTCAAGGTGATGGCCTGTGGCGAGCTTCTCCCCGACACGATCGGCCGGGTGCACGAGGCGACGGGCGCACCGGAGCTGCATTTTGCCGCACTCCGGACGATCCCGAGCGGCATGACCTGGGCCAACCCCGAAGTCGGCATGGGCGGCACGGCCCGCTCGCGCGAATACGAGCTGACGGTCACCGACCCCGGGCTTGTCGCCGCGACCATCGCCGCGGCGCGCGCCTGAGCAGCGGTGCCCTCGGGAGAATCGAAAGATCCATCCGGTTTGTGCCTGCGGGCGGCGGGAAATTCCGCCGGGGGCTCGGGGTTCACGGTTTAGACCGTCCGGTCAAATGCGGAATCCGGGGATGGATCAATGACAGACGCTCAAATCTTGGGCTAATTTGCCACTATAGTTCGGTGGCGTGTGTTTCGCGTGTGGGGGCGCCCGATTAGCGGCACCCCCGAGCCGGCATGCCGACGTTCAAGGAAGTGACCAAGGCTGTAAACAGGCGGTCGAACGAAAGGCGATGGCGGCGGCCCGCTTTAGCGGGCCACTCCCGGCAGGACCAGGAGCAGTGCAGGGCCGAGACCCGTCCGGCAATGGGCAACGCTCCGGTTCTGACGCTTCGGCGCGGCTAGCCGTCCGGATCGCTGTGGCCCGGGCGACGTAAGGGGCGTTTGACGACGACCATGGCCAACAACGGACAAACAGCTTTGCAGTCCGCAAAGGAGGTAGTCGCATGCAGAAATCCCTGATTCTGACGTTGGCAGGTATCGCACTCGCCTTCGCCGCCACGCCGGGTCGGACCGACGATCTGACCATTGCCGTCGTCGGACCGATGACTGGGCCGGTCGCCACCATCGGCGAACAGCAGAAGCGCGGTGCGGAAAACGCCGCGGCGCTGATCAACGAAGCCGGCGGAGTGATCGGCAAGAAGGTCAAGATCGTCGTCGAGGACGACGCCTGTGATCCGAAGCAGGCCGTGACGGTGGCCAACCGCATCGTCGGCAACCGCATCAAGTTCGTCGCAGGGCATGCCTGCTCCGGCGCCTCGATCCCGGCGGCCGACGTCTATGCCGAAAACAACATCGTGATGATCAGCCCGGCGTCGTCGAACCCAATTCTCACCGAGAAGGGCAATCAGACGATCCTGCGGCTCTATCCGCGTGACGACGCGCAAGGAGCGTTCATCGCGCCATGGATTGCAGAGCATTTCAAGGGCAAGAAGATCGCCGTGATGCACGACAAGTCGGCCTATGGCCGCGGTCTCGCCACCGTGGTCAAGGAGAAGCTGAACGCCGCCGGCGTCACCGAAGTCATCTTTGACGGCCTCAATGCCGGCGAGAAGGACTATGGCGCGGTCGTCTCCAAGCTGAAGTCGCTCGGCGCCGAGGTGGTCTATTTCGGCGGTTATCACACCGAAGCCGGCCTCATTCGCCGCCAGGCATCCGACCAGGCCTACAACCTGACGCTCATCATGGGCGACAGCCTCGCCACCACGGACTATTGGGCCGTCTCCGGCCCGGCAGGCGAAGGCACGATCTTCACCTTCCCAACCGATCCTCGCCGTTCGCCGGCCGCCGCCAAGGCCGTCGAACAGTTCAAGGCGCAGAACTTCGAGCCAGAAGGCTTCACCCTGTTCTCCTATGCCGTGGTGCAGGCCATCGTCGAGGGCGTCAAGCGCGCCAATTCCGACGATCCGGCGAAGGTCGTCAAGGCGCTGAAGAGCGGCGAGACGATCGATACCGTGCTCGGGCCGGTGAAGTTCGACCAGAAGGGCGACATCAAGGACCCGCACTTCGACATCAACGTCTGGCACGCCGGCCAGTACGCGCCGATCGCCAACTGATCGACGCCGCCGCGGTTCATTTCCGTTCCGACATCAGCCGCCCGGTCCTTGCCGGGCGGCTTTTTTGCGCCGTCAGCCCACAAGGCCGGGCAGTGACAATGCCAGTCCGTCATGGCCGGCGCGCCGTCAACTGAGCCATCACGTCGAAGCCAGCGAGGCCCGAACGGGCAGCCACAGCGGCGATGGTTTCGCTCGCCTTCGGCTCCTTGATGCCAAAAGCCTCCAACCGTTTGAGCGCTGTCGCCTCGTCGAGCTTCAACACCGGTGCCAGAGCCGAGATCGGCGCCGTCTGGGCGAGGGTGAGGAAGACCCTCGCCGGACTGACGTGGTCCGATCCGCCCGGCGCCGCAAAAGCAAAAGCACCGACGACGGCGAGGCTCAGGGCTAGCGTGACAGGCATGGCGGCACGCTTGAAGTAGTTGCAGAAGCCGTTCCAGTTGCGCCAGAGGTGGACGCCGACCGGGATCAATAGCGCCAGCGAGACGATCTCGTGCACCCCGCGGAGGATGTCGGGCCCGATGTGGAAGAACAGTGCCACGCCCGAGATGGCGGTAACGAGGAACAGACCGACGGTCAGCGGTGTGCCAAAGCGATAGAGGAAGGTGCGCAGGGCGAGCATTGTTTGAAACTCCGTAGGACAGGAAAGATGAGGCGGGGCAGATCCGACGACAGTTCAGGACTGCACAGCCGCCCGCGGGGAACGAATGGTCAGGCGCTCGGGAGGAGTTCCGCCTTGGAACCGACGGCCACGAGATGGTCGCGGCGCCTGACGTAGAGCGCGAAGACCAGGCCGGCGAAGACGGCGGCGGTCAGCGCGGTGGAGCCGACAAGGCCGATCGGTCCGTGCGCCAGAAGATCGCCGGCGGCGGTGCCGGCTGAGCGGATCAGCGCAATCACCGGCCAGTAGACGGCGAGCCAGGTCGACAGCGATTTGCCGCCAAGAGCCAACGCGGCCGCCAGCGGCACGGCGAACACCAGCATGGCATCGAGATTGCCGAGCCCGACGGCATAGGACATGGCGTCGCCGGCAAGCGTGCCGAGGATGCCAGCGAGCGTCATCGACACCCAGTAGAAGCCGTCGACGGGGATGGCGGCGGCATTGCTGTGGCGGCGTTCGGCGACATGCCAGACGACCAGCACGGCGACAAGCAGCGCCGCGACCGCCGGGACCGCGGCGGCAAACGAGATGCCAAAATCATGCAGGCAGTCGCCGATGTTGGTCGCGGCGGCCCGGATGGTGATGATCGCCGCCCAATAGTAGGCGCCCGGCGCCCGGCGGCCGAACGAAGCGGCCGTGAAGATGGCGAGAAGTACGGCAGCCAGGAACGGCAGACCGGAGACGTGGCCGAGGTCGACGACGTCAGAGAGGAAGTCGCCCGCGTTGGCGCCGACAATGCTCGCAACGATCAGGACTGACCAGTAGCATTTATCGATTCTTGGAACGTATTTCATGAAGTGGAGCCTTCGTCGTGACGCTGATCCGTCATCGCTCCTCGACTCCTTCCAATCAACTCGGCAAATGTCGTCTTTTGTAATTGCTTGTACCTTGCGGAATTTACTTGATGCACATCACTGTGTTGGAGCAAGCGCCTGTTCCGCCGGATGAATTCGGCGATCTGCCAGCACGATCCACCCTTCGCCCGGATCGGCAATTTCGACGACGCCTGTTTGCCACCGCAGCGGCCACCCCGGTCGTTCTTGGCGAATTCAGTTTTTATGTCAGCATGTTAAATAGATCATGGGGCCCGCATCGCGCTCCGTCGCACGGCCGCTCGTCGACGGCATTTCCAGCGGGTTTACTGCGCCGGTGCTACAATTGGTTACAATTCGGCGCTGGCGCCTCTCCCCGTTCGGCGGCAGGAAGGAACCGGCAACCGAGCCCCCTCGCCGGGGCGTGCGCCCGCTGCCAGTCCCGTCGTCGTCCGAGACCGATCCATGGACCGAACACCACATATCCTCGTGGTCGACGACCACCGCGAAATCCGCGAGCTCATCGCCAAGTATCTCGTCAAGAACGGGCTGCGTGTCTCCACCGCCAACGGCGGGGCCGAAATGCGAGGGGCATTGCGTGGCGGCTCCATCGATCTCATCGTGCTCGACATCATGATGCCCGGCGAGGACGGATTGACTCTCTGCCGGCAGATCCGGCAGGGAAGCGACGTGCCGATCGTGCTTTTGACCGCCGTGGCGGAAGAGACCGACCGCGTCGTCGGGCTCGAACTCGGCGCCGACGACTACGTGACGAAACCGTTCAATCCGCGCGAACTGCTCGCCCGTATCCGCGCCATTCTGCGCCGCGCCGGCGCCCAGTCGAAGCCGACCGAGAGCGAGGCCAAGCGCTACCGCTTCGGGACCTGGACGGTCGACACCATCCGGCGCGTGCTGATCGACGGGACGGGAGAGGAAAGCGCGCTCGGCACCGCCGAGTTCCGCCTCCTGACCGCCTTTCTGGCGCGGCCTGGGCTGACGCTTTCCCGCGACCAGCTCCTCGACATCACCGTTGGTCGGCAGGCGCAGATCTTCGACCGCTCCATCGACAATCTGGTCAGCCGGCTGCGGCGTCGCATCGAGCCCGATCCGCTGGAACCGAGCCTCATCAAGACGGTGTGGGGCGAAGGCTATACGTTTGCCGGCGTTGTCGAGGTCATCGAATGAGCCTGTCCTGGCGCCGCCTGGTGCCCAACAGCCTTGCCGGCCGTCTGGTCCTCCTGTTGATCGCCGCCTTGGCGCTCGCCCAGACTGCCCTGGTGATCCTCCTGCACGGCGAGCAGGACCGGGTGGTGGAAGAAATTGCGCACGGTCAGGCGCTGAACCAGACCGTGACGCTGGCTCGATTGCTCACGCGCTACCCGGCAGCCGAAGGCGACAGGCTGGCGGAAGCCTTCGGTTCGCGGCTCTCGTGCGCTCGCGTCTCCGTCGAAACGCCGCCGATTGAAGCGATGAACGCGGCGGAGCAGGTGCTGGCCGGCCTGTTGGGTTCGATGCTGCATGGCGTCGCCACCGGCATGCCCAATGTCGCGATCGGCCCGATGGATCCAGACGAGCATCCGTGCCAGCAGGATCTCGGCCGCCCGCCGGACCGGTCCGGCGAATTCACAGGGGCACGGCGCGTTCAAGCGCTGCGGCACGGACGAGGCAAGCTTGCGGCTGTGGAAATCGTCGTGCCGCTTGGCGACGGACGCTGGCTTACGACGCGCATGGCGGTCGCCATCCCTTCCGGCTGGAACCGGATCACGATCCTGTCGTTCGTCCTGTCGTCGCTCGCCGTCGCCGCTGCGGCCATCCTCGGCGTGCGCGCCCAGACGCAGTCGCTGGCGCGGCTGGCCGAAGCATCCGAACGCTTCGGCCGGGGCGAACACGTGGAGCCGCTCTCCGCCAACGGCCCACGCGAAGTGGCGGCGGCAAGCATCGCGTTCAACACCATGCAGGCGCGGCTGAGCGACTACCTGCGTGATCGGCTGAAGCTTCTTGCCGGCATCAGCCACGACCTTCGGACGCCCTTGACCACCTTGCGGCTCAAGGCGGAATTCATCGACGACGAGGGCGTTCGCGATGGGCTTGTCGCCACCATCGACGAACTTGCGGCCATCTGCGAAGCGACGCTCGCCTTTTCCCGCGCCGAGGCGACGGCGGAGCCGACCGTCGAGATCGATCTCCGCGTCCTCGCCGGCGACGTGGTGGAGGCCGCCCGGCTGGCGGGCGCCGAGGCTTCGCTGGCGCTCTCCCCGCCCCTCCCCTACCTCTGCCGGCCGGTGGCGCTGAAGCGGGCGCTGCAGAACCTTGTTGAAAATGCCCTGCGTTACGGCGGTACTGCGCGGGTGAGCATCACCCGCGAAGGGGGGCGCACGCTGATCCGGGTCGATGACGACGGACCGGGTCTGCCGGCCGACAGAATCGAGGAAGCGTTCAAGCCTTTCGTGCGGCTCGAAGCCTCCCGCTCGACCGAGACCGGCGGCATCGGCCTTGGCCTCGCCATCGCCCGCTCGATCGTCGCCGCGCATGGCGGTTCGCTCAGCCTCGTCAACCGGCCGGAGGGCGGGCTCAGGGCGGAAATCGGGCTGCCATGACCGCACACCGGTGGGCGCCCGCCCTCTAGGGCGCTGCCGGATCACTCGTAGCGGACGCGCATGAGGCTGATGAGACTTGCGGTGATGACGAAACCGGCCGCGACGAACAGCCCGAGGCGAGGCGCCCAATCGAGCGAACACAGCTTGAAAAGGAGCGCCATGCCGATCGCTCCGAGTGTCTGACCGACCAGCCGGGCAGTCCCCTGCATGGCGCCGGCGGCGCCGCTGCGCGCCTTCGGCGCCGACAAGAGGAGAATGCGGTTGTTGGGCGTCTGGAAGCAACCGAAGCCGGCGCCCGCCAATACGGTGCCGATGACGAAAGGCTCGAGGCTGGTGCTGTTGGAAAAGCTCGCCACGATCGTCAGTCCGGTGGCGCAGACCGTTCCGCCAACGGCGCACATCCACGACGTCGGCCAGGAATTCGACAGCCGGCCGACAATCGGCGCGACGACCATCACGGCGAGCGGCCACGGCACCATGTAGAGGCCCGACATGGTGATGCTCTGGTTGAGATGGTGCTGCAGATAGAACGGCAGCGCCACATAACTCATCATCTGGCCGCAGAAGCACGACACCGAGGCGATGACTGCGACCCGGAAGGCCGGATTGCGGAACAGATCGACCGGCACCAACGGCGCGTCCCGCCGCATCTCGCGCCGGATCAGCACGGCAAGGCAGACGAAGGCAGCGACGATCGCCGCCGCACCGGCGGCGGGCAGGTCTGCGAGCGCATCGGCGCCGACGAAGAACAGCACGAACATCGCGGTATTGAGGGCGATGACCAGCCGATCGAGCCGCCGCGCCATGCCGGCAGGATGCGGCAGCATGCGGAAGGCCGCGAGGATGACCGCCCCGATCGGCAGGTTGACCGCGAACAGCCACGGCCAGTCGGCGACCGACAGGATCAGGCCGGCGACGCCGGGTCCCATCGCCGAGGAGATGGCGACCGTCACGGCGTTGAAGCCGATAACCGTGCCAAGCAGGCGCAGCGGACAGCTGAAGCGCAGCATCATGGCGGTCAACGCCATGATCTGGCCGGCGCCGAGCCCTTGCAGGAAGCGGGCCGCAACCAGCATCGGCAGGCCCGACGACAGGGCGCACATGGCGGACGCTACGGTGAACAGTGTGACGCCAGCGATGAACACGCGGCGGGCGCCGAACTTCTCGCCAAGCGCACCCGACGGCAGCAGCGCCAGGATCACCGCCAACTGATAGCTCGACACCACCCATACGGTGTCGGCGGGGGCGGCGCCGAGCGCCTTGGCAATCGACGGCAAGGCGATATTGGCGATGGCTCCGTCGAGAACGGTGAGCAGCAGCGTCAGCAGGACGACGGCGATGGCCCAATAGCGCCGCGGCGCCGGCAGCCCGTCCTCGTCCCTGACCGGTGCGGCCCGTGCCGATGCTTGCAGCTGGCCCTCTACCCCGACCAATCCATCCGATGACATGCAAAACCTCTTTGCTCGATAAGGAGGGATCTAGCATCTCGATGTCATGGCGCCAAACGCAACGATGGAAACACACGATTGCACCAAACGCCATTCATCGACTAAGCTGGCGCCATGTCCGAGCCTGATCTCAATCTCCTCGTCGCACTTGATGCGCTGTTGGCAGAAGGTACCGTCTCCGGCGCGGCGCAGAAGCTCGCTCTATCAACGTCCGCGATGAGCCGGACGCTGGCCCGCCTTCGCCTCCAGCTCGGCGATCCGCTGCTCGTTGCCGCCGGGCGGCGGATGGTCAGGACCCCGCATGCCGAAGCGATCCGGGAGGAGGTGCGAACCCTGTGCGAGCGGGCTCGCGCCCTGATGCGGCCGCCGCTCGTCGAGGATCCGCACGAATTCCGCCGCGCCTTCACGCTTCGGGCGAACGAGTCGTTCGTGGTGGTGTTCGCAGCCAGACTTGTCGCGGCCGCGGCCGAGACGGCACCAGGCGTCCAGCTACGGTTTGCGCCGAATCTGCAGAAGGACATCCGTTCCTTGCGCGACGGCATCGTCGACCTCGACATCGGAGTCCTCGGCAACGAGACGGCGGAGTTGAAGGCGCAGACCCTCTATCGGGATCGCTTCATCGGCATTGCCCGGGTCGGACATCCGATCTTCTCGGACGGCGATATCACGCCGCAGCGCTACGCCGCAGCCGACCACGTTGTCGTCGCGCGTCAAGGCAAGCCGTCCGGCCCGGTCGACGAGGCGCTCGCCGAACTCGGCCTCAGCCGGACCATCACGGTGACCGTGCCGAGCTTTCCGGCCGTCTTCGCCATTGTCGCCGCCTCCGATCTCGTCGGGCTGGTGCCGTGGGCGTACTTCCGACCGGCCCAGGTCGGAGCCGGCGACGGCAACCCGGTGGTGCGCGAGTTCGCCCTTCCCGTCGTCACCGCCGGAATCGTCATCTCGCAGAGCTGGCATCCGCGCGTCGACGCCGATCCGGCGCATCGCTGGCTGCGCAACTTGGTGTTCGAGACCTGCCGCCGGATGATCGCCCGCCGCGACGACGGCGAGTGAGGCAAGCGGTGGCGCAGATGAAGGCGTTCAAGGCAAGCGCAGCCCATTCGATGGTGACCGACACCGGCCACCAGCGCCGGGAAGCGGCCACGCATGGCGCGCCCATGATGTTGCGCTATTTCATGGCAACATCGGCCAGGTCCGGCTAGACCTCGCCCGCCCGGAACCGTCGCTCGGCGTTCCCGACCATGCGATCGAGGAGTTGCGTCAGCGGATGACGGCAGAGATCTACCAGATTGCCTTCATTTCGCTGTTGGCATTTGCGTCGGGCGCCATCAACGCGGCGGTCGGCGGCGGCGGCTTGGTGACCGTGCCCGGACTGTTCGCAACATTTCCCGATGCGATCCCCGCCGCGCTCCTCGGCACCGACAAGGCGTCCGCCATCTTCGGCCATATCAGCGCGATGCGACACTACGCACTGCGCATGCCGCTGCCGTGGCGGTTGATCGGACTGGCGGCGGCCGCCGCCTTCATCGGAGCCCAGCTCGGTGCGCACACGGTCTATTCGTTTCCGCGCGAATGGGTCAGGCCGCTCGTCATCGCGCTGATGGGGGTGATGTTTGTCTACACGCTCCTCCGCCGCGACCTCGGCAAGCACGACGACGCTCAGCCCGCGACGCGGCTGCGCCAGGCCGTCGGCATCGGTATCGCCTTCCTCATCGGCTTCTACGACGGCTTCTTCGGCCCGGGAACCGGCAGCTTCCTGGTCTTCCTGTTCGTGCGCGTCTTCCGCTTCGACTTCCTCAGGGCCACCGCCTGCGCCAAGGTGGCCAATCTCGCCGCCGATTCCGGCGCCGTCGTGTATTTCCTGCCGGCCGGCGCCATCGTGTGGAAGCTGGCCATTCCCATGGCGGCCTCCGCCTATCTCGGCGGGCTCGTCGGCGCCAGACTGGTGATGATGGGCGGCAACGTGTGGATCCGCCGCGTCTTCCTCGCCCTGTCGGCGACGCTGCTGGTCAAGCTGACACTCGACTATCTCATCTGAGAGAAGCGCTGCGGTCGCTTATCACCGGAGCGCTGCACGCCGATCGAGCCAGACCGAGACGGCGAACACGCCAAGCCCGACAGCCGACAGCAGCGCACCGACATAGCCTGTCGCCGGGTAGCCGAATCCATAGTCGAGCACCCGCCCGCCGAGCCAGGCCCCGAGGGCATTGGCGATATTGAAGGCCGAGTGCATCGAGGCGGCGGCAAGCGTCTGGCCGTCACGCGCCACGTCCATCAGCCGCGATTGCACCGCCGGACCGACGGCGAAGGTGCCACCGAGGAGGAAGCTGGTGACACACAGCGCGACCGGCCACTGCGCGGTCAGGCCGAAGCCGATCATGACGACGATGTTGAACACCAGTGCGCCGCCGATCGTGCCCAGCAGCGACCTGTCCGCCAGCCGCGAGCCGATCAAATTGCCGACATTCATGCCGAGGCCGAACAGCGCCATGATCACCGCCACCATGACGACCGGCAAATGAGCGTAGTCGGTGGTGGTGGCGGCAATGTAGCTGAAGATCGAAAACATGCCGCCGAAGCCGGTGGCCGCCATCAACAGCGTCAGCAGCACCTGCGGGTGGGTGAAGGCGATCAGCTCGCGCATCACGCCGGCATTCTCGTGCGGCTCGTCCTCGGGCAGGTGCAGCCACAGCAGCAGGACCGTCAGCGTGCCGATGAAGCCGACGGAGAAGAACATCACCCGCCACGACAGCATCTCGCCGAAAACCGCCATGACCGGCGTGCCGAGGAGAGTCGCCACTGTCAAGCCCATCATCACGTAGCCGACCGTCTGGGTGCGGCGCCCGATCGGCACCAGCGAGGCGGCCACCAGCGCCGCAACGCCGAAATAGGCGCCGTGCGGCAGACCGGTCAGGAACCTGAGGACGATCATGCTCGAGAGGCTCGGTGCGACCGCGCTCGCCAGGTTGCCGATGGCAAACACCACCATCAGGATCAACAACAGCGTGCGGCGCGAGGCCTTCGCTCCGGCAACCGCGATCAACGGCGCGCCGATGACGACACCCGCCGCATAGGCGGTGATGACATAGCCGGCATCCGGCACGCTGACGCGAAACGTGGCTGCCACGTTGGGCAGCAGTCCCATGATGGCGAATTCGCCGGTACCGATGCCGAAACCGCCGCAGGCAAGCGCGAGGATGACGAGCGCGACTTTGAGCGCGGACACGGACGCGTCGGACTCGATCACGGTCCCAGTTTCGGACAGGCAGACGTCTTGAGCGCTCAAAAGGGAGGTCCTTTCGCGGGGGCGGCAAATTGTTCGGCTTTGTTGGAGAATTAGGCAGCCTTCGTGTCACGACAATGGCTGTCGTCCGCCGGATTCGCGGATCAGTCGGGCAAAATTCGGCTAGCTATATCGGGCCGGGCCGGCACGGGCGTGACACGGACAGGACGTTTCGACCCGGACGGCTGAGGCAAGGCGAGCAAGATTCGGATAGGGAGCCCTTGTCGTGCAGCCCCGGCCGGCTGTCACCGCTGCGGTTCACATCTGGTGAGTGGACTCCA
>JARLIT010000220.1 GCA_031291575.1 Ancalomicrobiaceae bacterium
CCGCGGAAGCAAAGGGCGCGGATTCATGGAGATGGCTGACACCGTCGGGCAAAGTCTCAAGCAGCGGGACATAACCTGTTTGAGGCCACTGCCCGACGGCACGCAGATATATTTCGACCTCGTCTCTGGTCAGACCCTCGATCGGTTTACCCATCGTGTTGTCGACGCATCGTCACAACCAGGCACCGTGAATCCTGTCGACCAGGCTGGCGCCGTCGATCGGAAGGACTGGCAGGCGGCTAATGAGATCCAGAAGAGATGCATCGTCCGAAGGCTCCACGAAGTCCCAACCTGTGGACCGAAGGGAACGGGTGAGTGCCGTAGCGATTTCCGCAAGCTTCGAAAGGTCGTTCGCGGATGCCGCGGATCGGGCCTCATCAAGCAAAGATCCACCGAATCTGCTCCAAGGTGTCAGCTGCGTTTTGGAGCGAGGCACCGTAGGCGCCACGCGCCTGCCACGGCGTCGCCGCGGTGCGCATTTGCGGCATCACGGGCAATATGAAGAACCAGGGCATGCCCTTCCACGACCCCTACATGATCAACACCAATGTGGTAGAGGCCTCGCGGCGGGCGGGCGTGAGGAAGCTCACCGGGATGAGCGACCGCATGGACTGGGATGCATCGAAGCCCAACGGCCAGACTACCGGGCTATGATCCTTCGAAGATCAATGGAGCAGGTTTTGCCTGCACGTATTCCATCCGCGATGGATGGCAGGAAACCTGGGACGAGTGGAGCGAATTTGACATTTGAGTCCCAGCGAGTTGCGCGGAGCCACTCAAATGTCAAATTCAAAGCTCCACTAGAATCAATGAATTGTTAGTGGTCCTGGGACTCCGATATTTGCGCAAGAGCGCGGCGAGTGGGATGCAAATGTCCGAGTCGGACCACTCGTATCGTGCACAGCAAGGCTGAGCCCGCTCATCAAGGATCGTACGATGACCGAAATGCTGATCAGGCAGGCTGTGGCGGCTTGGCGCGACTGGATGATCGGCGAGTCGCTGCCGCTTTGGGGCTGCGCCGGCTTTGACGAACAGCGCGGCTCTTACATTGAACGGCTGTCGTTCGACGGCAAACCGCTCGCCGAGCTGCCGCGCCGCTCGATGGTGCAGGCGCGTCAGATCTATGTATTCTCCCATGCTGCCCTCCTCGGCTGGCGCGTGGAGGGACGTGATCAGGCCCTCACCGCCGCTCACAATCTAATCGCCCGCTATTGGGCGGCCGATGGCGCGCCCGGCTGGGTGTCCTCTATCCACCCCGACGGCGCCGTCGCCGATGGCAAACGCGACTTTTATGTGCAGGCCTTCGCGCTTTATGGGCTCGCCTGGGCCTACAGGCTGTCGCCAGCGCCGGCGTTCCTGGGCGCAGCTTCGAAGACGCTCGCCTATCTTGATAGGCAGTTCGCAACGCCAAGCGGCGGCTACTACTCCGTCCTGCCGGGCGAAGCCGATCGGCGCGACCAGAACCCGCACATGCATCTGTTTGAGGCGATGCTCGCCTGGCATGAGGCCACGGGGGAGGCGCGCTTTCTTGCCCGCGCCGGCGAACTCTACACGATGCTGGCGGCACTCTTCTTCCAACCGGCTCGGTCGATCCTGCCGGAATATTTCGACGGCAACTGGACACCGAAGCCCAGCGAGACCGGCAGCATTTGCCAGCCCGGCCATCATTATGAATGGTCGTGGCTGCTGCGGGCCTACGCGCGGAACGCTGGCAAGGCCGACGAACCGATTGGCCGGGCGCTGAAGGCGTTTGCAGACCGCCACGGCTATGACCGTCTGGGTCTCATCGTCGACGAGCTGCGTGATGACGGTAGCGTCAACAAGGCATCACGGCGGAGTTGGCCGCACACGGAGGCGATCAAGGCTGAGGTCGCCGCCTTCGAATCGGGCGATCCGACGGCGGGCGAGCGCGCAGCGCGCATCATCGCCACGCTCCGCAGCCACTACCTCGGTCGCCCAGTCGCCGGCGGCTGGATCGATCATATCGACGCCGATGGCAAGCCGCTCGTCGCCGACATGCCGGCGAGCACGCTCTATCACGTCTTCTTGGCACTCGCCGAAGCGCATCGGGTCTGGGGCGGGGCGGCAGAGGCCAGCAAATGAGCGGTGCGATCCGGCAGGCAGTCATTCTCTTCGGCGGCAAGGGAACGCGGCTCGGCCAGATCACGCGCGACATCCCGAAGCCGATGCTGGCGATCGCCGGCGACCGGCCGTTCCTCGACTATCTCATCGAGATGATCGAGCGGCACGGCTACGAGGACATCCTGCTGCTGGCCGGCCATCTCGGCGACAAGGTGGCCGCGGCCTACGACGGCAAGGTGGTTGGTGGGGCGCGACTGCGCGTCTTCTGCGAACCCGTGCCGCTTGGCACTGCCGGCGCGCTGACGCTCGTCCGCGACGTGCTTGATCCCAAGTTCGTCATGATGAACGGCGACACGCTGTTCGACATCAATCTGCGCGCTCTCGAACGGACGGCGCAAGCCGGCGGTGCCCTGGCGACGCTCGCCCTGCGCGAAGTGCCGGATGCCGGCCGCTATGGGCGGGTAATCGAGGCCGGCGGCCGCATTGTCGCCTTCGGCGAGAAGGATCCGACCCATTCCGGCGCAGGCGTGATCAACGGCGGCATCTACGTGCTGAGGCGGGAGATCCTCGATCTTGTTCCCAAACCGCCGTGCTCCATTGAACAGACAATCTTTCCGCTTCTCGTCGCGCGTGGCCAGATTGCTGGTCAGCACTTCTCCGGCTATTTCCTCGATGTCGATCTGCCCGAGGCGCTGGCGCAGGGCCAGCTCGAATTGCCCTTGACCCGCCAGCGGCCGGCCGCCTTTCTTGATCGTGACGGCGTCATCAATGTCGATTCTGGCTATGCTCACAGACTCGAGGATCTCGTGTTTGTCCCTGGCGCTCCAGCGGCGGTCCGCCGGCTCAACGATCTCGGCTACTATGTGTTCGTGGTCACCAACCAGGCCGGTGTGGCACGCGGGTTCTACGGGCTTGACGATGTCCACCGCTTCAACGCCGAAATCCAGCGCCGGCTCGCGGTCGAGGGTGCCCACATCGATCGCTTCTATATCGCTCCCTATCATCCTGACGGGATCGTGCCGGAATTTGCCATCGACCACCTCGATCGTAAGCCCAATCCGGGCTTGCTCCTGAAAGCCATGGCTGACTGGCCGGTTGTCAAAGACAGGAGCTTTCTGATCGGCGACAAGGAGAGCGACATCGAGGCAGCGCGACGGGCGGGAGTCGCGGGCCATCAATTTCACGGCGGCGATCTTGATGCGTTCTTGTCCGGTGTGCTGCGCGGTCATCTGGGTGACGCTCGCAGCGAGCGTCGGCGGTAAACTGCATACGGGTTGCTGGATGGGTGATCTGCTCTGGCGCCTTCAGGGTCCGGGCGCCGGCAGTGTGGCCGGCCGGTGCATCGGGGACTTGCTGCAAGGAGGCCGGCAAGCGCCTCGGTCTGGTGTCACGACCGCCAGATCGAATCCGTCATGCGCATCCGAAATGCCCCGATCGACGCGACCGCTCGTCACCGCCACATGCTGCGCATGCGCTGGCCGACGTCGATGCGCCGCTCGCCGCGCGGTGATGCTGCGCCGGGATCTGCGGAGACTGTCGGCCAAGCCAGCGTCTCGAACAGCGTCAGAAGCATCGCCGGGATGAACCGTGTACGCGCGGCGTAGACGTGGCGGTCGCCGCCGGCTGCCTGGCCATGGGTGAAGAAGCGCTGCGGCACGACGAGACTGAGGCTGTCGCGTGCCCGCGTCATGGCGACATAGAGGAGGCGGCGCTCCTCTTCGATCTCGTCTGTCGTGCCGGTGCCGAGATCGGACGGGATGCAGCCGTCGACCGCGTTGAGCACGAAGACATTCTTCCATTCCCGGCCCTTGGCGGAATGGATGGTCGACAACGTCAGGTAGTCCTCATCGAGGAGCGGCGGTCCGGCCTGACCCGAGGTGGCGTCGGGCGGATCAAGGGTCAGCTCGGTCAGGAAGCGGCTGCGCGATGGATGGCCCGCGGCGATCGCTTCGAGCTGCAGCAGGTCGGCCCGGCGCATCTCCACATCGTCTTCGAACCGGCGTTCGAGGTGCGGGTCGTACCAGGCGCGCAGGCGGGCGAGTTCGGCCGGCCAGTCAAGGCGCCGGGCGCCGAGATCGGCGATGGCGGCGCGGAAGTCTACCCAGTCGGTGCCGGCGCGCGGTGGGGCCGGATGCGCGAGAAGGGCGGCGACCGGATCGGCGGTGGCTGCAATCGCGTCGAGGATGCCCCGGGCGGTGGCTGCGCCGATGCCTGGGATCAACTGCAGCACGCGGAAACCGGCAACCTGGTCGCGCGGGTTCTCGGCGAAGCGAAGCGCCGCCATGAGGTCCTTCACGTGCGCACTGTCGAGAAATTTCAGGCCGCCGAATTTGACGAAGGGGATGTTGCGGCGAACGAGTTCCACTTCGAGGCTGGCGCTGTGGTGCGAGGTGCGAAACAGCACCGCCTGCTGCTTCAGCGTGACGCCCGTCTCGCGCGTCTCCAGCACCGCGGAGGCGACATAGCGCGCCTGATCGGCCTCGTCGCCGACCGTGACGAGGCGCGGCCGTTCCGCCGATTCCCGTTCCGTCCACAAGGACTTGGTGAAGCGCTGCTTGGCCTGCCCGATCACGGCATTGGCGGCGGCGAGGATCGGCCGGGTGGAGCGATAGTTGCGGTCGAGCGTCACCACTTCGGCCTGCGGCTGGAAGGCTGCAGGGAAGTCGAGGATGTTGCGGACCGTCGCGGCGCGGAAGGAATAGATCGACTGGGCATCGTCGCCGACCACCGTGAGACCGCGGCCGTCGGGCTTCAGCGCGGTCAAGATCGAGGCCTGCAGCCGGTTGGTGTCCTGGTACTCGTCGACCAGGATGTGGTCGAAACGGGCGCCGATCTCGGTGGCAAGACGGGCATCGGACATCGTCTGCGCCCACCACAGCAGGAGGTCGTCGTAGTCGAGCACGTTCTGGGCCTGCTTGGCGTCGACATAGGCGGCGAACAACTCTCTCAGCCGCGGTTCGCAGCCCTTCACCCAGGGAAACACCGTCCGCACGACGTCGTCGAGTGCCGCCTCGGAATTGACGACCCGCGAATAGATGGCCAGGCACGTCGACTTCGTCGGAAACCGGGTCTCGCTCTTGGCGAGCCCGAGATCGTGCCGGATGAGGTTCATCAGGTCGGCGCTGTCTTCGCGATCGTGGATGGTGAAGTTCGGGTCGAGGCCGACTGCCGCAGCGTTCTCCCGGAGGATCCGCGCGCCGATGGCGTGAAACGTTCCGGCCCAGGCGAAGGCGGTGGCGAATGCTGTGGCATCTCGACCGGAGACGCGGCCGCAGATGCGGCCGACCCGTTCGGTCATCTCGGCCGCCGCCCGCCGCGAGAAGGTCATCATCAGGATCCGGCCTGGATCGGCGCCGTTGACGACGAGATGCGCCACCCGATGGGCAAGCGTGTTGGTCTTGCCAGACCCGGCGCCGGCGATAATCAACAGCGGCCCGGCGATCTCGCCAGCGGCCGAGCCGGCGATACCGTATTCGACGGCGGCGCGCTGCCGGTCGTTCAGCTTGTCGAGATAGGCGGCCGTCATCGGTTGCGTCGATCCACCCGTTCAGCCGGACGCGCGTCGTCCATCCGCTTCAGCACAAGAAACATCCAAGCGCGCGACTCGGTCGCGCTGCTTGAACGAACAATGAACATAGCGATGGTTTCCAAATCGGAAAAGCCGTCCACCACCGGCTGGGCAAATCGCGCCGGTCGCCGCAGAACAACTCGATGCGGCCGCCGCTCGTCTCATCGACGGTATGCGCGGTTCAACGTGCGCAGTCCGCGTTGGCTGCAATCGTTCGGGACTGTCTCCCGCGCCTTTCCCTGTGGCTCGAATGATTCGATCGCCGCCCGGAAAATGCTCTAGGCGGCTCCGAGTTGTACGACGAAGGCGGCGACGTCGCCCTGCAACTTTTCGGCGCGAGCCGACAGACTGTTGGCGAGTTCCATCAGCTGCGTCGAGGCGGCGCCGGTCATTTCGGCGGCCTGTCCGACGCCGGAGATATTGGCGGTCACTGTCTCCGTGCCTTGAGCGGCCCGCTGGGTATTGCCGGCGATCTCCTGCGACGCGGCGCCCTGCTGTTCGACAGCCGCCGCCACCATGTTGGAGATTTCGCGGATCTGGTTGATGGTATTGGCGATGGTGCCGATCGATGTGACAGTTCGCTGTGTCGCCTGCTGGATTTCGCCGACCTTGGTGCCGATCACCTCCGTCGCCTTGGTCGTCTGGCTGGCGAGCTGCTTGACCTCGGAGGCGACAACGGCAAAGCCTTTGCCAGCTTCGCCGGCGCGCGCCGCCTCGATCGTGGCGTTGAGAGCTAGGAGGTTCGTCTGGGCGGCGATCGAATTGATCAGATCGACGACCTGGCCGATGGCTTCGGCCGAGTGCGACAGTTCATGAATGTTGTTCTTGGTGCTGTCGGCTTCCTCGGCCGCCTGGTTGGCGATCCGTGCCGCCTGGCCGACCTTCCCAGCGATTTCGCGCACCGCGATATTCATGTCTTCTGTGGCTGAGGCGACCGTGCGCACGTTGAGCGAAGCCTCTTCCGCCGCTCCGGCAACCGTCTGCGTCTGCCTGGCAGTCTCTTCGGCCGTGGCCGAAAGGCTCTGGGCTGCCATCTGGACGTCGTTCGAGGAGCCGACCAGACTTGAAGAGATCTCGGACATGCCGTGGGCGAAGGCCTGCGCCGCGGCATTGCGGGCAATCAACTGCTGCTCCTCGGCGGCGCGCCCCTGTTCCCGCTCGGCGCGAGCGTCCTCTGCCGCCTTCAGCGTCAGCCGTAGCTTGTCGAGTGTACGAGCCATGTCGCCGATCTCGTCGCTGCGAGCCAGGGAAGGAACAGCCGTGTCGTAATGGTCGTCGGCGAGGTCGAGCATCGCCACGTTGAGCGAGCGCAAGGGAGCTCCGAGGTGTTTCGCCAAGGCGAGCGCGATCGCGCAGCCGGCGAGCGCGACGGCGGCGAGGACGACAAGCAACGTGCGCACGGCGGTGGTGCGGGCCGCGACGAAGCTCGAGGCATCCATCACGATCTCGATCGTGCCAATGGCCTTGCCGGAAAAGTTCTTCAACGGCGCAGCGATGACGGCGACCGGGTGCCCGGCCTGCTCGGTCATCTTGAGTTCGGTCTGCTTGCTCATGCCGGCGACATGGGTGTCGAGGTCGAGCAAGGTCTTTTCGGGAAAGGTCGCGGCGACGGTCTGCAGCTTGCCTTCGACCACCAGATGCACGGCCAAGTCGACATGATTGTCGGCCTTCAAGTCGGTCAGCGAGCCGACATCGAAGGGCGAGCCGACATCGGCCACTCCGACGATCTTGCCGTCCTGCAGCACCGGAACGGAGGCGAACACGCTGATGTTGTCGAGTCCGGGCTCGATGCCGACGCGGGTCTGCCCGGTCGTCAGGACGTCTTTGATCATCAAGCGCCGCTTGGTGACGTCGTCGCCGAATGCATCGGGTTTGTGGACGCGGGCGAAATTGGTTCCGTCGAGGCTCTGAAAACTCAGCAGGCCGATGTGCAGCCGCTCGCGGGCCGCCGGCAGCAGGCTCTTCAGCATGGCGATCAGCCCGGGCCGATCCTTTGCCACGTAGGCGTTGGCGATGCGCGGATCGTTCACCAGCGACATGCCGGCGGCCAGATCACGGTCGCCGATATTGCTGATGGCGGAGACCACAGCCTCGTAGCGTTGCGTCAGTGCCGCCTCAATCGCAGCTTCGCTCAGCGACTTCTGCTGCAGGTAGCTGGAGATGCCGAGGGCTGCCGCGGTTAGCGCCACTGCGGCCATGATCGAAACAAGGAGTTTCCCCCGAATGGTGGACGGGAGGCTACGCGAGACGATCGACATCACCAGATTTCCCCTAATACCGAATTATGCAATTGCTATTATGTGGGAATGGCGGTCGACAATCAGTTAACGAAAAGCACACAAAACGTCTGGACGGCCCATAAATTGCAGTTGCAGCAATGTCTCCGGCATGTCTGTCGGGCAGAATTCTTTCGAGCCTGTGGAAATACCGATGTGCGATTGGCTTATAACTCGATGCGGTTGCCGCTCACCTTATCGAACAAATGGATTTGCGTGCGGTCGGCGGTGAAGGCTCGGATGCCGTGCGGCGATGCTGAACCGCGGCCGGCCTCGCGCACCACGAGGCGCGGTCCGGTGGATCCGAGATGGCCGTAGAAATAGGTCTCGGCGCCGACCGCCTCGACCGCGTCGATCTTCAGTTCAAGCCGCAACCGATCGCCAAGTGCGGTTTCGCCGCGATCTAGGTGCAGATGTTCCGGCCGGATGCCGAGGATGGCGCCGGTCGGCGGCACCGGCAGGGTCTCGGCGCCCAGAATGCCCGCGGGCACGCCGGTCGCGGGGGCGAGCGGGATCATGTTCATCGGCGGGGCGCCGATGAAGCCGGCCACGAAGATGGTTGCGGGATTTTCGTAGAGGTAGAGCGGTTCGCCGATCTGCTCGATGCGGCCGCGGTTCATCACTACCAGCATGTCGGCGAGCGTCATTGCCTCCAACTGGTCGTGGGTGACGTAGACCGAGGTCACGCCCAATTGCCGCTGCAGCGTTTTGATCTCGACGCGCATCTGGCCACGGAGCTTGGCGTCGAGGTTGGACAAGGGCTCGTCGAACAGGAACACCTGCGGCTTGCGCACGATCGCCCGGCCCATGGCGACGCGCTGGCGCTGGCCGCCGGACAATTGCTTCGGTCGGCGTTTGAGGAACGGCTCGAGTTCGAGGATACGGGCCGCCTCGGCGACGCGCGTGGCGATCTCCGGCTCCGGCGTCTTCCGGTTCCTGAGGCCGTAGGCCATGTTGTCGTAGACGCTCATGTGCGGATAGAGCGCGTAGTTCTGGAACACCATGGCGATGTCGCGGTGCATCGGCTCGACTTGGTTGACGACGCGGCCGCCGATCGAGATCTCGCCGTCGGTGATGGTCTCGAGCCCGGCGATCATCCTCAGAAGCGTCGACTTGCCGCAACCGGACGGGCCGACCAGCACGCAGAAGCCGCCATCCGGCACGGCAAAGGAAATGTCGCTGACCGCGCGGATGTTGCCGGCATAGGTCTTGCCGACCGAATTCAACAGAACGCCGGCCATGTCACTTCTCCGTTTCGGTGAGGCCGCGCACGAAGAGGCGCTGCATGGCGACGACGACGATGACCGGCGGCAGCATGGCGAGGATGGTCGTCGCCATCGCTAGCTGCCATTCGGTCAGGGCATCGGTCACCGTCAGCATCTTCTGGATGCCGATGACGATCGTCTGCATGTCGTCGCGGGTGGTGATGAGGAGGGGCCAGAGATACTGGTTCCAGCCGTAGATGAATTGGATGACGAACATCGCGGCGATCGACGTCATCGACAGCGGTAGCAGCGTGTCGATGAAGAATTTCCACGGACCGGCGCCGTCGATCTTGGACGCCTCGATCAGTTCGTCCGGAACGGTCATGAAGAACTGGCGGAAGAGGAGTGTCGCGGTCGCCGAGGCGATCAGCGGGATGGTCAGGCCAGCGTAGGTATCGAGCATGTGCAGATCGGCGACGATCTTGTAGGTCGGGTAGATGCGTACCTCGACCGGCAGCATCAGGGTCAGGAAGATGACCCAGAAGGCCGTGTTGCGGAAGGGGAAGCGGAAATACACAATCGCAAAGGCGGACAGGAGCGAAATGAAGATCTTGCCGCAGGCAATGATCATCGCCATGATGAAGGAATTCATCAGAGGAACGATCATCGGCTGTTTGGTGGAACGCTCCGTTCCTTCGAATAGCACCTTGGCGTAATTCTCGATCAGATGGTGGTCGGGGATCAGGCTGAGCTGGCCATTGGAAATGGTGGTCGGGTCGGTGGTCGAGGCGACGAAAGCGACATAGACCGGAAAGGCAATGATCACGACGCCGATAATCAGGATCACATGCGAGAGAATGGCGGCGAAGGGGCGGTTCTCGACCATCAGTAGGTGACCTTGCGCTCGATGAAACGGAACTGCACCGCCGTCAGGGCGATGACGATCAGCATCAGGATGACCGACTGGGCGGCCGAGCCACCGAGATCGCCGCCGGCCTGGCCGTCGGAGAACACCTTGTAGACGAGCGTCGTCGTCGCTCCGGCCGGGCCGCCGCGGGTGACCGCGTGGATGATGCCGAAGGTGTCGAAGAACACGTAGACAATATTGACGGTCAAGAGATAGAAGGCCGTCGGCGACAGCAGCGGAAACACGATGGTCCAGAACCGCCGGGTCGAACCGGCGCCGTCGATGGCCGCGGCCTCGATCAACGACTTGGGGATCGACTGCAGCCCGGCGAGGAAGAACAGGAAATTATAGGAAATCTGCTTCCACACGGCGGCCGCCGTGATCAGGGTGAAGGCGTCGCCGGAATTCAAATAGGGGTTCCAGTTGAAGCCGAAGGCATGCAGCGAGCGGCCGATCATCCCAAGCGAGGGCTGGAACATGAACAGCCACAACACGCCGGCGACCGCCGGGGCGACCGCATAGGGCCAGATGAGCAGGGTCTTGTAGAGCCCGGCACCCGTCAGGTTCTTGTCGGCCTCCACTGCCAGGATCAGGGCAAGACTGAGGGAGAGCACGGTGACGGCTGTCGAAAACAGCGCCGTGGTGAGAAGCGCGCCGTAATAGGCGGGCTCGGAAAACAGCATCTGGTAATTCTCGAACCAGACGAACTCCGTTGAAATGCCGAAGGCGTCCTGGATCAGGAAGGACTGATAGACCGCCTGCGCCGCCGGCCAGTAGAAAAAGACGATGGTCACCAGGAGCTGCGGTGCCAGCAGCGCATAGGGCAGCAGCTTGTGGGAGAAGACCGCGCGTTTTTCCATGGAGGATCCGGGAGGGAATGGAGACAGGCGTATCCTGCGCGCCGCACAAGTCTGGATAGGGACGTTCGTCATTGCGAGGCGGGGCCGAAGCAATCCAGACTCTTGTTTGGTCTTCTGGATTGCTTCGCTTCGCTCACAATGACGAATTGACGTCGTCACCCTTCCAGGGGGCTTACTTCACCGTGCGTTCGAACTGACGCAGCATCTGGTTGCCGCGCTCGGCAGCGCTGTCGAGGGCGGCCTGCGCCGTCTTCTTGCCGGTCAGCGCCTGCTCCATTTCCTCCGCCCAGGCGTCGCGGATCTGGGAGAGATTGCCGAGCCGCAGCCCGCGCGAGTTCTCGGTCGGCGCCTTGTTGGTGATTTCCTTGATCGCCACTTCGGCGGCCGGCACCTTGTCGAAAAAGCCCTGGGTCTTGGAGAGTTCATAGGCGGCGGGCGTGATCGGCAGGTAGCCGGTCTCCTGGCTCCACCACGCCTGCACGTCCGGCTTCGACAGATAGGTCAGGAACTTGGCGACGCCCTTGTATTCCTCAGGGCTCTTGCCGGACATCACCCACAGCGAGGCGCCACCGATGATCGAATTCTGCGGCGCGCCCTGGACGTCCGGATAGTAGGGCATCGGCGCCGCGGTATAGGTGAATTTGGCGTTGGCCTTGACGTTGCCGTAGAAGGCCGAAGACGTCAGGAACAGCGGGCATTCGCCGGAGGTGAAGCGGCCCTCGCCCTCGTTCGTCCGGCCGGCGTAATCGTAGATCTTGTCCTTCTGGTACTTCACCAGGTTTTCCAGGTGCTTGACGACGACCGGGCTCTTGTTGAAGACAAGCTCGGTATCGAAGCCGTCGAGGCCGTTGGCCTTGGTCGACAGTGACTGGTTGTGCCAGGCGGAGAGTTCCTCAATGTTGGCCCAGGTGGTCCAGCCGGTGGAAATGCCGCATTTGTCGTAGCCGGCGTTGTGCAGCTTGGTGGCCGCGTCGAAGGCGTCCGGCCAGGTGGCGGGAACCTTGTCGATGCCGGCCTTCTTCAGCGCGTCGAGGTTGACCCACATCACCATGGTGGAGGAATTGAAGGGGAACGACAGCATGTCGCCCTTGGCGGTCGAATAGTAGCCGGTAACGGCGGGCAGGTAGGCTTTCGAATCGAACGGCTCGCTGGCGTCGGCCATCAACTGGTAGACCGGCTTGATGGCACCCTTGGCGGCCATCATGGTGGCGGTGCCGACCTCGAAGACCTGCAGGATGTGCGGTGCGGAGCCGGCGCGGAACGCGGCAATGCCGGCGTTCATCGTGTCGGCGTAGGAGCCCTTGAACGTCGGGATGACCTTGTATTCACTTTGGGAAGCATTGAAATCGTTGGAAATTTTGACGATGCGATCGCCGTTGGCGCCGGACATCGCATGCCACCACTGAATTTGGACTTCGGCTTCAGCCGTTGCCGACGCGGCGACGAGGATGAGGGTCGCGGCGAGCGCGGCTTTGATCGGATGCATGGCGGGACCTCCCGTGAGAGCCAAATCGGACCGCGGTTCACATCGCCCCGGCCGTTGCCCTTCTTGTTGCGGCGCCGAGATTAGTAGCCGCCGAAAGGATGTCAAACCGGGCCGGTTGCGCACCGGGCAAAGGATTGGTGCGGCTTTCCTATGGTGCGTAGACGCAAGTTTGATGACACTGGCGGCGGCTGCTGCCGGAGCGGGCCTTGAGGTCCGAGAGGCCTTCAGTCCTCGCTGCGCCCGTCGTCGAAGCAGGCGTAATCGCCGCGCCAGTAGAGGAGCGCACCGGCCTCGGCGTCGCTTCTGACCGCCTTGACGCGGCCGATGAGAAGGGCGTGCGAATGCCGCTCGATCACCTCTTCCAGTTCGGCGTCGATGACGGCAAGAGCGCCGACGAGCACCGGCGCTCCGGTGACGAGGTTCGACCAGTCCTCCCCGACAAAGCGTGCGGCGCCCTTCACGTTGGTACGGCCGGCAAAGCGGTCGGCGAGTGGCTGCTGTCCGGCGGTCAGCACGTTGACGGCAAAATGCCGGTAGGCGCGGATGGTCGGCAGGGCCGAGGACTTCAGGTTGACTGCGACCAGCACCGCCGGCGGCTCGGCTGAAAAGGAGGTGACCGAGGTGGCGGTCAGCCCGGCGCGGTCGTTGCCACGGCCCGCCGTGACCACGCTGACGGCGCCTGCCAGCTGCCTGAGCGTCGTTCGGAAGTCATCCGGAGCCACGTCGGCGACAGAGGTCTGGCGGTCGAACGCATTCATCATGATCGGTCCAAGTCGGCGGCGGTCGCGCCTCAAAACGATGCCGCGCAGGTCCGCAAGGCCCTGAACGACGCCCTATATGTCGGCCACGCTGGCCGGATCGGCAAGGGATGCTTTCGTCGTCCCGCGAATTCGGACCGATGTCTAGTCCCATCCCGGCGACGGCGAGCCTGCTCCCTCCCCAACGGATCCGTGGTCGGCCCGGCCGGGGAAGATACCGCAATGATTTTCAGCTGACTTTACAGTGTCTCTCGCCTTCGAGTGGACCGTTGTCATGCACGATGTGATGCCGCACCTGCAACGGCTGGGCATGCAGGATTGACCCCTGATGCCGAATTGCGGTGAGCCTGCCGGGCGGGCATGCTGCTTCGAGGCAATTATACGCTGCAAGATACAACCGCGGCCCTGTTTCCGGTCACCGCCTCGCGGCCTGCGAATTTCACGTATAATCGCATGTTATTGTGGGTCTTTTGTGCTTCGTCGCAAATGCTGAAATTAACAAAAGTCTGCAATCGAATTTTAGAACGCCGCACCTAATGTGCGAAAATTAAACGGGTAGGTTGTTGCCTCGAGCGGCGCGGGAGGTCCCGAAAATGATTCAGAAACTTGCCGTGGTTGTCGCTTCATCCCTGATGGTTGCCTCGGTTTCCTGTGTAGCCGCATTTGCAGCACAAACAATTGTTGGACGTTGGCGGCCCGTCGATGGCGCTTGCAGACCATCAAGCGGTGAAGTGGCAATCGGGCCCATGACGTGGGTAGAGGATGAAAGCACTTGTGACTTCACTGACGTATCCCGCAAAATGGACGTCGTCAAGTGGAAAGGAACGTGCAACTACGCGACTGGAGAGAGTTGGCGCGTTACGGTGACAGCTAGCCTGGAAAACCGGGTATTGAAGGTACGATTCAATAACGGTGACCTTATTACACTTGTTCGTTGCCGCTAGAAGCTGAACCGAAAGATCGTGTGTTTCAAGATTGATTGCTCCAGTGACCCCGCGCGCGGGGCACTCTCTCGAGCTTACGGGTGCTTCGGCTGACGCGCTGAGGCTCAGCGCAACCCATGGCGCAAGATGTCTCGTCTATCCAAGCGACGGCTTCCACCCTTTTCAAATAATTAACTTTGTCTGTGGTCTGGACCACAGACACCGGGAGTAGAATCATGCAACCACAACTTTGGAGTATATATCGAAGTTGTAATGCGGATGAGTCAAGATGAACTATTTCGGCCGAACATAAAATGTGGCGACTGATCACTATGAGATAGTCGTCTACCGCCATGTCCCGAAATGTCAGTCCGCAGTACTCTGGCCCCAAGGCGACTGACGCGGTGCATCAGGCAAGGATGACAGCAACAGGCGTGGCGTTGAGTTGGATCTTCTCGCAGTGAACTATTCGCGAGTACTCAACCAGTCGTATTGGATCCGTCCATAAATATTCATAATGTAGGATATGACAGCCGGACTCTATCTGCCAATGGGGAGACGACATGAAGAAAAGTCAGTCCACCAATACAAGACGGAGTCCTCCTGCGGCTGCGGACACACCGCGTGTATCGCCTGACGAACAGACGACGACCGCCGAAATCGGCTCAAACCCTGGCATAGTGTTCGCTGTTCGAGCAGAACGCCGGCGATCAGCGAGCGCCGAAGCGAACGTGCCTGCAAGGCGTGGGGCGAAAGCAGCGAAATTGAGCGTTCGTCTTGCCGCGTCTGCGAACGCCCAGCCTGTTATGGCAAACCAGACTGAGGCGCCTGCGCCGGTCAGCTTCTGCATCAATGCTGCAACCGGGCTCAGCGGAACCGGGTCACGACTTGACGACAATCGATGGTGTGGCCCCTGGAAACGGCCTTGGCCGGAAGGTGACCCGAAGTCTTGTGACGGGCGTCTGCTCGAGGTCTGCTTCAGGCAAGATCAGCCGAACCTCGGGATCAAAGCGACGGCCGAATTGCCCGAGGGTGCGGGGCAAATGTCGGCGATCTGTACAAGTCTATTGGACGATGCGGGTGCCTCGGGCAAGGGATCGGAGGGAGTTCAGGAAGACCGTACCAAGAAAATGGAACCCGCAATTGACAGGAGTCGCCTGGCCGCAATTGTCGAGGGATCCGATGATGCGATTATCAGCAAGACGCTCGACGGCTACATCACTTCGTGGAACGCGGGAGCCACGCGCATGTTTGGCTATACCGCGCAAGATATGATCGGGCGCTCGGTCACTTCGATCATTCCCGAGCATCTGTTGAGCGAGGAGCAGTTCATTCTTGATGCGCTGAAGAGCGGCATTCGGATTGACCATTTCGACTCGGTTCGCGTCGCCAAGGACGGCCGGTTGGTCGACGTCTCGTTGACTGTTTCTCCCATTCGCGACGAAGCCGGCAATGTCATCGGCGCTTCGAAGATCGCGCGCGACATCACGGCGCGGCGGCGCTCGGAAGTGGCACTCAAGGCTGCCGTCGAGGCGGCAAGACGTGCCCAGCAGGAAGCGGAGAACGCCAATCGAGCCAAGACCGAATTCCTCAGTGTGATGAGTCACGAAATCCGGACACCACTGACCGGCATCAGCGGCTTCGCCGATCTGCTCAAGCATACGACAAAGCTGACGCGCAAACAGCAGCGTTACGTGGATCTGATGCAATCAGCCAATTCGGTACTATTGAAAGTCGTCGACAATATTCTCGATTTTGCCAAAGTCGAGTCTGGGCGTCTGGAACTCGAGCCGCGTCCGTTTTCGCTGCCAACCTTGGTTCGGGATGCTACCGCGATCGGCGCTGTTTCCGCGTCGAGCAAGAAACTGCGTGTCCGATACGACGTCGAGCCCGGCATCGCCGAATGGCGCATGGGCGACGAACCCAGATTACGTCAAATCCTGCACAATCTCCTCGACAACGCGGTCAAATTCACCGAAGCGGGCACGATCACGTTGGATGTACGCCAGGAGAAGTCGCCAGACGGCCTTGGCCGGATCCGCTTCGCCGTCACTGATACCGGCATCGGCATTGCCACGGACCGGCAACCACTGCTGTTTCGGCATTTTTCGCAGGCCGACAGCTCGGTAAGCCGCCGCTACGGCGGCACCGGCCTCGGCCTGGCGATCTGCAAGCGGTTGGTCGAATTGATGGACGGCGAAATTGGTATCGTCAGCGATCTGGGCAATGGCGCAACGGTGTGGTTCACGGCGCATCTGCCGGATGCACCCCAAGTCGTGCTCGAGGCGAAGCCTGACACTCCGGCAAACAGAGTGCCGCCCAGAAAGGCCCGGATCCTCGTGGTCGATGACATCGACACCAACCGCGAGATCCTGGAGGCATTTCTGGATGAGGGAGGCTTTTCCGCCCACTCTGTCGGCAGCGGCTCCGAAGCACTCGTCGCGCTTGGCGGAGAACACTACGATCTCGTCCTGATGGATATCCAGATGCCGGTGATGGACGGCATCGCCACAACCAAGCGTATCAGAGGTCTGCAGCCGCCGCTCAGGGATATTCCGATCATCGCCGTCAGCGGCAATGTCCTGCCGTTTCACGTCCGCTCGTTTCTGGCGGCCGGCATGGACGATCATATCGGCAAGCCGATCAGCCGCGAGGTCCTCAACAAACGCGTTCATCGATGGCTTCCGCAATTGCATTCCGCGGAAGTCGCAAAAGAGGAAACGCCGGCGCCGTTTGATGAGCGCAACTGGTCGGTCCTTGCCAAGATCATCGGCAAGGAAAGGGCGAATGCTATCGTCGATGCATTTGCGAATGAGCTACGACGCGCCTTCAAATCGACGATTGAGAATGCCCGGCATGAGGCACATGATTTGATCAATTGTGCTGGGCTTCTGCGTTTTGAAAGACTGCTCGATGCCTGTCGTGAACTCGCTGCGTCGGGGACGGACGATCTGCACCTCCTTCAGATCAAGCTGGAGCAGGTCAGAATGGCGCAGGCGATTGCAATCCAAACGCTCGAGCGTCGGAACTCGCCGAAAAAAAGCCACCGCAAACTGCTGCAGCGGCCAAGGAAACCAGTCCTGACCGTGGCCGTATCCGACCAATAGAACTCTGTCTCAATGGGCATTCTTTGTCGCGTATCCATTCGCCGACGCTAGGCCTATAATGCTTGCCGTCCAAACTTCGACTGGGCGATCGGACCTCTACATGCCTCAGTCTCGCCGGAAGGCCATTCATAGCAATCAGATACTTGGTGCATTCGTGCCAGAATTTCGCCGGCGGATCGATCGATATCTCGAACCGGTCAATCTGTCGCTCGGCGCCGTCGTCTGTGAGGCTGGCGGGCTCCTGCGTCACGTCTATTTTCCGCAGGGGTGCGTCCTTTCGCTGTTGACGGTTATGAAGGACGGCTCTGCGATCGAAACGGCCAGTATTGGGCGCGAGGGAGCCTTTGGGTTGTTTGCGGCGATGTACAGCCGAGTGTCATTCGATCGATGTATTGTGCAGCTAGAGGGGCCTCTTGTTCGTTGTCCGATCGAAATAGTGAAGACTGAGTTCGGGGTCAGTGAGCACCTCCGAAATTTGTTCGTAAGTTACTCGGAGACGCTCTTATCGCAAGTGCAGCAGACCGTCGCCTGCAACGCGCTGCATTCGACGGAGCAGCGGATCAGTCGCTTGCTCCTGATGATGCACGATCGGGCTGAAGGCGAACCTTTGACCTACACGCACGAGTTTCTGGCCCATATCATGGGTGCCAATCGAAAATCGGTCACGCTCGCCGCCCAGTCGCTGCAGGCCGCCGGCCTGATCAGCTATCGCCGGGGACTGGTGCAGGTTCTCGACCGTGCCGGTCTGGAGAAGGCGGCGTGCGAATGCTACGCGATCGTGAAAGAGCGATTTGAAGCCTTCATTTGTCCGCCGTCGACTGCCGCAGTCGGCGATACAACCGGGCGGCGGAACTAGTGGTCCGGCTCCGACATTTGCATCCCACTTGCCGCGCGCACTGACGCAAATGTCGGAGTCCCAGGACTACTAGCAATTCATTGATTCTAGTGGAGCGTTTAATTTGACATTTGAGTTTGGCCGCGCAACTCGCTGGGACTCAAATGTCAAATTCGCTCCACTACAGCGTGTTCCGCTCAAGTTGACCAGACTTGAGCGATAAGAACACGCTCAAGATCTTGAATCTGCACATTTTCTTATCGACAGAATTGATTCAATCCGGTCGGAAAATGCGCTCGGCAATCTGCTGGTTGGCGATCCGGCAGAGATCGGATGCGGCGGCCGACTTGACTGAATAATTCAGCGCCTCTGTGGCTTGGACCACAGACACGGGAGCGGAATCGTGTGAATACTACTTATAAGCTAGTCTCGAAGACATTACGTCGCACAGCTTTGGTCGGTATGGCATCTGCGGCACGCAGGACGTGTCTGTCCAGCGCCGGGGCGCCGATGGTAGCTTTCAGGTGTGTCCGTCACTGTTATGTGCCGAAAGCAACAACAGCGACGGTAAACTGAGAACAATCGCGTGCCGCGTGGCCCATATGGGGCAAAATAATCGCGATTTTTAAATAACATGCGTGGAGGGCGTTCGGCTTTTGCTATCGCTATATATATACAAATCATGCAATATATGGACAACGAATCGATCGTCATCGGCCGCGCTACGAATGGACGTCGTAAGCATTCGAGTTCGTCAAACGCGTTAACGCTTGGGACGATACAGCCATGAATGCGATCCCGTTCTCTGCCCCGCGATCTTTGGCTCATTCGGCGCTCTCCAGTCACGCGATGGCCTATGTCCTGGCCGGCGGTCGCGGCAGCCGATTGATGGAGATGACCGATCAGCGCGCCAAGTCTGTCGTTCCGTTTGGCGGCAAGTCGAGGCTGATCGATTTCACTCTGTCGAATGTGATGAATTCCGGCATTCGCCGTGTCGGCGTTGCGATCCAATATAAGTCGCACTCGCTGATTCAGCATTTGCAGAATAGCCGGGAGTTTTTTCGCTCGGATCGCAACGGCAGCTTCGATATTCTCCCGGCGCGGCGTTGCCTGTCCGAGGAAGGTGCGGGCACGGGGACTACCGATGCAGTCTTTCAGAATCTGGACGTCATCCGGCAGTACCATCCCAAACACGTAGTGATCTTGGCGAGTGATCACGTCTACAAGATGGACTACGAACAGATTCTGCAGCAGCACATCGAACAGGGTGCCGATGTGACCGTCGGCTGTATCGAGGTCGATCGCGACAGGGCCAAGAGCTTTGGCATCATGCAGGTCGATAAAACCAATCGCATTCTCCAATTTCTCGAAAAGCCCGAGGATCCGCCGACATTGCCGGGAAACAGTGCGAAATCCCTGGCTTCAATGGGGATCTACGTTTTCGATACGAAGTTTTTACTTGATCAACTCAGGCGCGATTCTGCCGATCCCACCTCCAGCCGCGATTTTGGCAAGGATCTTATTCCCTTCGTCGTCAACAACGGCAAGGCGGTGGCGCACCATTTTTCGCGCTCTTGCGTGCAATCCCTCGACAACGCCTTCAACTATTGGCGCGACGTGGGAACAATCGATGCCTACTGGGAGGCAAACATCGATCTGACGGATGTGGTCCCGGCGCTTGATCTTTACGATAGGGACTGGCCGATATGGACTTCCGGCGAACTCACGCCGCCGGCCAAGTTCGTGCATGACTCCGATGGGCGGCATGGGACGGCGGTGTCGTCGTTGGTGTCCGACGGCTGCATCGTGTCCGGCAGCCTGTTGCGGCGGTCGCTGCTGTTTACCGGCGCCCGCATCAATTCCTTCAGCTACATAGAAAATGCCGTGATCCTGCCGAATGCCACGGTCGGGAGAAGTGTTCGGCTGACGAACGTTGTCGTCGATGTCGACACACATATTCCCGACGGCTGGGTGGTCGGGGATGACCCGGCGGTCGATGCTCAACGCTTCAGGCGCACGGAAAAGGGCATTTGCCTGATTACCCAACAGATGGTGGACGCGTTGCAGCACGGTTGAGGCGCGGCGGGATAGTCGTCGCAAGGGCCGTAGAGTGTGAATAGGTAAAATCACCTGCCTCAGGGCCATCCCGGAAAAGCAGATTGTCATGACGTCGACCGGTGTTGGGGGGGTATTCGCGTGATGTCTCCGATAGTTCAACGCAAGTCGGTCGCCATGGCGGCAATCGATGATGAGTTGAAATTGTCAGCAAATCCAACGCAGTTCTCCGGGCGTGGCCGCCATGGAAAGCGTATTTCTCGGAACAACATAACTAAATGGTGGTACTCAGGCCAATAAACGTGATACGATTAAAATAAAAAACGATGCGGATATTTCCATTCGTGGCGGAGATGTCGGTGGATGTCATCAATTCCACTGATTGTTCTCCTGAACCATGAATGAAAACAAGCAGTACGACAGGAGGAGTCACAGATGAGCACAGTGCCAAACTCCAACAGTGCGCTGCGATCTTCGGTCTTGAGCGGGCCGGACCAAATCGGCAGCGATGGACGTCGGATGTCCAACGGAGACAGGGACGGAAACATCGAAGCGGGATTCCGAAAGACGCTTGATGATGGCTTGGCCGTCCGACGCGAACTGAGTCCGAGCGACAACGTCCGGGTTCAGTCCAGTTACAGAATGCCGCGGCGCCCACTCAATGGTGCCCCGCCGCTGCACGAATGGTAATTCGGCAACGGTCCCATTGGGGAAGTACGCAATGGGACGGCGCTCAGATCCAACTTCACCGGGATGCTGGTTGAGGTTGGTCTCCGGATCACCACTTTCGGTCTTTGATGGATCGAAAGTGGTGAGCGTGATCGGCGCTCGATCGTGGCAAACGTCCGGACGCAGTGACGAGCCGAGCTCGCCAATGCTGTTCAGTTCAGCGCAACTCAAGCCGTCGGCTCGGTGCCTCCCGTCCTTGCCAAGACCAGTCTGTGGTCGACAGTGGTCTTTGAGGATCCGGCGTCGGCTATGCGGCCCCGAGCCGTCTGGGTGCGTCACGAAATGCCCTGTCCCACTCGCGATCCCAATCTACGGCAACGGCTCGGGCCGGACGATCGTCGCTGGTCCCAAGCGACTTCTGGATCCGGAAATCAGGGAAGCGTGGACAGAGATCCTCAGGAACTCGCTGCAGGGACTGCCAGACGCCCTGTCGCTTCGACAGGTGTTTTGGCAGCGGCATTTCATTCGCCATGTTGTGCATTTGAGCGGCGTGCGGCTGGCTCAAACCGGCGGTAAACGGTTCAAACCAGGGTTTTGCGTGAATTTTGGTGGGCCCGGCCGGACTCGAACCAGCAACCAGACCGTTATGAGCGGCCAGCTCTAACCATTGAGCTACGGGCCCGGACCGGGGTGGCGATTGCGATCCCATGCGGGGATCGGCATGCAGGTCACCCATGGCGCGGTGGCAAGCAGATGCCGCGATCTGGCCGGCCCGTCAAGCTGTTTGGCGATCGATCGACATCATTGCAGGTGCCGTTGGTCGCACGCCGGAGCCGTAGGTCGAATGCCGTGCGGGCCAATGCCTGTCGATCCGACGGGCCACAGCCGACGGGGTCCGGCCCGCGACTGGACGGCGGAGCGGGTGCTCCGCTCGGGTCGTCCAAGCGAAAACGGCCGGAATCTGCCCCATTGCCGCCCGGATTGGCATTGCCAAAGGCTTAACACACGTTCGGACCGCGATCGGCACTTTCCAGAAAGTCTTAGTGTTTTCAGATGGTTGCGCGGCGTCAAGCGGTGCAGCGGTGCGGCGTCGCTTTTCCAACATGTTTTGCCGGCAATTGGTGGATGCCCGGCGCGATTGTGCCAATCGGGTAGTTCTTCAATTACCGATTGTCCGTCGTCAGGCGAAAGACGTAGCCGAACTCGCGGGGAACGCCCAGCATCCACCACAGGCAACTCGCGAACAGTCGCATGGAAGATGATCCGGCTCGGCCGTGATCCATAAATGGAGGCTAGATCCATACGGTTCAATCAAGCTGACAGTCTGCGGGTGCCGCAGACCCGCCGCGCACTCATCGCAAGCTTCGGCCTCGGGCTGATGGCGATGGGTACCGGCTCCGCGATGGCGCATTCCGCCCACCATTCCCATGCCCGACCGGCAAGGCGCAGCGTGCCCGCGCCATCCGGCAATCCGATGGAAGGGCTCGCCTCCTTCTACGGGGCGGAGCATCACGGCGGACCAACCGCCAGCGGCGAACGCTTCGACATGCACGGGATGACGGGCGCCCACCGGACGCTGCCGCTCGGGGCGCAGGTGAAGGTCACCAATCTTCTCAACGGCAGAAGTGTCGTCGTCCGCATCAATGATCGTGGACCGTTCGTGCGCGGCCGCATCCTGGATGTGTCGCGCAGCGCCGCCGCCGAACTGGATTTCATCGCCCGCGGCGTCACCCGGGTCCGCATCGAGCGGGTATAGGGGCGGATTCAGCGCCATCATGGGGAGGTCGGGGCGGCGTCCGAATTGGGCGGGCGCCCCGGCCGGTCGAGAGCCCCAGCCGACGCTATTGCGCCGCTGCGCCCGATAGTGAAGCGGCGGCCGGGCGCTGGGCGAAGAGGCGCGACAGGAGCGTCATCGCTGCCAGCACCGCGACATAGGCGACGAGCTCCATGCCGGTCGGGCGGTCGACATAGCCGACGAGCGTGTGCGCAACGCGGCCAGCGATGGAGGAATCGGCCAACAGCCAGGACGTATCCCACACCGTATCCGTCATCACCGTGATTACGCCCGCCTGCTCAAGGAAGGCGACGGCACCGGCCGCCATGCCGGCGGCGAGGAAGGTGATGAGCGCGCCGGTGACGGCGAAGAGGTAGCGCGGCGGAATGGCGACAAGGCCCACATACGTCAGGGCGCTGAGCCCTGCGCCGAGGACGAGGCCGAGGATGCCGCCGGTGATCTGGGCAATGACCGTGTCGTGCCCGGATAGCGCCACGCCATAAAGGAAGAGCACGACCTCCGAGCCTTCGCGCAGGACCGCGACGCCGACGACGACGGACAGGGCCGCGAGCGAGCGTGAGCCGCGCGCCACGTCCTTGCCGACGGTCCGGATCTCGGCCGCAATTTCGCGACCGTGGCGCGCCATCCAGACGTTATGCCAGGTCAGCATGACGACGGCCGTCGATAGGACCGCGGCATTGAACAGCTCCTGGCCGATGCCCTCGAGCGCGGACGCGATCGAGCCGGCGAAAATGGCGAGCAACAGGGCGCCGGTGACGCCGATGGCGATGCCGCCGAGGATCCAGGGCATTCGGCCGGCGAGCCCTCGCGTCACCGACAGGACGATGCCGACGACGAGGCCCGCCTCGATGACTTCGCGAAACACGATGATGAGGGTTCCGAGCATGGCCTCTGCCCCTTACTTGGCGATCACGACGCCCTTGGCGGTCGCTTCGTGGTATTCGCCGCTGAACTTATAGGAGCCCGGCTTCAACGGTTTGATGTGGATCGTGCCGCTCGACTTGGCGGCGATCACCTTCTCGACGTGCAGATCGTCGCTGTCGAATTCCTCGGCGGCGTCATCCTCGTTCTTCACCACGATGGCGAAGGCCTTGCCGGCCGGCACGGTCAATTCGGCCGGCGAGAAGACGTGGTCCTTCAGCGTCAGCGTCAGCGCATCCTCGGCATGTGCGCCGGTCGTCACCAGGCCGAGCGCGGCGCAGGCGAAGACGAACCCCACGATCCCAGTGAAACGACCCAAGAGCGAAGGCTGAAACAGGGATGCCGACAGTTGGAAGCGGCTCGAACGGGGCAGTCGAACAATCGTTCTGTCGGCACCCGCCGCTGCTGAACGCGTAAATCTCGTCATTGTTTGCTCCAATCAGCAGGAGTAAAGGTCCTGCCATCGGGATTACGGGGCCGGAATGGCAACGATAGCCGAGTTTTACCGATGCGCTCGATGAAGCGTCAATCGCTATCTTTTAGAGCTTTTATAAGGGAAGCGGCTGGGGCTACGCGGTTATCCGACTGCACGCTTGCTCTCGGCCGTTTGCGCTGGCACCTTCCGATGCCGATTTGACCACAGTCGAGGGGAAGAAGGACGCATGGATACCAAGGTCATAGCAGTGGTCGAAGCAGCGAACGTGCTCGGCGAGGGCGTCGTCTGGGACGGGGTCGAGGAACGCGTCCTGTGGACCGACATCGAGGGCAGGGCGCTGTGGAGCTACGATCCTGCGACGGGAAACGCGGTCAGCCGCGGACTGCCCGATCGGCTCGCCTGTTTCGCGCCTCTCGCCGGCGGGCGGATCGCTGCCGGCTTCGTCGGCGGCGTGCGGCGCTATGACCCGCGCTCCGGCGTCGGCTCGGAGTTCGTGCCCGTCGAAGCCGACGAACCGGCCACCCGCGTAAACGATGGCAAGCTCGATCGTGCCGGCCGGCTGGTGTTCGGCACCATGGACGAGGGCAACGGCGAGACCCAGCCGATCGGCGGGGTTTGGACCTGGGACGGCATGCGGACGCCGAGGAAACTGTTCGGCGGCATCATCGTGTCGAATTCCATCGCGTTTTCGCCGGAAGGCGACCGCATGTATTTTGCCGATTCGCCGACGCGCACCATCTGGGTGTTCGATTACGACGTCATTGCTGGCGAACCGTCGAACCGGCGCGTCTTCGCCCAGACGACGGCTGGCTACCCCGACGGCTCCTGCGTCGATGCCGACGGCTGCCTGTGGAACGCCGAGTGGGAGGGGGGCTGCATCACCCGTTACACGCCAGACGGTCGCGTCGATCGCAGGATCGCGCTGCCCGTCAGCCGACCGACCTGCCCGGCCTTCGGTGGGCCCGATCAGGATACGCTCTACATCACCTCGGCGAGGCGAGGCTTCGACGAGGCGCGACTGGCGGCCGAACCGCTCGCCGGCAGCCTGCTGGCGTTGAGGCCCGGCGTATCCGGCCTCGAGGACGCGCGCTTCGCCGGGGAATAGTGCCGGGCCCGCCGCGGCGCCCGTCGTTTGGGCGCCGACCAGGTGGGGGCTTTGGCATAGGCGCAAAAAAAAGACCGCTGACGATTGCCAGCGGCCCAAGTCTAGGGAGGAAACGCCCAAGGAGGGCTATGACGTGCTGAACAGCAGCGCCATGCCCACCAATATAAATTTGCAGCGCAGCAAATCAAGCTGAAATGTTAGTTTGGCCTCCCCGGAAAATGTGAACGAGATATGCGAAAAATGCATCACCCCGGATTGGGGGCGACAAATTCGGGGGCTCGAATTGAACGGCTTCCGAAAACAGGCTGAATGTGATGCGCGCGACGCATGGCTGATGGGCGAGTGCGCCGCGGTGGGAGTAAGCAGATCGCCTGATGGGCCGCGAAGGGTCAGAATGGTCGGCCCGACTGCCGGTTCGCCCATGGGCTGGGGCGGTGCTAAAGGACGGCGGCCGGGACGCCGCGGATGGGCGGAGCGGGGCCACTGCGAGGGGAAAAGATGAGCGACAGAGGACCGGAACGTCAGCGGCGGCGGCAGAAGCAGGAGGGGGTCCCCCTGTGGGTGACCGGACTGTTCGTCGCAGCGCTGATCGTTGCCATGGTGTGGGTGATCGACCGCTTCAGCGACTACGATAAGCTGCAGCGTTGCGTCACAGCCGGGCACCGTGACTGCGGCGGCGAGATCACCCCGCCGAAATGACTGCGGTTCCGGCAAGGGAGCCGGCCGTCACCGTTGGATGACGGGGCAATCCAGATGCGCTATCGAAAGCGTGTGATGTTTCGTCCCGGAGCCGAGCCGAACCGATGTCGCCGCGCCTGACCGATCTCGTCCAGCAATTGCCCGCAAGCGTGCCCTTCGTCGGCCCTGAAACCCAGGAACGGGCGCGAGGCCGCCGCTTCCGCGCCCGCATCGGCGCCAACGAGAACGGCTTCGGCCCGTCGCCCTTAGCGGTCGAGGCCATGCGGCGGGCGGCGGGCGACATCTGGAAATACGCCGACCCGGAGAACCGCGAACTGCGCGAACGGATCGCCG